>PLIR01000471.1 GCA_003139415.1 Myxococcales bacterium | reverse complement strand
GAGGACGAGGACGACGACGACGATGACGACACCCGCGCGGCCGGCAGCCAGGTCGACGCCGTGATCGCCGCCAAAGAGGATCGGACTTAGCCCATGCAGAACATCCTCATCATCGCGCGCCGCGACTTGCGGGCGCAGTTCAACTCGCCGGTCGCTTACGTCGTGCTCGGCGGATCCATGCTGCTGCTCGGCGTGCTCGTCTTCTGGGTGCCGGCGATCGTCGGCCGCTACTGGGAGCTCGATCGGGCCTCGGTCGTCCCGATGTTCACGTACCTGCCCTGGCTCATGAGCATCTTCGTGATCCCGGCGGTGACGATGCGCTCGATGGCGGCCGAGAAGGGCTCCGGCACGCTGGAGCTTCTCATCACGATGCCCGTGCGCGACAGCGACGTCATCCTGGGCAAGTACTTCGCCGCGCTCGCGATGGTCCTCGTGCTGCTCGCGGCGACGCTCATCTACCCGATCGCGATGTTCATCTGGCCGTGGCACCTCGGGGCGCTCGACTGGGGCCCCGTCGTCTCCGGATACCTCGGATGCACGCTCTTCTCGGCCGCCGCCGTCGGGATCGGGATGATGCTCTCGAGCCTGACCGAGAGCGAGGTCATGGCGTTCTTCATGACGCTGGCGTCGCTCTTCGTCCTCTACTTCGTCGGGTCGATCGTATCGCTGGTGCCGGGTGGCCTGGGCGATGCGATCTCCTTCATCTCGTTCCAGTCGCGCTACCAGTCGTTCGCCCTCGGACTCATCGACAGCCGCGCCGTCATCTACTTCTTGTCCGTCACGGTTCTCTGCCTCCTCGTCGCCTTCCGCTCTCTCGAGAGCCGGAAGTGGGCGTGAGCCAGCAAACCCCAGGAAACGCACCATGGAGAAGCGAAAGAAGACCGCCCTCGAGAGCGGCGCTCTCATCGCCGTAGTCGCGGCGATCCTCGTTGCCCTCAACGCGCTGTCCGCGCTCGGCCTGTATGGCCGCAAGGACGTCACGCGCGCGGAGAAGTACACGCTGTCCAAGGGCAGCGGCAGCCTGCTCCGCTCGATGAAGCAGGAGCTCGTGGTCGACGCCTACGTCACCAAGGGTCTGCCCAAGCTCGACGCCTTCGTCCGCGATCTGCGCGATCTCCTCCAGGAGTACAAGAACGCCGGCGGCGGCAAGTTCGACTACGCGATCATCGAGCCCAAAGACGACGACACGAAGAAGAAGGCCAAGGACGCCGGTCTCGTCGAGCAGCCCTTCGGCGAGACGAGCGACACCGACGACAAGGCCGCCGTGACGCAGGGCTTCATGGGCCTCGTGCTCAAGTACGGCGAGCAGCAGGACGTCATCAAGTTCTTGCCGCCGGACCGCAGCGACGGGCTCGAGTTCTGGATCTCCAACAAGATCCGCGAAATCCGCGACAAGGGCGACGACATCCACCACAAGGTCGGCGTCCTGACGGGCGACGACAGCCTCAAGCTGACCGACCCGGATCTCGTGCCGCACAACATCGGCAAGTACTCGATCCAGCAGATCGTCACCCAGAACTTCCCCTTCTACACGTTCGTGGACGTCGACTTGAAGGGCGGCGACAGCGAGGTCCCGGACGACCTCGACGGTCTCATCGTCACCCAGCCCGGCAAGGATCTGACGGAGAAGGAGCTGCGCCGCATCGACCAGTTCGTGATGAAGGGCAAGGCCCTCGCGGTCGTCGCCAGCGCGGTCAACCTCAAGGCGAACGACGCGACGATGAGCGCGAAGCTCGATTTGCACGGCCTCGACAAGCTGCTGGATGGCTACGGAGTCGACGTCGACAAGGACGTCATCATCGACCTTTGGCGGCACGTGCGCTTCATCGTCCCCACGATGGGCCGCATCGGCACCGCCGAGATCCCGCAGATCTTGAACGTTCAGGACGGTCCCGTGCCGAGCGGCGCCGACGCGTTCGTCGACACGAGCTTCCCCGCGCTCTTCCGGATGGAAGACATGGCGGTGCCGTTCGCGTCCAGCCTCTCGCTCAAGACGGACAAGCAGCCCGGGGCCAAGATGCAGGTCGTCATGCGGTCGTCGCCCGCGGCGGTGCACCTGACGGGTGAAACCGTCGACCTCGAGGTCGGGCAAAAGTGGGCGAGCAAGCTCAAGGGCCAGCAGCAGCGGCAGTACGCCATCGCGGCCGACGTCGAGGGGACCCTCAAGAGCGCCTTCCCCGAGGGCGACAAGCAGGGCGTCGACGCGCCAGCCCAGAGCGCGAAGCCGGCGCGGATCTTCGTCCTCGCATCCTCGCAGTTCTTCGCCAACCCCCTGGCTCGCGCGGGCAACGGTCCGGACATGGGCCAGTACGGCGCGATGATGCCCAGCCTCGGCGGCGACGAGAACCTGCTCATGCTCGCCGGTCCGTACGCGCAGCAGTTCGTCACCCCGGCGATCCTCGTCTTCAAGAACATGCTCGACTGGTTGAGCGGCGACACCGATTTGCTCGCGGTCAGCGCGAAGATCCAGAGCGACCCGAACCTCGTCTACGGCGACAAGGTGAAGATCTCCGTCGACGAGACGGAGGAGCAGCTGCGAAAGCAGGAGCAAGACATCCGCACGGCCCGCAAGGACCAGCAGCGCAACATCGAGCTATTCCTCATCTTCGGCATTCCCGTGCTCTTCGCGGCGTACGGCCTGCTGCGGTGGCGGACACGAACGACGGCGCGGGAGGCCGTCTCGCTGGCTTAGGCCCGGCGCGAGAAACACCATGGCCATCTCACGCGACAAACTCCTCATCGGTGGCGTCGTCGTCCTCGGCGCCCTCACGTTCCTCGTCTACAAGCAGGCGCAGAAGGACGACGCGCTCGGCAAGCCGACGGTCACCGAGGCCGACTTCCCGACGATCTCCGCGCCCGAGGACATCGACAAGGTGAGCATCACCAACGGCGACAAGCCCGAGGTCGTGCTGCAGAAGGTGGCCGATCCGTCGGCGCCGGCCACGGACGCCGGGGCGGCGACGAAGTGGGAGGTCGTCAAGCCGGTGCAGGCCGACGCCAACCAGATGGTGGCGAAAGACCTCGTCACGAACCTCCACGACCTGAAGATCGACTCGAAGATCAATCTGACGCTGGACGACGCCATCCGGAAGGACAAGCAGCTCGACCCAGCGCACGCGGTGCACGTCGTCGCGTGGAAGGGCGCCGACAAGAAGGTCGACGAGTACTTCGGCAAGAGCGGTACTGCCGGTCAGATGGTCACCGTCGCCGACAAGCCGGACGCCGTCTGGGCGGCCAAGGGCTACTCGTCGTACCTCTACACGAAGGAGGCCAAGGACTTCCGGAACAAGGACGTCCTCAAGTTCGACGACCTGAACGCGACCGAAGCGACGATCGTGAACTCGCACGGGACGTTCGTCTTCGCCAAGGGCGGCGACAAGTGGACGGCGATGTTCGACAAGAAGCCGCTGCCGCGCTTCGACGAGACCAAGGTCAAGGACATGCTGCGCGCCTACAAGGGCCTCTCGGCGGACGACTTCGGCGACGGTAAGACGGTGGCGGAGACGGGCCTCGACAAGCCCGACGCGACGGTGTCGATCGCCCTGAAGGACGCGCCGGCGCCGGTAGTCCTCCAGGTGGGCAAGGTGTCCACGGGCACCGACCGCTGGGCGAAGAAGGGCGACAGCGACGCGATCTACCAGCTCGCCTCGTCTACCGCAGACTGGGCCACCTCCGACGCGACGAAGTACCAGACGACGGGCGACGGCGGCGCACCTGCGGCCACGAAGCCCAAGCCGAAGACCGCCAGCAAGAAGTAGAAGTAGCCGTCGCGAAGACGCATTGCTCGCGGCGACTGCGCTCTAAGGCAGCTCCCTCGCGACGATGTCGAGCGGCGCGTCTCCCAGGGCAGTCCACGCCCGCAAGCGCGCGTTGGTGTCCGCTCCGGGTCCGAACAGGAGCTCGGCGGCCAGCAGGACGCCGATGAAGGGGACGGGACGCTCGCGCGCCTCGCGACGAAACGCGTCGACGGCGTCGTCGTCGGGGTGACAGAGTAGGAGGGTGCGCGGGGGCGGCGACGTGGTCGCGGCGGCGAGCGCGAGGAGCACTTCGTCGTGCAACGCGATGATGGCGGTCCCCGGGTGCGGCTCTTCGGAGAGGGCGCGCAGCACACCGCAGATCTTGGCGCGCTCGGGTGGCGGGCCAATGGCACCGACCCGCGTCCCTGGACCGCAAGGACACCTCGCGTCGACGAAGAGAAGCTCCCTCGCGCGATCCTCGACCGAACCGCGCGCGTAGCCGTACCAACCGAGAGCCGCGGTCGCGAGTTGCTCGAGGCGCGCGATCGTCGGCGCTAGGCGCGCGGGCAGCGTCGCCGGATCCACCTCGACCCCGAGGTGCAGCTTCGTCCCCCGCTTGACGCGATCGGCGTCGACGAGGGGAGAAACCGCGCGCATGTCCTCGTCGAGGGCCACCCGGAGCTCCGCGATCGCCGCCGCGCTCTTGGGATACTGCGTCGGCGCGAGCATTCGCTCGAGCGGATTCAGCGCATGGTCGAGATCCAGGGGACCGGTACGCGGCAGCCCGCGGAGCGAGTCGCGGATCTCGCGCAGGTGCGCGCTGACCCACGCGTCGCGGTCACGAAGCTCCTCGACTCGGAGTTGCAGGGCGGCGATGTCGTCGATGGCCGCGTGGGCGTCGAGCGGCGCCCACGTCGCGACGATGCCGCGCACCAGATCTCCCGAGGCATCACCGAGGCGAGCCTCGTCCGCCGTGCGCGCGCGCTCTTCTTCGAGGAGCCGCGAGAGCCTCTCACGTTCGAGGTCCGGGCGAGCGATCGCGCTTCCCGGCGGGGCGACGCTCGGATACCCGGCGCCGAAGGCGGCCAACCTGCCCGCGGCAACCTCGAGCCTCGTCGCGCGCGCCTCGAAGGAGAACAAGCCGAGGGGGCTCCCCAGGAAGACCTCTGGCGGCAGGACCGGCCGCTCGCGCGCCAGCAGCCGCGGGTCGTCTTCGGCGAGCATCTCCAGCGTCTCGCGGACGACCTGCTCGAGTTCAAGCGTCCGCTCGCGCGCGATTTCGGCGCGATCGGGCCCCGGCGCCGCCGGAACCGGCGGGCGAGCCAGCGCGCACGACAGGGCCAGACTTGCGAACACCGCCGCGACGTTCGCGTGCGCGCTCACCCGCCCATCACCTCGGCGATGAGCCGCTCGTCCGCTCTCTCAGCCGGCTTTCTTGAAGATCTGCATCACGTCGCCGAGCAACTTGACGGCCTCGGCGTGCGGCCGCTGGAAGGCGTTGCGACCCATGATGCTGCCAAAGCCGCCGCCAGCCGCGATGCCGCGGACGTCCTCGAGCAGCTCGTCCGTCCCTTTGGCCTCACCGCCCGAGAAGATGACGATGCGCTTGCCCTTGAAGGCGCTCTCGACGACGTGCTTCACGCGGTCGGCGAGCGTCTTCGTGGGGATCGCGTACTTCTCGAAGACCTTCTTGGCCTCGGGCTGCTCGATGAAGTCCTTGGGCGGCTTCACCTTCACGACGTGCGCGCCGAGCTGACAGCTGATTTGCGCCGCGTACGCGGTGACGTCGATCGCCTGCTCGCCCTCTTTCGACAGGCCCGCGCCGCGCGGGTACGCCCAGAGCACCGTGGGCAACCCGGCATCTTTGGCCTCGAGAATGAGCTCGCGCAAATCCTCGTACATGATGTTGCGGCTGCCGGAGCCAGGATAGATCGTGTACCCGATCGCGACGCACCCGAGGCGCACGGCGTCCTTCACGCTGCCCGTGATGGCGCTGCACGGCTGGTCCATCTTGGCCAGCGTGTCGGAGTTGTTCAGCTTCAGGATCATGGGGATCTGGCCGCAGAACTTGTCGGCCGCCGCCTCGAGGAAGCCGAGCGGCGCGGCGTACGCGTTGCAGCCGGAGTCGATGGCGAGCTGGAAGTGATAGTCCGGGTCGTACGCCGGCGGGTTCGGCGCGAACGACCGCGCCGGGCCGTGCTCGAAACCCTGGTCCACCGGCAGGATGACGAGCTTGCCCGTCCCGCCGAGCGTGCCCTGATTGAGCAGGCGCGCGATGTTCGTCTTCACCCCGACGCTGTCGGCGGCGTACCAAGAGAGAATTTGTTTTACCCGATCGGTCGCGCCAGCCATGACTTCGCGTGCTCCTATCGACTGCGGCCCCCTACCCTGTGAACGGAACGGAGCCTAGCCCTCACCACCAGTCCCGGCAAGACACACGGCGAGACACGCGTGCCCTGCGCGCCGTTAGGCCAAGAGAGCCCGAGAGCCGAACGGTTGGCGTTAGCGTTGGCGCCTGGCTCCGGTATTGCTAGTGCTCCCGGTTCGAATCCCCGATGAACCACGACTCGCTGAGCCCGCCCGCCTTCCCTTCCGTCGTCGGAACGACGCTCGAGGCCCACATCATGGCCGGCATGCGCGGGGCGCCCGGTGCCACGGGGGAGTTCGCCTCCCTCCTCAACGCGATCGGGCTCGCCGTCCGCATCATCCATACCCGCGTGCGCGCCGCAGGCCTTGCCGACATGCTCGGCTACACGGGCGAAACCAACGTCCAGGGCGAGCGCGTCCAGAAGCTCGATGCCTTCGCGAACGAGGTGCTCTGCACGGTGCTCGAGCGCAGCGGTCGTTGCGCCATGGTCGCCAGCGAAGAGCTCGAGCAGGCCCACGTGCTCTCCGAGACGGGCAAGTACATCGTCTGCTTCGACCCGCTCGACGGCTCGAGCAACATCGACGTCAACATCTCGATCGGCACGATCTTCTGTGTCCTTCGTGCGCAGAGCGCGGGCGGCCGGCTCTACGAGGGTGCGCTGCAGCCGGGCAACAAGATCGTCGCCGCCGGCTACGCCGTCTACGGCAGCGCTACGACGCTCTCGCTCTCGACGGGCCACGGCGTCCACGGATTCACCCTCGACCCGAGCGTCGGCGAGTTCTTCCTCTCGCACTCCAACATTCGGTGCCCCGAGCGCGGCAACACGTACTCGATCAACGAAGGCAACTTCGCGAGGTGGGACGATCGCGTGAAAAAGTGGAACGCGTTCCTCAAGACCGAGGACAAGGAGCGCGGCCTCCCCTACGGCCACAGGTACGTCGGCTCCCTCGTCGCCGATGCCCATCGCACGCTGATGAAGGGCGGCATCTTCGCCTACCCGGCAGACAAGAAAAGCCCCGCCGGCAAGCTCCGCCTCCTCTACGAGGCCAACCCGATGGCCTACCTCTTCGAGCAAGCCGGCGGCGCCGCCACCAACGGCACCGATCGCATCCTCGACATCGAACCCAAGGGCCTCCACGACCGCACCCCCCTCATCCTGGGCTCGAAAGAAGACGTGAAGACGTACCGCGACTTCATGCTCGGCTAGACGCCCGTCGCCTCCGGCGCCCAGACGTACTTGTGCATCTGGAGCTGGACGCGCACGGGCAAGGCGTCCTCGAGCACCCAGCCGACGAGGTCTCTCGGGGGCAACCGGCCGAAGACGGTGCTCGCGAGCAGGTTGGGTGTCCGCTCGGACAGCCGCCGCTCCGCGATCGTCGCGCGCATCCACTCGTAGTCCGCCCTGTCCGCAAGGACGAACTTGATCTCGTCGCGGGGGCCGATGTGCTCCAGGTTGCTCCATCGGTTGCGGTGGCCCTCGCCGCTGCCGGGGCACTTCAGGTCCATGATCTTGTGGACGCGCGGATCGACGCCGGCCACGTCCGCCTCGCCGCTCGTCTCGACCAGCACCGTGCGCCCTGCGTCGCACAGCTCTCGCATGAGCGGAAGCACTGCCGGCTGAAGGAGCGGCTCGCCGCCGGTCAGTTCGACCAGAGGCGTCTTCAGCGCGAGCGCGCGCGCCAGCACCTCGCTCCGCGGCATGCGCGTGCCCCCGTGGAATGCCTGAGGCGTGTCGCACCACGAGCACCGCAGATTGCAGCCGGTCGTGCGCACGAAGGTGCAGGGCAGCCCGGCGAACGTCGACTCGCCCTGGATGCTCGCGTAGATCTCGTGGATGACCAGCGTGCCGTCCTTCATCGCTCGCTGAAAGCTCTCTAGCACCCCCGTTTTTCGCATGTTCGCAAGGAAGGTCGACAGCAAGCGCGCCGCGGCCGGGGCCCGGCCGGAGCCCGTCCCTCGCGTCCTTCTCGTGCGCACCTTCGCCCTCGGGCTGGTGGCGATCGCGGGAGCCGCGTGGGCGCTCTCCCGACATTTCACATCGACGCCGCCGCCGATGCTCGTCCACGTCCCACCGCGCACGGCGCCCACGTACGATGCGGACGCGGGCGAGATCCCCGTTCCCGACTGGCTCGACCCGGCCCCCAAGACTCCCTGACCCGGCACCTTCCCGATGCACCCCCCGCCCACCGGCCCGCCCTGGGACCTCCCCGTTGCCGAGGCGCCCTTCGCCTTCGTCGATCTCGAGATGACGGGCCTGGACGCTGCGCAGGACCGGGTCGTCGAGGTCTGCGTCGAGAGGGTGGTCGGCGGAAAGACCACCGGGCACTTCTGCTCCCTGGTCAACCCCGGCGCAAGGACGGGTCCGGGCGCGAGCATCCACGCCATCAGCGCCGAGGAGCTCGCGGCCGCCCCGCCCTTCGGCGAAATCGCCGGCGACGTGCTGGCGCTGCTCGACGGCGCGATCCTCGTGGCCCACGCCGCGGTGTGGGACATCCGCTTTCTCGCGGCCGAGTGCGACCGCGCAGGGCTCGTCTTGCACGTGGAGCGCTGGCTCGACACTCTGGTGCTTGCGCGGCGCGCGTTCGCGTTCCCCTCGTACTCGCTCGACGCCCTGTCTCGGCAGCTCGTCATCGACCGGGGCCGTGCCCACCGGGCCGACAGCGACGTCCGGGCGATGCGTGAGGTCTTCGCCCGCTGCGTCGAGGTGCTGGCGCCCACCTGCGCGCGCGATTTGTGGGAGGTCCGCGTCGGCGAGCGGCGCGCCCGGCAGGCCATCGTCCTGGCTTGCGAGGCAGCCGCCGAGCACGGCGTCCCCGTGGTGCTGACATACCGAGCCGCGCGACGTCAGCCCGAGCCCCTCACCATGGTGGTGCTCGAAGTCCGCTCCGACCTCGACCCGCCGGGCGTTGTGGGGTATCAGCTCCCGGGACGGGGACGGCGAGAGCTCCGTGCGGACCGGATCCTCCGCGTCGAACCGGCGCCCTCTCCCCTGACCTTCCCGTGAGAACTACCTCGATGCGTAGACCGCTCGTTTTCCTGGCGCTGTGCGCCGCGTCCGTCGCCTGCGGGTCTTCGTTCGGGCCAGCGGGGTCGGCGCGTCCCCCCCTGGCGACCGAATGGCTCGACCGCGCAAAGAAGAGCTACCGCGCCGCCGACTTCGATGACGCGCGCGACGCTGCCGCCCATGCTATCGCCGTCGCCCCCAACGACAGCGAAGCTCGCGAGCTCGCGGCCCACGTGGCGCTCGTCCGCCTCGACTACGCCGAGGTCCTGCGGTTCACCGAGGGCCTCGCGTCCAGCGAAGCCCACAGCCTGCGGGGCCGCGCGTACTGGCTCTCGGGCGACCTCGAGCACGCGGCCGACGAGCTGGAGACCCTGCTCACCGACCCGCTGGTCAAGGATCCTTGGGCTCGCGACGTCGCATCGCTCGCTCGGCGCGGGGCCGGCCGTCATCCCTTTCAGATGGACGGCGGTCTGGTCGGGGCGGTCGAGATGCCTCGCACGATCGACCGCGTCTCTCTGGGCACGGCCAACGTCGTCCCCTGCGACCTCGACGGCGAGCGCATTCTGGCGCTGGTCGGGACGGGCTCCAGCGAGATCCTCCTCGACTCCAACTCGCGGCACGAGCCGGCGTGGGTCAGCCTCCGGTTCGACCGCGTCGAGGTCAACGACGTGCCGGCCCTCGTCGAGGACTTGTCGCCGATCTCGCGGCAGCTCGGCCTCCCCATCAAGGCCCTCATCGGCGGACAATTCCTGCGGCACGCGCACGTGACGATCGATCGTCGCGGCGATCAGTTCGTCGTCCGGCGCCAGGACGCGGCGCCCCCGCCCGATGCCAACCGCGTGCCGCTCTTTTACTTGCGCGGAGGCGGGATGATCCTGCGCGCGGCGGTCGCGCCGGGCGACGTCCAACCGGTCCCGCTCTTTGTCGACAGCGTGCGGTCCTATCCTCTTCTGCTCGAGGACGCCGCATGGCAGCGGGCTGGCATCGACGTGAAGACCCTAGCGTCGATGCCGGACGATTCGCACCTCAAGCGAGGCGTGCTCCCGATGTTCCGCATCGGCGGATTCGACCTCGCGAGGATGCCCGCGCTCGAGGGCGCCGACCTCAACCCGCTGACGTCGCAGCTCGACGTCGATCTCGGTGGCGTCATCGGGGCCGACCTGCTCGCGTTCTTTCGTATGACGTTCGCGGACGACGGCCGCTTCATGTGGGTCGAGCCGGACCCCACGCTCATTGGGCCCGACGAGGCGAGCGCTCCCAAGACGCCCGCGGCAGCGGCGCCTGCCCCTTCGGCCGCACCGCTTGGCGTGCCTGCGTCCCCCGGCCCGGCGGGTACGAAGTGAGCGGGCGCTCGATCGCCCGCCTCGCGGTCTACGCGGGGAGCTTCGATCCGCCGACGCTCGGCCACCTCGACTTGATCGAGCGCGCGTCGGAGCTGTTCAGCGACGTCATCGTCGGCATCGGCAAGCACGCCACGCGGACGCCGCTGTTCTCGGTCGAGGAGCGGGTCGAGCTGGTGTCGCGCGTCTCGGCGCACCTGCCGAACGTCGTCGTCGAGTCGTTCGACGGCCTGCTCATCCAGTTCTGCCAGACCAAGCACGCGCGCGTCATCGTCCGCGGCCTCCGCGCCGCGACGGACTTCGAATACGAACTGCAGATCGCGCACGCGAACGCCGATCTCGAGCCCGCCGTCGACACCGTGTTTCTCCCGACACGCACCAAGAACGGGTTCATCAGCGCGTCGCTCGTGCGCGAGATCGCGAGCCATGGCGGCGACGCGAGCCGCTACGCGCCAGCCCTCGTGTGCGAGGCGCTGACGAAGAAGTTCGCGAAGCGGTAGGGATCGGGCGTGGCGCCGCTTTCGCAGCCGCCCCCCTCGCCGATCGGCGCTCGGCTGGAGGACGCCGTCTTCGCGGTGCGGCGACGAGTCGCCACGAGCCCGCGCGTCGGGGTCGTGCTCGGAAGCGGCCTTGGCGCCTTCGGCGACACCCTCGACGGGCTCGTGAAGATTGCCTACCGGGACGTGCCGCACATGCCGTCGCCCGCCGTCGAGGGGCACGAGGGCAACCTCTGTTTCGGCGATGTCGCGGGGACGTCCGTCGTCTGCATGCAAGGCAGGGTGCACCTGTACGAGGGGCACCCGGTCGATCGCGTCGTTCAAGGCGTGCGCACGATGGCGCGTCTCGGGGCGGGCCTCGTGCTGGTCGCCAACGCCGCGGGCGGTCTGGAACCGGCGTGGTCGCCGGGCGACCTCATGGCGATCGACGACCACATCAACCTGACGGGCATCTCTCCTCTCACGGGCGTCAACGACGGCGACGTCGGCCCGCGCTTCCCCGACATGACGGCGGCGTACGACCCGGAGCTTCGGGCGTGGCTGGTCGCGGCGGGCCGGGACGCGGGCGTGCCCCTGCGGCAGGGCGTCTACGCGGGAGTGCTCGGCCCGCAATACGAGACGCCGGCGGAGGTCCGCATGTTGCGCGTCCTCGGCGCCCACGCCGTGGGCATGAGCACGGTGCACGAGGTCATCGCGCTGCGGCACATGGGCGTGCGGGTCGCGGGCCTGTCGTGCATCACGAACCTCGCGGCCGGCATCGCCGATCGGCCGCTCGATCACGCCGAGGTCGAGGCCACCGCACGGAGCCGACAAGAACAGTTGACCACGTTGCTGCGGGGGTGGATCGCGCGCGCGGGCGCGAGCTCGCGGCCGGCGGGCACTCCGTGAGCGTGCGCGCCGCAGACGTCGAGCGCCTGGTCGCCGAAGCCCGCGCCGTCCGCGCCAACGCATACGCTCCGTACTCGCGCTATCGCGTCGGGGCGGCGGTGATGGTCCGCGATGGCCGCATCTTCACGGGCTGCAACGTCGAGAACGCGACCTATGGGGCCACCCTCTGCGCGGAGCGCGCGGCCATCGCAGCGATGGTGGCGGCGGGTGCCACGGCTCCAGTCGCCTGCGCGGTCGTGACCGCAGGGGCCCGCCCGGGAGCTCCGTGCGGGATCTGCCGGCAGGTGTTCGCAGAGTTCGCAAAGGACGTCCGCTTCGTGCTCGTCGCCGAAGACAAACGCGGAAAAATCGCAGCCCGCCGGAGCACCCGTCTCTCCGCCCTTCTCCCCCAAGCCTTCCGGTTGCGCGACGTCCGTTGATGGGGGTGCGAGGCCCCAAGGCGTGGGATGGGGCCACCTGCCGTTGGCTTCGGGCGAGGCCCGCACGCGCGGTGATGGGCCTGGGATCATTCAGCTTTCGGTGTGACGGCCGGGCTGGCCTGACTCGTGCTGTGACGAGACCCCGGAGCACAGGGGAGACACCATGAGAGGACGTCACCGTCACTTGCCCCGTCTGACGACCTGGGGTCTCGCGGGGGCCCTCGCGGCCCTCGGCGGTTGCGGGAGCTCGAACAACTCGAGCTCCCTCGGACAGGGCGTCCAGTCGCTGCTCTTCATCCAGCGCCAGACAACCGTCGTCACCGACGGCGTGCCCACGGTCTACGTGGATGACGGCAACGGCCAGGTGCTCGACTACGAGCGCTACGTCCCCGGCGGGAGCCTGAACCTGCTCTCGCCCCCGCGCGCCGACGGAACGGTGACCAGCCTCACCTCCGCCTTCACGACGGCCGACTTCAACGGGGCAGACGTGTCGTTCGACGCGACGCAGGCCGTCTTCTCGATGAAGCGCGACGCCAACGATCACTACCACCTCTATACCGTAGAGCTCACGACAGGCAGCGACGGCAACTTCGAGATCCACCAGAAGACCAACGGCGACTGGGACGACATCAATCCGATCTACGTGCCGGGCGGCCTCATCGAGATCGTCACCAACCAGATGTACAC
>PLIR01000557.1 GCA_003139415.1 Myxococcales bacterium | reverse complement strand
ACCTCTCCCCCCCTTTTTTCTCCCCCTTTTTTGGTTACTGGTCGGATGGCACGCCCGTCCGCGACCTCGCCGCGGATCCTCCGATGCCCGGGTTGCACGGGAAGCGCGGACGGATGCCCATCGACCCTCGCGTCTCGGGCTACCTCTTCTCGCCCGCCTTTAGGAGCTGCATCTCCCAGAGGAACGCGACGCCCGTTCCGCCCGCGTGCGCGACCGAAACATCGGCCACAGCCGGCACGGTCGCCTCTCGTGCCCAGTCCCGCTGCCACTCGCTCATCACGCCCATCCACGTGAGCGGCGTCGCGCCCGCCTGAATCATTCGCAGGACGGCCATGTCGTGCGCTTCGCGGGTCGTGCCCCCGGATGCATCAGTGACGAACGACACGTCGTAGCCGTCGGCGAGGCTGTGGATCACCGGGTAGGCCAGGCATATCTCCGTCCACAGTGCGGCGAAAATGAGCTGCCGGCGCCCCGTCTTCTTCACGGCGTCGACGACGCGCGTATCTTCCCACGTGTTGAGCGTCGTGCGGTTGATGGGTTTCTGGTCGGGGAAGACCTCCTGAATGCCCTTGATGATGTGACCGCCCCGGTCCTCCGTCACGGTCGTCAGGATCGTGGGTACCTTGAAGGCTCTTGCGGCCTTCGCCAGGCCGACCACGTTGTTTACGATCATGGTCGGCTCGTGACTGTGAAGGTTGGCGAACTGAAACGGCTGGTGGTCGATGAGAACGAGAACGCTCTCCTCGGGGGTCAGAAGCGCTTCGAGACCGAACTTCTTGTTGGATGACATGATTCCCTTGCCTTTCGATGAATCGCAGTTGCTGTGTCCGTGGCTGGACCTTCTTCCGGCTCCCGCACGGGCTACGGGGGCCTTCCGTTTCACAATCTCGGTGCTCGAGCGGGCGCCTTTCGGTCGGTGCACTCCGCCGGGCCGCTCGTGTCGGGCTTCGCGGGTCAGAACATCCCGTTCGGATTGGCGCGGGGAATGTTCGGCCCGAGCAGCGGGGCCGAGTTCTTCGGGTCCCCGACGAACTGCAGGGTGTCCCAGTGCTCGACCGCCTTGCCATCGGCGTCCATCTTGTAGATGTCGACACCCGCGATCCCCGTGTCATTCGGGTCGTCGTTGAAGAGGTTGATGAAGTTCACATGAGCCCAGACGTAGTCGCCGGCAGCAATGATCCTGTGCACGACGACCCGCGCGTTCTGACGTTCGCGCGTCACCTTGCCGAAAAACTGGCCCAGCGCAGCCGACCCGTCTGCGATGATCGGGTTGTGCTGGATGTACGACGGGCGGACGTGCTTCGCCGTGCCCTCCTCGGACCGCTTCGTATTGATCATCATTTCGTAGAGTTCGAGGACGTTATTCTTGTTGCGAACGGCGCGCTTATCGTTGGTGTCGAGAATTTCAATCATGATCGGCTCCTGGTTTGTGGCGCGGGATCGCCGACGCCGAGGGTGCATCTGATCTCCGAACGACCTACTCGGCGGCTCACCGGACGACCGGGTCGACGAACACGTACAGGCGCTTGATGCGTGCGTGTACGATGAGGGCGACGTCCGTGCCTGTGACCACGACGGGCTTGCCGGGCGGGCCCAGTCGCCAGAAGAGGCGTGCCGCTCCGTTGTGGCCCACGGCTGGACCAGCCGCGGTGAACACGTAGTCGGGCGGGAAGTTGCCGAGCAAGCTGTCTACAGCTGCCGAGATAGCTTCGCGCCCCGTCACGACCGCTTCAGGGTCGTAGAGAGTGGCGTCGTTGGAGTACAGCTCCCCCAATGCCGCGAGGCGCTGACCGACGTTTCGCTCGTTGAAGACGCGATTCATGTTTGCGCGCATGAACGCGTCGAGATCGATGACGTGTGCCGGCTTCGCGGTATCCTTGGTCGTTCCTTGGCTTGAAATGCGCATGTTTGCGGTCCTCCGAGTGTTCCAGTCACGCCCCTGCGTGAAGTGCGTTCCGAGGCGGATGAGTGAGCCTTCGCGCTCGCAACCGCGCCCAACCTGCGGCGGTCGAGACCCCTCCCATCAGAGGACCGGGGAGCGCGAAGAGAAGTGACTGCGCGCTCAACACGTGAAGTGCCGTCAGTAGTTGGAGGCAAAGCGCTCCTGCGACCCCTGTACCCACGCCCACGGCGAGCGCGAACGCCCACGGGCGACGGGGGAAGCCCTCCGGCAAAAAGTGTGAAACCACGGTCAGGGCAATGGCGAGGGCCAGGGCGGCGACTGCGCCCGGTATCGGGATCGCGGTCGTCGCGGCCGCGCGGAGCTCCGGGCTTCCTGTCACCCACGACAGCGGTAGGGTGATCGCGAACGGGACGAGGTACGCAAGCATGACGGATGACGCCAGGTTTCGTGCGCTTTCCGAGGCCATATTGGTCACCATGGTTTGAGGACTGAGAGAAGAAACAGGGAACCGGCGGGGCGGTTTTCCACCGCAAATTCCCAATAGGCGGTGGCGAGAATCTGCGCGCCCGCCACCATGGCCATGAGCCCGGGACCGAGAGCCGCGACGCGCTCCCGAGAGTCCGCGACCGCATACCCATTCACGTGAGCGTCAGTCGTCTGCTGGAGGAAGTAGCCTGCGATTCCGGCGCGGAGTAGCGGCACCACCTGGCACGAGGCGCCGGCGTTCATGTGAAAGGCCTGACCCGGCTGGACCGTCGCGGCCTCGTAAGCTGCGCCGGGGTCGCTATTCGTCGCTNNGCTCATATCGAGCTTGTCCGTGAGGAGCCAGGTGAATGCGTAATATGGATCGACGCTCCATACGTGGGTGCTGACGTTGACGAGCGCCGCGGAGCTGTAACGCCCGGTCGGCGCCGTAATGTCCACCGAGAACCTGCTCGAAAACGGCCTTCCGAGGAGCGTGAGGTCCGGCAGCTGGAACACGAGGGGGCCGAACGTGAGATCTGCGACGCCCGACGTCGTCGCCGCGCCGGCGCGGCTCAGCACCCGAAGATAGGGGACCACGGGGACGATGAGCTCGAGGCCAACGTAGCCGCCCAGCACGTTGACGGGGACCAGGTAGGCCACGTGAGCAGCGACCACGAACGCGACGAGCGAGTTGTCACCTTGAATCGTCTGCCCAGTCGGTCCGGTGAAGCGCTGGGCGTCGTCCAGTGAGGCGGCCGCGTGCGTCAGCAAACCCGGACCGCCGGTGCCGTCCAGGAAGTTCGACTGGCCAAGGTCACCTTGAGGAAGGGCGATGTGCTCTTGTGCGAACG
>PLIR01000420.1 GCA_003139415.1 Myxococcales bacterium | reverse complement strand
CCATCGCATCACGCGCCGCCCAGCCTACTCCTCGTCGTCTCGCTCTCTGCGCGGGTCCTTCGACAGGTCGGCGGTCACCTCGTCCACCGTCGCCGCGCCGGGCCCGTGATCGACCTCACGCACGTCGGACACGCGCCCGCGCCCCGTCTTGCCCGCGGGGCGGCCGGACCTCTTCGTCGGCGGCGGAGCGGATGGCGGGGGTATCGTCGGCGCTTCGGCGCGCTCGCGGACGTCTTTCGGCGCTGGCCCGCTCTGATGCGTGACCGGGTCCTTCGGCCGTTTCAGGTCGGGACGCGTGTCTTCTTCTGGCGGGAACCGCTTCTTTCGGACCATGGACGCTAGGCGAAGCCCGTCAGAGTAATGAGGTAGCGATCGACTGCCGTCGAGACCTTCGCCGGGACTGGAACAGGAAAGGTATTCGCGACGCGGTCACGTGGCGAGATTCTGACGTCGTCTTTTGGCTGGCGCAAAGAACGCGCCAGTCTTGACTCACAGTGGCTTGACGCACGCCTACTTGACGCACAGGTGGTTTGACGCGAAGAGGGTGCCGACGCACTTCGTTACGAACGCGTGACTAGCGCTCGCAGTGCGGGATCCATCGCGTCAATTGCGGCCGCGCCTTCGAGCAACGGCTCCATCGGGGCGCTCGAGAGCGTGTGCAAATAGAGCACACGGGGCGAGCGACGCGCACGCACGTGCCAGAGAGCGGCGGCGAAGGCCTTCGCCGTGTACGTGGCGTCGAGGGTGAGCGTGGCTCCGATTTTGGCATCTTGCGTCGCCGCGTCGCCATCGCGGGTCGCATGGCCATAGCCGTCGCCGAGAAAGCGCGTGTCGATGAAGAGGCGGTGGCGCAGCACCGCCGCGGTCGCGCGGACCCCGGCTCGGCGCGCGCAGGCTCGCGTGAGTCGGCGCGACGCGAACGCCACCAGGGCCTTCGGGTCCGACACACACACACCCACGACCCGCGTCTTCATCCTCTCGGCCTCGAACCCCACGGTGAGACCGGCGGCCGTCCCGCCCGAGCCGAGGGCGACGACGCACACGTCGGGCTCGGGCGCCGCGCCTGCCCGGACCTGCGCCGCGATCTCGCGTGCGGCGTCGACGTAACCCATCGCGCCCGAGACACTGGAGCCGCCAATGGGGACGAACGTGGCCCCCGTCACGACGCGCGCCGCGACCGCCGCCGGCACGAGGGCGCGCGAGCTCACCGGGAACGCGTGAAGACCGCGCGCCAACGAAGCCCGGAGCACCTCCACCACGTGCTCGCTGCTCGGCTGCGGCACGAGGACCGCCTCGACCTCGAGCCCCTCGCGCTTCCCGAACAGCGTCGTGGCAAGCACGTGGTGGCTGCCGGCGGCGCCCACGGTGACGATGCGCGTCACGCCTCGCGCGCGCACCTCCGCGAGCACTCGCTCCAGCTTGCGCACCTTGTTGCCGCCGTATTCGGCGTTCGTGAGGTCGTCGCGTTTGACCCAGAGCTCGAAGCCCCGCGCCGAAAGACGCTCTACCCACTCGACAGCCGTCGGGTAGTGACCGATCGTGAGTCTCCGCGGGGACGGCGTGGCGTCTCGCGCGCCCTCTCCGGAGATCATCGGACCTCACTCATTGACGGCGAAACAACCTCGAAACGTACGAATGGTAACCAGCCCGAGAGCTCCGTCGCCGCTGAGGGCTTGCGGTGGCGCCCGCGACGGGATTCCATGCGCGAGCGCTCTGCGAGAGGAAGCATGAAGAAGATCGAAGCCATCATCAAGCCGTTCAAGCTCGACGAAGTGAAAGACGCCCTGGCCGAGGTGGGCGTGCAGGGCATGACCGTCACCGAGGTCAAGGGCTTCGGGCGCACCGGGGGCAAGAAAGAGGTGTACCGGGGCTCCGCGTACGTCGTCGACTTCGTGCCCAAGGTGAAGATCGAGGTCGTCGTCTCCGATGAGATCGTGCACGACGTGCTCGACGCCATCGAGAAGAGCGCGAAGACCGGCCGCATCGGTGACGGCAAGATCTTCATCATCCCCGTCGAGGAAGCGGTCCGCATCCGGACGGGCGAGCGCGGCAAAGAAGCCATCTAGAGGTTACCCCCAGCACCGGCGTTCCGAGGGGATACGGGACGCCGCATGTAGAGACGTTTACGTCTCGGAGGAATCGACCATGACACCGAAGGAAGTTCTGGAGCTCGCGAAGAAGCACGACGTCAAATTCGTCGACTTGAAGTTCGTCGACTTCCCGGGCGTGTGGCAGCACACGACCATTCCAGCGACACGCCTCGAGGAGAGCCTCTTCGAGGACGGCGTGGCCTTCGACGGTTCGTCCATCCGCGGCTGGCAGCCGATCAACGCCTCCGACATGCTGATGGTCCCCGACCCGACCACGGCGCGGATCGATCCGTTCTACGCGACGCCGACGCTCAGCCTCGTCAACTCGATCTTCGACCCGATCACCAAGCAGCCCTACTCGCGCGATCCGCGTCACATCGCCAAGAAGGCCGAGGCGTACCTGCGCCAGAGCGGCATCGGCGACACCTCGTACATGGGACCGGAGGCAGAGTTCTTCGTCTTCGACGACGTCCGCTTCGATCAGTCGCAGCCCAACGCCGGCTACTACCACCTCGACAGCGTCGAGGGCGCGTGGAACAGCGGCCGCGAGGAGTTCCCGAACCTCGGGTACAAGACGCGCCACAAGGAGGGCTACTTCCCCGTCCCGCCCACCGACACGCTCGGCGACTTCCGTCAGAGCCTCATGACGACGCTCATGGAGACCGGCGTCGAGGTCGAGGTCGGCCACCACGAGGTCGCGTCGGGCGGCCAGTGCGAGATCGGGCTCAAGTTCAAGAAGCTCATGGAGTCGGCCGATCAGCTCCTCTGGTTCAAGTACGTCGTGAAAAACCATGCCCGAAAGCACGGCAAGACGGCGACGTTCATGCCCAAGCCGCTCTTTGGCGACAACGGCAGCGGCATGCACGTGCACCAGTCGATCTGGAAAGAGGGCAAGCCCCTCTTTGGCGGCGACAACTACGCCGGCCTCTCCGACACGGCGCTCTACTACATCGGCGGCATCATCAAGCACGCCAAGTCGCTCGCGGCGTTCACCAACCCGACGACGAACTCGTACCGGCGGCTTGTCCCCGGCTTCGAGGCGCCCGTCAACCTGGCCTACTCGAGCCGCAACCGCTCGGCGAGCTGCCGCATCCCGATCACGGGCCCGAACCCGAAGACCCGCCGCGTCGAGGTTCGCTTCCCCGACCCGAGCTGCAACCCGTACCTCGCCTTCGCGGCGATGCTGATGGCTGGTATCGACGGCATCCAAAACAAGATCCACCCGGGCGATCCGATGGACAAGGACATCTACGGCCTCTCCCCGGAGGAGCTGAAGGACATCCCGCACATGCCGGGCAGCCTCGAGGAGGCCCTCGACTCGGTCGAGCGTGACCACGAGTTTCTCGTGAAGGGCGACGTGTTCACCAAGGACGCCATCCACGAGTGGCTGGATTTCAAGCGGAACAAGGAGCTCAACCCCATCCGCATGCGCCCGACGCCGTACGAGTTTTACCTCTACTACGACATTTAGAGCGAGAGCATCCAAGGGGGATGTCCGCCGGTCGGGTCGCGTTTGCCATTGCCTTTCTTTCCACCATCACGTGGGCGACGCACCGGTATGTCTGGGCGCGGCTCGTGCGGGATGCGGGGTGGCCGGGAGGGTGGGGCAGGGGGCTGACGGTCGTCATCGTGACGCTGGCCGTGCTGGTGCCGTTGACGTTCTTGGCGGTGCAGGCGCTTCCGCGGTCGTTGAACGGGCCGCTCGCGTGGCTGGTGTACACGTGGCTCGGGTTCGCGTTGTATCTGTTGCTCCTCGTGGCGCTCTCGGACGCCGGGCGCGGGGTGGCGGCGCTCGCCGGGCTTTTGCCAGAAGATGCGGATCGGCGTCAGGTGCTCTCGCGCACCATCGCGATTGCGGTGGCGGGGATGGCGGCCTTCGTGGGCATCGGCGGCCTGGCGAACGCGAGCGGCTTCGACATCCGCCGCGTCCGCGTGCCCCTGGCTCGGCTGCCGCGATCGGCGTCGGGGTACAGCATCGTGCAGCTGACGGACGTGCACGTGGGGCCGACGCTCGGGCGGGAGTTCATCGAGCACATCGTGGCCGAGACGAACGCGCTCGCCCCCGACATGATCGTCATCACGGGCGACCTCGTCGACGGCACGGTCGAGCACCTGCGCGAACACGTCGCCCCGCTGCGCGAGCTGAAGGCGCGCGACGGCGTGTTCTTCGTCACGGGCAACCACGAGTACTACTCGGGCGCGGACGAATGGATCGCGCACCTGACGACGCTCGGCATCCGCGTGCTTCGCAACGAGCGGGTGGCCATCGCCGACGCGTTCGACCTGGCAGGCGTCGACGACGCCTCGGCCCATCGGATGCTCCCCGGCCACGGCCAGGACGTCCCTCGTGCGCTCGCGGGGCGCGACCCGGCTCGGGCCGTCGTGCTGCTCGCGCACCAGCCGAAGGCGTTCAAGGACGCGCTCCTCGCCGACGTCGACCTGCAGATCTCGGGGCACGTGCACGGCGGGCAGCTCGTCCCGTTCAACTGGCTCGTGCGGCTCGATCAGCCCTTCGTCCAGGGGCTCCACGTGGTGGGGCGATCCGCCATCTACGTCAGCACCGGTACGGGCTACTGGGGGCCCCCGATGCGGGTTGGCTCCCGCGCCGAGATCACCCGGATCGAGCTCGTTAGCGCTTGAGCCGACGGCGCTGGAACGGTTCTGGCATGGCTTTGGGTCGTCCGCGCATCACGCGAATGAACGAGGCCGCCATGTTCGACTTTAGCGAAGTGCTCGCATGGATCGCGATCGGAGCAGGCGTCGGCATCGTGGGTAACCTCTGGCATGCCCGGCGCGATGCCACGGGTGTCGTATTAAAGCTCGTCGCGGGGGCGGCCGGCGCAGTCGTCGCCGGCGGTCTCGCGGCTCTGATGGCACCCCAGGGCCGCGCGAGCATGCGCCTCTTTGCCTCCGCGGTCGGGGGCTTCATCGCCCTGGCGCTGCTGCAATTCGTCTGGGCGGTCGTGTCGAGCCATCGAAGTCCGCAAGAGCCAGACCTCCAGGACGACGCGCCCGGCAACAAGATCACCGCCAAGCCCACCTCGCCCGGCGGCCTCGTCGGCAGGCCTCACGCCCCCTCGTCGCGCTCGAAGTGAGCACGCACGAGGGGTTCGCCGCGCCATTGCTGTCATCCTGAGCGAAGCGAAGGACCCCACGGAAACCGCGGTTCGCATGGGGTCCTTCGGCCGCTTCGCAGCCTCAGGATGGCAGCGAAAACGCATCGCTTCCCCGCAGCAGAATCAGGTGGCCTTGGGCGCGAACGACTTGCAGTAGCCGGCGGGGTTGATGGGGCCCTTCAGCACTTTGCAGGTGCCGCAGGCGGCGGGGGCCGCAGGGATGAACTGCTGACAGACGGAGCACGACTTGCCCGCTTCCGGTGACTTGTCGGCGTAAGAGAGCGTCGTGCGCACCAGCGCGTCGGCCGAGGAGAGGCTCATCGTGTCCGTGCACGACAGCGCCTTCTGTTCCTTGCTGCACGCCGTGCCGACGACGGCGAACAGGCCGAGAGCGGCGCTTTTCTGGAGAACGTCGCGGCGCGAGAGCTTCGAGTCCATGGGTGACCTCCGTGGCGAACCGTAGGGCCGGCAGGATCCCACAGAAAGGCGCGATGGGAAAAGTCGCGTCCCGAGTGACGAGGATGTGATTCTCTTTACGCCACGGGGGACGCCGTCGAATGGCCCCCGGACTTCTCCTCGGAGGCTTACCGATGAATCCCAACGTCCTTCTTGCCTTCCTCTTGCCGCCCGCGTTCGTCCTCGGAGCGTGCGGTGGCTCTTCGTCGCCGGCCAAGGGGACTCCTGGCATCGACGCCACGGACGGCGGGTCGGAGACGGATGCGACGGGAGGCTCCGTGACGGACGGGGCGTCGACGGACGTCACCGTTTCGAGCGAGGCCGGGTCGTCGGGCGGTGCGAGCGGTGACGGCGCATCCGATGGATCCGTCGTGTGCAACACGCTGGTGAACGGGGCCCCGACGAAGGACACGCAGGAGGTGGCCTCCCCGGCGCCAGTCCTGACCGGCGGCACCATCGCCGATGGGACGTACTTTCTCACGGACCTCACCGAGTACACGGGCGACGCCGGCATGTCGGGCACCGGTGGCTCGAACTCGACGACGATCGAGGTCGACGGCACGACGATTCAGATCGCGACGACTGGCTCGACGGCGACTGAGACGGTCACGACGAGCGGCACATCTTTCACCGACACGCGCACGTGTCCCGCCCCCGCGACGAGGACGGGGACGTACTCCGCGACCGCGACGATGCTCATCGTCCAGTTCGACGAGGGCACCGCCGACGGCGGCACCGTCATCCTGCAGGAAACGTTCACCCTGCAGCAGTAGCCCGCGGCAGCGCCTTCACCGCGCGAGCACCCAGAGCGTGAGCAGCCCCGCGGCGATGCGGTACCAGCCGAAGGGGGCGAGACCGCGCGTGCGCAGGTAGCGCAGGAACGTCGCGATGACGGCCCACGCGACGAAGAACGACACGACGAGACCGACGCCGAGCGCCACGCCGCCGCCGTGCGCAAAGAGCTCGTGCCGCGCCTTGTAGCCCTCGTAGAGCGTCGCCGCGCCGAGCGTGGGGAGCGCGAGCAAGAACGAGAACTCGGCCGCCGTCGCGGTCGAGAGACCGCAGAGTTGGCCGGCGACGATGGTGCACATCGACCGGGACGATCCAGGCCACAGCGAGATGCACTGGCCGAGGCCGATCGCGAGCGCGCGCCGAGGGCTCACCTGGTCGAGCCCCTCGTCGCCCTTGGCCCCCGCGCGCGCGCGCAGGGCCTCGATGACGATCATCACGACCCCGCCGACGATGAAGGCGGCAGCGACGGGCAGGGGCCCGAAGAGGTGCGCCTTGATGGTCTTGCGCAGCAGCAGGCCCACGATCGCAGCGGGCACGAACGCGATGGCGAGGGCGGCGAGGAGGCGCAGCGCAACGGGGTCGCGCGCGAGGACGCCGCGCGCCCGCTCGAGAAGCAACTCGCGGTAGTGCGCGACGACCGCGAGGATCGCCCCGAGCTGGATGACGATCTCGAACGACGACGTCGCGGGGTCGCCGTCCTGGAGGCCGAGCAGGTGGCCGGCGAGGACGAGGTGACCGGTGGAAGAGACGGGGAGGTACTCGGTGAGGCCTTCGACGATGCCGAGCAAGACGGCGACAAATATGGGCATGGGTGGGCGGA
>PLIR01000302.1:663-11571 GCA_003139415.1 Myxococcales bacterium | reverse complement strand
GCTCGCCGTCCCACCGTCGCCCGCGTCGAGCAAGGCGCCGTCGACTTCCCCGTCCGCCTCCGCGTCCAGCGATCCCATGTCACCGTCGAGCGCTTCCCCGTCGACGCCCGCGTCGTCGCCCGACAACGAGCCGTCATTGACGAGCGTCGCGTCGGTGGACCCGTCAATCGCCGCATGCGCATCCAGTGTCGGGGCGGACGCGTCGCCCGCGTCGTCCGGGTAGAACGTGAAGGTGGGCTGCGTCGCACAGGCGAACCCGGCCAGGGAGAACGCCACCAGGGCCGCGCGGAGCGTCTTCCCGCGGGACATCAAAACGCCACCCGAAGCCCTACCGAACGGGCGCCGAACATTGGGACAACGCGCGCCGTCGCGGGTTCTGCCGCCGGCGCCGAGGGCCGACTTCCAGCCCAGAGCAACGCGGCGCCAGTGAGAATGCCGACGGCGCCGACGCCGTACCCGACCCACGCGACCGCGGCGTCGGTGTTGGCCGAGCTCTGGTCGCTGGCCACGGCCGACTGCTTGGATTGCGCACACTTGTCGTTGGAGCAAAGGGAGGTGGCGTCCGCCGTTTCCGAGTGATTGAGCACGACGAACACGGTGCCCGCCGCGAGGCCTGCGGCGCCGATGACGAGGCCAATCCAACCGGCTGCCCGCAGGCCTCCATGGCCGTGCGACGCGGCCCCCTCGGACTGCGCCCCGTCGGTCACCGGCACGGCCACGGCCGGCGCAGGGGTCTTCAACGAAAGCAGCACGGTTTGTTTTGCGCCCTCGGCGACGGTCAGCGTGACGGGGCCCGCTTCTGTCCCCGGTCCCGTCGCCGCCAGCGTGTACGTTCCCGGATTGATTGGCATCGCGAGGCCGATGAGCGCAGTGGCCAGGGGTGCTCCGTCGAGGGTCACCTTGGCCTCTTGCGGCGTGGCTCCCTCGACGTCCACCTTGAGGGACGGCACGCGCGGGGCGATCTCCGCACCCTCCTCGGCCGCCGTGTGCTGCGCGTCGACGAACGCGTGGGGTGCGTCGGCCGCGACGGTGTCGCGTGTCACCTTGATATAGGCCTCTTGGGCCTCGACGAGGTGCCCGAGCTTGGCTTGGGCGCGCGCGATAAGGAGCAGGTGCGTCGGCGCGTGCATCAACGATTCCGCGCGAGTGCAGAGATCGAGGGCATCCTTGTAGCGGCCCTCCGACATGGCCTGGAGGCCTTCGGTCGCGGCGGCCCGTGCCGCCGATCGCTGCTCGTCGGTCTGCGCATGCGCAGTCGCCGGGGTGCCAGCGGTACCGGCGGTGCCGATGACGACGGCGGTGGCCACGTAGTGAAGAACGGAGAACCGCACAGTCCTCAAGAGTACCACGGGCCTTCGCGCCTCGGGCTTGCAAGGTTTCCAATCCGTCATTGTGTTCCTCTCGCTTGCCGCTTTGCGCGGCGCTCTTGCGAGAGCACGTTCCCGGAGAGTGTCGGTAGATGTCAGCCGATTCGTTCTCGCCGTTGGCGTCATGCACCGCTGGCCGCCCCTTTGAGTGACCGGCCCGATGGATGGTACCTTGGTACATTGGACTCCGATGCTTCTTGAGCCGGGCCATGTGATCGACGGCAAGTACCGTCTGGTCCGCATCATCGGGACAGGCGGCATGGGCGCCGTATACGAGGGCGAGAATGTCCTTATCCGGCGGCGCGTCGCGATCAAAGTCCTTCACGCGGCCAACACGACGAGCACGGAGTCCGTTCGCCGGTTCGAGCGGGAGGCCCAGGCAGCCGGACAAATCGGCAATGATCACATCCTCGAGGTGCTCGACCTCGGCTCGCTGCCGAACGGTGATCGCTACCTCGTCATGGAGTACCTCGACGGCGAAACGCTCGCCGAACGGATCGAGCGGTTCGGACGTCTCACGCCCGCCCAGATCGCTCCGATCGCCCGGCAGTTTCTCGAGGCACTCGTCTCGGCCCACGCCGCGGGCATCATCCACCGGGATCTCAAGCCCGAGAACATCTTCATCCTGCGATCGAAGGCGGGCCGCACCGATTTCGTGAAGCTCATCGACTTTGGAATCTCCAAGTTTTCAAACAACTTCGAGGTGGGGGAGCACCGGATGACACGCGCCGACGCGGTGCTCGGGACGCCCTGCTACATGTCCCCGGAGCAGGCACGCGGCGCGTCCAAGACGGACGTGCGGAGCGACACCTACTCGTGCGGGGTCATCCTCTACGAAGCGGTCACGGGGCGGTTGCCCTTCGAGGGCACGTCGTTCAACGATCTGATGTTCAAGATCGCGCTGTCCGACGCGCCCTCGCCCCTCTCCGTCCAGCCCGATCTGGATCCGGAGTTCGCGGCGATCATCAATCACGCCATCGCGCGCGACCCGAACAAGCGGTTCGCGTCGGCGGCCGAGTTTGCACAGGCGCTCGACGTGTGGTCGGCGAAGAACGGCGTCACCGAGGCGCTGACGTACACGCCGGCGCCCCCCGACTCGGTGGCTCGCCAGGTGGTCTTGCGCAACGCCCCGACGCTGGCGAACGAAGAGGAGAATACTTCGCCGAGCATCAACCGCGCTTCGCCACCCACCGTGCCGGCGGAGCTTCTCAAGACGGGCACCGAGGAGTCGTGGGCGCGATCCAAGGCCGAGCTCTTGCCGCAGAACCCGCGGGCCTCACGCTGGCGCACGATCGCCGTGGCGGCCGTCGCGGGGCTCGTCACGGTGGGCCTCGGGATCGCCGTCTTCACGCGTCCCCCAGCGAGGCCGATGCCCGAATCGACGACGGCGGTGGCGGCACAGCCGCCGGCGTCGGCGACGTCCCCGGTGCCCGCGCCCTCGTCCACCTCCAGCGCGGCGGTCGCGCTCGGATCCCCCGCAGCAACCGACGCGCCGGCCGCGGGCGTCGCCAAGGATCCGACTCCCGGCGCGACGGCGCCGCCGCCTCACCACGATCCCGCCAAGCTGCCGCCGGCCGCGCGTCCCGCATCGGCGACCACGGCGAAACCGAAGGCAAAGACCACCACTGTCAAAGGGTTCGATCTCGGGTACTAGGGGGCGGCATGGATGAGAAGCGCTCGTACGGTCGCTATTCACTCTGGTTCCCGGTCACGATCGACTTGCAGTCGCGACGTGTCTGGGCGGTGTGCAAAGACGTGAGCGCGAGCGGAATCCTCATCTCCAGCAGCGGGCAGCTCGAGGTCGGCGACGTCGTCACGGTCAGCTTTCGCGTGTCGCCCGAAGCGGCCGAGAAGCGGCTCACCGGACGCATCGTCCGCGTCGAGCCCCCGGACGACAACCCTCGCGCGGTGTGGGTTCACCGGATGGCGATCGAATTTCTCGAACCCGACGCCGCCTTGCAGTCGCTCTTCGCGGACACCTCGTCGCGCCCCCCGCCGCCGCTATAGTCGCGACCGCATCGGGCTTGCCCGCGAAGTCCCGGAGACGAGTCCTTGTTCTCGAGTCGAACGTCCGTCGACCTGACCCACAATCGCCTGGCTCTGGCGCTGGCGAACGCGCGCAATCGCGGGGTCGAGATCCTCGACCTCACCGTGTCGAACCCGACGACCGCCGACATTCCTTACGATGCGGCCACCATTCTGCGGGCCCTGTCGCAACCGTCGGCGCTAAAATACGAGCCGGCCCCGTTCGGGCTCGAGCACGCCAGGCGCGCCGTCGCCGAACATCTGTCCGCGCACGGGCCCCGCGTCGATCCCCGGCAGGTGGTGCTGACGGCGAGCACCAGCGAGGCTTACTCGTTTCTCTTCAAGCTCCTCTGCGACCCGGGCGACGAGATCCTCGTTCCCCGCCCGAGCTACCCACTCTTCGAGCACCTCGCGCGCCTCGAATCGGTCCGCGCGGTCCCCTATCCGCTGCGCTACGACGGCGCGTGGCACATCGACGCCCCGGCGGTCGCTGCCGCCCGCTCGGCCAGGACACGCGCCGTCGTCACGGTGAGTCCGAACAACCCGACGGGCTCGTACGTGACGGCGGCGGAGTTTGCGATGCTCGCCGCCCTCGGCCTCCCGCTGGTGAGCGACGAGGTCTTCTCGCGCTATGCGCTGCGTCCGCGCGGGGCGCCGGTGAGCGCGCTCTCGACCGCGGAAGCGCCGCTGGTCTTCGTCCTCGGCGGCCTGTCGAAGCTCGCCGCCCTCCCGCAGCTCAAGCTCGCGTGGATCGCGGTCAGCGGGGAGGACGGGCACGTCGAAGGCGCCCTCGCGCGCCTCGAGGTGGTCGCGGACGCGTTTCTGTCGGTAGCCGCGCCGGTGCAGCATGCCCTGCCGGCGCTCTTGGGCTCACGCGCCGTCGCCGAAGGCGCGATCACCGCACGGACCCTGGCGAATCTCGCGTGGACGGACGCGCACGTCCGGGGCTCGGCGGTTTCGCTCCTCGACGTGGAAGGCGGGTGGTACGCGACGCTCCGGCTGCCACGCACGCGCAGCGAAGAGGCGTGGGCCCTCGCGTTCCTCGAAGAGGACGGCGTGCACGCCCACCCGGGGCATTTCTTCGACTTCGAAGACGAGGCGTACCTCGTCGTCGGCCTGCTCACTCCGGAGTCGACGTTCCGGGAGGGCTTGCAGCGGATCCTGCTTCGGGTGGCAGAGGACGCGTGACATCCGTGCGGGCGTGGCGCGACGCGACGCGGGACAGGTAAAGGACGATGGCCGCATTGACGAGGAGCAGCATCGCGCGCACGGCGTGCGGATGCCGCACCAGGGCGAGGACCTCGAACGGGAGCAGCGTCCCGGTGGCGACAACGACCAGCCACGGGCCCCACCACCGTCCGTGGTAGAGGGCCCACCCTTCGATCAGGGTCAACGTCCCGTCGGCGTACAGGGCCGTGACGATCGTCCAGAGCGCGTGCCGACTCGACGCCCGGAGCAACAATTTGGCGAGCTCGATGCTCCACGGCCGCGCATGCACCCGAAGCACCTCGGCCAGGCTGACGACCCGATCGGCAAGGTGCATCCGCACGAGCGCGGCGATCAGCGTGGCGAGCACGAGCCACAGCGTGCCCTTGATGGCCTTGTACGCGATGATGAGCACGACGCCACGGTCGCGTCGGGCGGCGCGGACATTGGTAGGCACCGCGGCATTCTATGGACGTTTTCACGCAACCGCCCGCTCCGCGAGCCCGAGAGGGCACGTGAGAGCCAAGGAGCCACGACATGACGAACGCCATCGGCAGCACGACGAACCTCACCCCGGACGCGCTCATGAGCTACTGCCAGGGGCAGCTCGACTCGATCGACGGAGAGATCGGCACCGACATGGAGAGCGACCGGAACGCCACGCAGGTCTCGCAGGCTCTTCAGTCGACGATCGAGTCGTTTCAGCAGTATTCGAACGGCGTAAACAACGACCCCAGCACGTGCAGCACGATCGAGACGTCGCTCGCAGGCGTGATTACGAACATGCAGAACACCGATCCGGGCAGCTCGCAGCTCGGGCCGCTCATCCAGACCTACAACAACATGGTCTGGTCGGGCACGGGGCCGACCACGACGAACCCGTACATCGACGAAGCGCAGTTTGCGCCCGTCCAAAGCGGCCCCTGCGGTGACAACACCCTTTCGAGCGACGAGATGAGCACCTACCTCAGCAAGATGCAGGGCGCCTCGAGCGCGCTCGACTCGGGATCCGACATGGCCATGATCCAGATCCAGTCGCTGA
Source organism: Myxococcales bacterium (assembly GCA_003139415.1). Lineage (GTDB taxonomy): Bacteria > Myxococcota_A > Polyangia > Polyangiales > Polyangiaceae > Palsa-1150. Next base: position 5,931 of record PLIR01000302.1, on the reverse strand, counting down.
TGTCGGAGCGGCAAACGGCCATCTCCCTCACGTCGAACCTCGTTCAATCCCTCGGCGACCAGGCGAACACCATCGCCGGCAACATCGGGCATTGACCCGTGTTCCCCACGCTTTCGTTGTCGGGCGCGAGTGGCCCGGCCGAGCCGCCGCATCCGGACGATCTCGGCGGCTGCGACGATGGGATGGACGCCCTCTACGTCGCGCTCTCCGACCTTCGCGAGCAAGGGGTCGCGTCCGGCAATGCGCTCGTCCTGCAGAATCAGGACACGGAGAACCAGGAGCGCGCGGCGGAGCAGGCGGCCCTTCAACGCGCCCAGGCGGATCAACCGGGGTCCGGCAGCGGCTTCTTCGCGAGCATCGGCGCGGCCGTGAGCGATTTCGTGGGCGACGTCGCTCACGGGCACATCGGCGAGGCCTTCTCCGACGCCGGCCGCGACTTGAGCCGGGGATGGAACAGTCCTCACTTCTGGGGCGACCTCGGCAAGATCTTCACCGACGTCACCGTGATATCGACCGCGGTCGCAGAGGCGGCGCCCGTCCTCGGTCCCGTGGCCGGGCCCGTCGAAGCTGTGGCCGAGGTGACGACGGCCGTCGCAAGCGCTGGCGAGGGACTGGCACGCCTGCGCACCGGCCAGTTCGCCGCCGACGCCGAGAACGCGCAAGCCGATGCCGCCCAGGCGCAGGACCAACTCTCGCTCCTGTCCACTCGAGAGCACGACGCCCTGTCCGATTTGAGCAACGCGAGCCAGGTGCAGCAGGGTGCCCTGGCCGAGCTGACCCAGGCGATTGAAACCAACGACGACACGCGCGTCACCGCCGCGTCCTTTCGCGTCCGAGGATGACCATGACGACGGTAGCCGCGACGAACCCTTCCCTTTCGACCCTCGCCAACACGACAGAACCCCTCCTTCCTCTCGGCACCGATCCGGAGGCGGCCCTCGCGATCCTCGAGGTACGCGAGGGCACGCAGGCGGAACAAGCGGACCGGAGCAGCCGGCAGTCCGACGAGCTGCTCGAAGAACATGAAGACGACGCCGCGGTGCAGGCCATGCACAACAAGGCGTCGCTCCTGCAGACGCAGGGGTGGACGGACTTCGGACTCGGAGTGATGACGGCGTGCGTGCAGGCGAGCGATGCCGCGGCGGGCGACTCGACCCCCGGCGCCAGCAGCAGCAGCCAGGACGGCGCTCTGATGAAGGCCTTCCAGGGCCTCTGCGACGGCATCCTTACCTCGAAGGAGGCCAACGACGATGCGGACGTGAAAGGCGACCAAGCCGCCGCGACGGTGGCCCAGTACAGCGTTCAGTCCGACAACCAGGCCCTCGGCGACGCGTCCGACCTCGTCAAGGCCGCCCTCAGCGCCTACCAGCAGTACGTCACGACGGAAGCGCAGACGCAAGCCGCCGCCATTCATCGCGCGTGACCGCGCCTGCGGGCTTGTCCGAGGCGCCCCGCGGGGCGACGATGCGCCGCGGATGAAGCTCTACACGAAGACGGGCGACGACGGCACGACGGGGCTCTTTGGCGGCGCGCGCCTCCCGAAGGCAAGCCCACGCGTCGAGGCCTACGGGACCGTGGACGAGACGAACGCCGCGATCGGCCTCGCGCGGTCGACCGGCCTTTCCCCGGACGTCGACGGCACCTTGGCGAGGGTGCAAGAAGACCTGTTCACGCTGGGAGCAGAGCTGGCGTGCGTCCCCGGGCGCGAGGCGAAGCTCAAGATGGAGCTTCTCGGCGATGCGGATGTCGAGCGCCTCGAACGTGCCATCGACGATGCGGACGGCGCGTGCCCTCCCCTGAAGACCTTCGTCCTCCCCGGCGGCGCTCCGCAGGCCGCTTCGCTCCACGTGGCGCGCACCGTGTGCCGCCGTGCAGAGCGGGCCGTCCTTGCCCTCGCCGACGCGCCGCCGAGACACCAACTCGTCGTCTATCTCAATCGCCTGAGCGATCTGCTGTTCGCGCTTGCACGACGCGCCAACGCCACGGCCGGCGTTCCCGACGTGCCCTGGAGCCCGCGCGGCTAGCCGGGATCACCGCCGGATCCAGTCGGCGATCTCGTGAGCCAGCAAGCCGCGGTCCGCGCCCCCGTGCGCACGGGACCACGCTTCGCCGGCGAGCGCGTGCAACATCACTCCGGCGCACGCCGCCTCGAACGCCGGCAGCGAGCATGACGTGGCACCAATGACGCCCGACAGCACGTCGCCGGATCCGGCGGTGCCGAGGGCAGGACACGACACCGGGCTAATGGCAAGGCGGCCGTCGGGCGCCGCGACGATGGTGTGGGCACCCTTGAGGACGACCACGGCCCCCGTCTTGGCGACGAGCGCGCGCGCGCTGCCGAAGCGGTCACGTTCGACCTCTGCCGCCGTCGTCGCGAGAAGGCGCGCGATTTCTCCAGGGTGCGGCGTCAACACGGCGTTCTTCGACGCGAGGGGGAGCGGTGGGCGTCCCGCAAGAACGGTGAGCGCGTCGGCGTCGACGACGAGGGGCCCTTGCCACGACGACCACAGAGCGTTGACCGCGGCGCGCGTGTCGTCATCGACGCCGAACCCCGGTCCGACGACGACGGAGCGCTTACCTTCGGTCAACGCGGCGAGGCTCGTCGCGATCGACGCGCGATCGATGCGCGCGGTCATTTCTTCGGTGACCTGCGATTCGAGCGCGCCCGCGGCTTCGGGCCAGGTCGCGAGGGTGACGACGCCCGCCCCGGCCCTCATCGCCCCACGCGCTACGAGTCGCGCCGCGCCCACTTTGCCCGGCGACCCCGCCGCCACCAGGACGTGCCCCGCGGACGTCTTGTGCGCGCCGGGTGCGCGCGGCGAAGTCCAAGCGGATACGTCGGACGGCTCGATCAAACCCGCCCACCGCTCGGTCCCACCCATCGTGGCCCCGGGGACGCCGATGTCGACGACGTGCAGCCGACCGACGAGCCGGGCGCCGTTGGGCGTGAGCAGTCCGAGCTTGGGGTGAGCGAAGGTCACCGTCGCGTCCGCGCTCACGGCGACGCCGAGAGTCACCCCCGTGTCGCAGTCGAGACCCGACGGGATGTCGAGGGCCAGCCGAGGCACGGAGAGCCCGTTGATCGCCTCGACGACCGCGGCGAGAAAGCCCTCGATCGGGCGATCGAGACCCGTGCCGAAGAGGGCGTCCACGAGGACCGCGCTCTTCGCCATCCGCTCACGCGACGCCTCGAGCGTGTTGCTCGACAAGAGCACGTGCACCTCGCCGCCGACGCCGCGCCATGCGTCGAAGTTGGCTCGCGCGTCCGGGGACATCTTTTGCGCATCGCCGGCGAGAAACACCTGCGGGCACGCGCCGCGCACGAGCAGGTGCCGCGCCACGACGAAGCCATCGCCGCCGTTGTTGCCCGTCCCGCAGACGATCGTCACGGGAGCGCCGACGGCGTGCGGCCACTCGCGCAGCAGGACATCGGTCGCACCGCGCCCGGCGTTCTCCATGAGTAGGAGGCTTGGAACGCGCGAGCCGGCCACCGCCGCCGCGTCGAACGCGCGGATCTGAGCCCTGGAGAGCGCCGGGGTCATCGCGTTCCGTATAGCGTCTGGCGGACGCTCATGCCCGCGAGGCGCCGCGCTCGCTCGGCACCCAGACGTGGAACACGATGGCCCCCGCGGGCGTCGTCTCGACGTCGATCGCGCCGCCGTGGAGCTCGACAATCGACCTCGCCAGTGACGGTCCCAGGCCGAGGCTGCCGTGCCGGCGAGCGCGGTCGGCGTGCTTGAACGCGTCGAAGAGCTTCTCCTGGTCCGCCGGCGCGATCCCGCGCCCGGTGACGTCGACGTCGATGCGTAGCTGCTCGCTGCTCGCCGGCATCGACGCGCGCACGACCACGTTGCCCCGATCGGCGAAGCGCGACGCCACGAGGATGATGGCCGTGAGGGCCTGGATGAGGCGCGCGGGATCGGCCAGCACGCGCGGCACGCCCGGCTGGATCTCGCCGACGATGTCGACGTTTCCGCCTTCCTTCAGCTCACGCGCGTCGAGCACGGCCGGCATGACGAGGTCGCCGACACGCGTCCACTCGGGCGAGACGGTGAGCTGCCCGGCCTCGACCCGCGCCGCGTCGAGGATCGTGTCGATGAGGTAGAGAAGCTCGCGCCCTCGTTGCTCGATGATCGCGACGCTCTCGCGCTGCCCGTCCGTCAGCGCGCCGCGCGACACCAGTCCGGCGAAACCGAGGATCGCGTTGAGCGGTGCCTTGAGATCGTGGCTCATCGACGCGAGAAACAGGCCCCGCATGCGCTCGGTCGCGGTTCGTGCGCCGATGGCGCGCTGCTGGGCGCTGGCGAACTCCCGGAACACCGCCCCGAGCTCGTTGGCCGCATTCATGAGATCCGCCACGGACTGGAAGCGGGCGTCTCCCTGGATCCGGCCGCCGCGCAGGACGTCGGCGACTCCGGCCGACGCGAGCTCGTGCTCGGCAAGCGCCACGTCGTCGGCGAACGCCTTTCCGATGCGCAATCCGAGACCGCCGGCCACGGCGATGGCCGCGAGCGCCAACCCAAGCGTGCCGCCGATGCCAGGACTCAGGCGGGCCGTCTCGAACGTGGCCACCGCATGGCCGTCGACCACGGGCACCTCGAGCGTCGTCCTGCCGTCGTCGGTGCGCGTGACCGAGAAGAGCGCGTCCGACCGAAACTGCTCGATGTCGAGCCCCCGGGTATGCGCCGCGTCGATGGCCGCCTTTCGACCGCGCCCGTCGGCGTCGACCAGGTCGAGGACCCCTTGTACGAGCTCCGCTGCGTCGTTCTGGCGCGAAGAGGTGTCGAACGCGCGCAGGTGCGCGTGCACGAGGAGCGCGGCGCCCACGGCAACGAATGCCACCGGAGCCCAGACCGCCGCCAGCAATCTCTGACGCACGCGCGCCATCCGGCGCTCTTGAGTGCCCATCGAATCGATGGCCTCGCGCGAGGCCGCCACGGGCACGAGCTCGAGCACCCGCGCCGTGGAGGCGCGCATCATGAGATACGCGGGCAGCGCCGCCACGCTGGCCATCGTCACCGTGAGCAGCGCCAGCTCCACCTGCGTATACAGATCATTCGTCTCCGGGCGGATCGGCGGGAAGAGCGTCGCCGCCGAGAGCACCAGCGTCCCGGCCAGATCGACCCACACGAGGCGCGCCGGCGCCGCATAGAGGGCGTGCACTTCGGCCGGCTCGACGTCGGTCCCACCGGCGCCGAGCTCCCGCAGCAGCGGGCGAAACCCTCGCGCCACGATCAAGGTGGCCAGGACCACGATGGCAACGGTTGA
>PLIR01000302.1:0-644 GCA_003139415.1 Myxococcales bacterium | reverse complement strand
GCGAGACCGAGGCCCGTGCCGCGCCGGCGAGCTCTCTCTTCCTTCGTCTGCTTGTACTCCTGGAAGATCTCCGCGCGCTCCTTGGGGCTGATCCCGGGCCCCGTGTCGCTGACGGTCAGCCGCGCGAAGGGCCCCTCCCGACCGACGTACACGACGACCTCGCCGCGCTGCGTGAACTTGATGGCGTTGCCTACGAGGTTGGTCAGGATTTGCCTTACCCGCTTGGCGTCCGCGCGGGCGTGGATGCCGCCGCCCCCGCGCAGGTGCACGGCGACGGGACGCGCTCCCACGAGGCCCGCCGCCTCGCGCACGACGTCCGAAGCGACCGCGGCCAGATCGACCCGCGTCCGCGACAGCTGCAGCTGTCCGCTCTCGAGGGCGCTGAGCTCGAGGATGTCATTGATGAGGTCGAGCAGGTGCTTGCCCGAGCCACGAATCTGCTCGACTTCTTCGCGAGCCTCGCCGGTGAGCGGTCCGTCGACCTCGGTCGCAAGGATGTCGGCGAAGCCGAGGATGGCATTGAGGGGGCTTCGCAGCTCATGGCTCACGGCGGCGAGAAATGCCGCGCGGTCCCGGTCGGCCGCCCGAACACGCTCGAGGTCGCTTTGGTAGCTCGACTGGGCCGCGGCGAACCGCTCGACAAG
>PLIR01000349.1 GCA_003139415.1 Myxococcales bacterium | reverse complement strand
CTGCCGTCGGACTGCGCGGAGTGCTCGGACCCGGACGGCGGATTCACGAACATCGTGCCTTATTGGCTGCAAAAGTACCCCCAGGGCCACTTCGGACTCGTGTCGAGCATCCACGACCAAGTCATCCGTCTCTTTTTGGCGGCAGGGACGGACAACTGCTCGGACACCGACCCCAACTTGCTGACCACCCTCGGCCTGCAGGGCGGAGACGTCCCCGAGTTCGACGGAGGCCAGTACGAGAATGGCCTCATGAATCTGCGCTCGACGTACCTGTGTACCGGCCGCATCTCGTCCTACTTCATCGGCACCGCGGACCCCGACGCGTCCGACTCCAACGGCTCGATCGATACGCTGCACGAGCACATCTTCCGCGCGCGATTCTACGACCCGCTGGCCGGTCCCGGACAGCCGACGCTCGCGCAATGGATGGGCGACCTCGTCGCGGGGCAGGTCGAACAGACCGGACCGTGAAGCGCGCGAGCGACATTCGAACTCTGGTCATCGCGGCGATGGCGGCGGGCTGCGCTGGCACCCAGGCCACTCCGGCAGCGTCCCCACGGAACGCCCCGGTGGAGACCGGCGCCACATGGCGGGCCGCTACCCCCGAGACCTACGACCCTGGCTCGATGTGGGTCTGCCGTCCCGATCTGCCTGCGGACGCCTGTCGAGAGAATCGCGACTCCACGGAGCTGCGAGCCGATGGCAGCACGGTCGTCATTCCGTTCGTCGCCCGCGCCGGTCCCGCCGCGGACTGCTTCTACGTGTACCCGACGGTGGACCTGGCGATGACGCCCGGCAACCACACGGATTTCTCGGACACGGACCGTATGCGGGAGTGGACGTTCGGGCAGGTCGCGCGGTTCGGCGAGACGTGCCGGCTTTTTGCGCCGCTCTACCGCCAGATGACCTTCGGTACGTACTTTGGCTCCGACGAGGAACATGCGCACGGGTTCGAGCTCGCTTACGCCGACGTCCTCGCGTCGTTTCAGTGGTACCTCGCGCACGCGGACGCAAGCCGCCCCTTGGTACTCGTCGGCCACTCGCAAGGTGCGCAGCTGATCGAGAGGCTGCTGCAGTCGCTCTTCGACGGTGAGTCCGACCAGGCGAGGGCGCTGCGCGCGCGCTTGCTCGTTGCGATGCCGATCGGCGGCGACGTGCAGGTGGCCGAGGGAAGCACGACGGGCGGAACCTTCCAACACATCCCCCTGTGCACGGCGCAGGCCGATCTCGGATGCGTCGTGGCGTTCGGGACGTTCTTGCCCAAGGGGTCGAAGAATCCGTGGCCGGGTGCGCCACCGAAAGGCATGCGCGAGGCGTGCGTGAACCCAGCGGCACCGGGCGACGAGGGGCCGCACCTGCTCTCGGGCGCCGTCTACCCGACCCGTTCGCGTTTTCGCGATGGGATGCCCGGGTCAGCCATCGCGAGCACGCCGTTCGTGGCCGTGCCCGATTTCTACACGGCCCAGTGCGTCGACGGACGCGACGGCTTTCGGTACCTCGCGGTGGACGAGGCGCGCACGCCGGGCGACGCGCGCCCGAGCCCGGTGAGCTTTGACTGGTACGGCTGGAAGACGAGGCTCGGGCTGCATGTGCTCGATTTCCAGCTCGCGCAGGAAGATCTGATCCGGGCTGTCAGGAGGAGGCTCGAACGCTTCAGACAGATCCAACCGCCGGCGCTCGCCGGCTTCCCGGGGAAAGCGATTGGCGCACAGAGGTAAGAGAACCTCCGCCCCGCTTGCTAAACGCTGATGTGGAAGCAGCCATGGGTGCATCGCTCGCGCTTTCGCTCCGCGTCGTCGGCGAGACGTTTGCCATCTCTTGGCCCACCGTCTTCGACGCCGTCACGGGCAGGGTCACCAAGCAGCGGTGCGACGCGCGCCTCGACGCGTGGTCGCGCGCCGTCGTGGCAAGGGCGGGGATCGTCCTCGAGCTCGAGGGGCGCGAGTGCCAAGCGCCCGGCCAGCCCTACGTCGTCATGAGCAACCACCAGTCGCTCTACGACGTCCCGGTTCTCTTTCGCGTCTTTGGACCCGACATCCGCATGGTGGCAAAACGCGAGCTGTTCGAGGTCCCGGTGTTCGGGGGGGCCATGCGCGCGGCGGGCTTCATCGCCATCAACCGCGCCGACGCACGCGCTTCGGTCAGGACCTTCGGCGAGGCCCGCGAGCGGCTCGGCGAGGGCACCCTCGTGTGGATCGCTCCGGAAGGTACGCGCAGCCCCGAGGGCCAGGTGCTCCCCTTCAAGCCCGGCGCATTCCAGCTCGCGATCGACGCCCAGGTCCCCATCTTGCCCGTGACGCTCGACGGCACCCGGCACGTCTTGCGGCCCGGGTCCGTGCGCTCGAAGGCCAGCGCCACAGTGAGGGTCACGATCCATCCGCCGGTGCACCCGCCGGCGATGGGGAGCAGCCCTGCCGCGCGCCGCGCGCTGATGCTCCAGGTGCGCGGCGCCATCGAGAGCGGGTTCGGGCGCCGGCGAGACCCCGACGACGGCCACGGCCAATGCAGGAGATCTGCCTGACCCAGACGACCAGAGCGACCCCGAGCCCGTGCAGTGTCGACGGGAACACCCCCCTCTAAACGCGCGAGTGCCATGTCTACCCTCCGCAGCGCC
>PLIR01000346.1 GCA_003139415.1 Myxococcales bacterium | reverse complement strand
GAACACCTGCTGCGGCTGCGTCCCGCCCTGGAACGACGCCCCCGCCTGCCATCGTACCGCCAAGAACGAGTACGACCGCATGGCCATGCCCGAGTGCTGGGTTCACGCTTTCGAGCGCTACGGATTTTATTGGCTCGGCCACGACGTGCTGCGCGACACGATGCACTTCGAGTTTCTGGGCGATCCGGACCGCATCGAGAAGACGCCGGAGGGGCAGGACGCCGGCACGCCATGAGCCTGCTTTTCCTACCAATCGGTTCGAATCCGTCACTAGCGGACGAGCACAGCGACGGCCGAGTGCTAGCGTGGATGGGGGGGAACGAAGCATGGCTACGGTTCGGTACACCCGTCCGGGATCAGGAATCCGGCCGAGGGGCCCACTGGTGCTCCTCGTCGAGGACGACGACAACCTCCGCGAGCTCTTCGCGTCGGAGCTCGTGGGGTCGGGGTTCATGGTCCTCGAGGCTACCGATGGCTCGACCGCGATCGACAAGGCCACGCGGTTTACCCCGCATGCGATCGTCCTCGATCTCATGCTTCCTGGCGTCGACGGCTTCAAAGTCGCGCGGCGCCTTAGCGCCGACGACCGTACGGCCGACGCGGTCATCATCGCCTTCACGGGGCTCATGTCCGAGTCGATGCGCGGCCTCGCGCTCGCCGCGGGCTGCGACGCCTTCATGCGCAAGCCCGTGCTGCCCGCGGCTCTCATCGGTGAGGTCGTCCGCCTCCTCGCCAGCCGTCGCGCCGCTGCCGACATGACACGCGTGACCAGCCGATAGCGGCGACTTCCGCAGTAGAGCTACGTCGCGCGCTCCACGCGTTTTGCGAAGAACGTGACGAGGGCGTCGTGCTGCGCCTTGGCGTCGCTCCAGCCGATCTCGGCGAGCGCACCGGCGAAGGGCCCATCGAACAAGACGTACGAGAGGAGGTCGGCCTCGGTCTCGGCCTCCCCGATCCGCCGAAGCGCGCGGCCGAGCAACCCCCGCACACGCTTTGCGAACGTCGCGGATCGCACGTAGTCGGCCGCCATGACCCCGATGTCGGCCGACGCGCGGATGTACACGACCTCGATCGGTCGCATCGCGCTCTCGCCGGCGCGCCCGAGCTCCTCGTTGATGGCCGCGCCGAACGTCGGCCCGTAGCGCCGCTCGCCGGCCGCGATGACGGCGTTCAGCTTCTCCAGCCGCCGGATGTCGTTCTCGATGCGATCGAGGAGCAGCGCGTTCATCGCCTTGCCCGCGATGAAGAACGGGTCGGGGTAGATCTGCTCGCGCTCGATCGCGAGGGCCGGCTCCGGCTCTTCCTCTCGGATGTAGCGCGGGTTGACGACGATGAAGCCGTCGGCCCCGAGGCGCCGCGCCGGCGACAGAGGGACGTTCTGTCTCAGACCGCCGTCGCAGTAGAAGTCGCCGTCGATCTGCACGGCCGGAAAGGCGAGCGGTACCGCAGCCGACGCCAGCGCGTGTTCGGCGGTGATCAAGGCGGGCCTGGCCACCATCGTCGGGTCATGGCTCCACCGCAGCGTTCCGCTCGCGCGTCGCTGGAAGAAGACGACGGTCTTGCCGCTGGCGACGTGCGTCGTCGAGATCGAGATCGCCGTGAGGCGGCCCGCGCGTATGTGTTCGGTGATCGCACCCGGCTTCACCCCCGAGCGAACGATCCTCTGGATGCCTGCCGGATCGAAGAAGGCGCCGCGCCGGCCGCTGGAGCTGCGAGGGGCACGGCCGAGCAAGCGCCCGACCAACGTCAGGATCTCGGCGGGCGCCGGCCGGACGACGTCGTCGACCTGCAGTTGGGTCCACTGATCCGCGAGGAGCTGACCGCGGCGAACGGGCTCGTCGGCGCGGGCGGCCAGCATGATGGCGTTGATGCTGCCGGCGGATGTCCCCGAGAAGATGTCGATGGGCACCGTCCGCCCGAGCGCGCGCGACACTTCTTCGAGCACGTACCGAACGACGCCCACTTCGTAGGCGCCGCGCGCCGAGCCGCCCGCGAGCACGAGGCCCACGTGCGACAGGTGCGTCTGCGAGGTGGGCGGGAGCGACCGCGACGAGGGCGCAGCGTCGCGGGTAGGAAACGTGGGAGGCATGCGCCCTCATCCTCAGCTTACGACACGGCCGTGTCGATTGGGGGTTCCCAAACCGCCAAGGCTCACGATACCCGTAGAGTCAGTGCTGGTTTTGCCGATTATTGCGGCTTCGCTCGTGGTCGGGGCACCACGGTCGCTTGCAGCCGCGAACGAGCCGTCCATCGGCCGGCTGGCGGTGATTCGAAACGCCGAGGGGTCGTCGGGCTCGACCGCTGAGCTCGCGAGCCGATCGAGCGCGCAGACATGCCCCGCCGGGATGGCCATGATCGGGCGCGGGTACTGCATCGATCGGTACGAAGCGTCGCTCATCGAAGTCATGCCGACGGGCGAGGAAAGGGATTGGCCCTTCTACGCGACGCTGCGGCCGGGGGTCGTCGTGCGGGCAGTGAGCGCCTCCGGGGTGTTTCCCCAAGGGTACATCAGCGGCAAGCAGGCCAGGGTCGCGTGCGAGCAAAGTGGCAAGCGCCTGTGCAAGGCCGACGAGTGGCGAAACGCCTGCATGGGGCCGAAAAAGACAGTCTTCCCCTACGGCAACAAGCGCGAGGTCGGCCGCTGCAACGACAACGGGCGCAGCGCGATGCATTTTTTCAACCCGCAGCTCGACGACAAGCCGGAGCACCTCTGGATGTGGGGCCACGCGGGCAACATGATCGACCCTCGGCTCAACCAGCTCGAGGGGACGCTGACACGCACGGGCGAGCGGTCCGACTGCACCAACGACTACGGCGTCTTCGACATGGTCGGCAACCTGCACGAGTGGGTCGACGACCCGGACGGCACCTTCCAGGGCGGCTACTANNCGAGCTCCCCACCGGATTCGGTTAGCTGGCTGACAGCCTGGCGCGGGGCGCGCGGAGGGGTAGTACTGCTCTCGAGCACGAAAGCTCCATCGCGAAGGAGGTTCCCATGACGAACTCGAGCGGTATCGGGCGCTTCGTTTGGTACGAGCTCATGACGCCGGACCCCAAGGCGGCCATCGCCTTCTACACCGACGTCGTGGGCTGGAAGACGCAGGCCTGGGAGGGTAGCGATTACACGATGTGGATCGCCTCCGACGGGCCCCTCGGCGGCGTGTCGGGGATGCCCGAGCGCGCGAGCAAGGCGGGGATCCCGCCGCACTGGACGTCGAACGTGCTCGTCGCCGACGTCGACGCGACCGTGGCCAAGGCGCGCAAGATGGACGCGAAGGTGCTCGTCGAGCCGAGCGACATCCCCAAGGTCGGGCGCTTCGCCGTCATCGCCGATCCGCAGGGAGCCTCCATCAGTGTCTTCGCGTGGACGACGCCGATGCCCTCCCACGACGGCTCGAAGGCCGGCAACTTCTGCTGGAACGAGCTTGCCACCACGAACCACGAGAGCGCATTCCAGTTTTACAGTGCCCTCTTCGGCTGGCAGAAGTCGCGCGAGTTCGACATGGGGCCGCAGGGCAAGTACCTCATCTACGGCGCCGGCGGGGTGGACCTCGGCGGGATGTTCACCAAGGGCAAGGACACGCCCAAGCCGCCCTCGTGGCTCTACTACGTCGAAGTCATGGGCCTCGACGCGGCGGTCGGCCGGGCCAAGGCCAAGGGCGCCAAGATCCTCAACGGGCCGATGGAGGTCCCCGGCGGCGCGCGCATCGCGCAGCTCGCCGACCCGCAGGGCGTCCCGTTCGCGCTGCACGAAGCCAAGAAGTGAGCGCTCTTCGCGACCGGCTCGGCGAGGCGGCGGCCCGCTTCGTCGCCGGCGCCATCGGCGAGCGCGGCGGTCCTGATCCGATCGCCGCGCTCTACGCCGATCGCCGCGCGACGTACTCCCTCTTCTCGCTCCAGATGAGCGACGCGGAGTGCGAGGCGCTGCGCCCGTACCTCTTCGGCAAGCCAATCCCCCGCGCGCCCAGCGATGCGCCGGTTCCGTGCCTGAACCTCGTCGACGGCGAGTGGCGGCGGCCCGCGGAGATGGTGCCGATGAAGTCCCTCGCCGATCGCCGCATCACGCTGTTCGAGCTGGCGCGGTCGCGCGAGGCCGACTGCCGTCACGCGCTCGACCGAGCGCACGCGTTCTGGACGTCGCTCGACTGGTCGCGCGAGGGGATGGCGTATCGCAAGCACGTCATCAAGAACTTCTCGCGCCTCTTGCAGCACTACTACGAGGACTGCCTCGTCGAGCTCCGCCAGCAGACGCCGAAGACCCGGCTCGAGGCCGACAAGGACTTTTGGGAAGCCAAGCGGTCGGCCGATCACCTCGAAGGTAGCGTCGAGAAGGCCATGGCGGGCGAGCTCGTGCCGACGATGGTCCCCGGCCAGGCCTACTGGAAGGACGCGTACCTGCCCGCCGGAGTGTGCACCGTCATCACGCCGATGAACTTCATCTACGGCATCCCGGGCATCCAGATCGTCGCCTGCTACCTGAGCGGCTCGCCGATGATCTTCAAGGGCCACCCGTTTTGCGCCATCACGTCGACGACGCTCGTGCGGATGCTCTTGGGCGCCGGCGCCGCCCCGCGCGCGGTCCACAAGATTGAAGGCTTCGGCGGCGACATTGCGCCGCTCGTGGCCGATCCTCGCGTCGCCGTCGTCAGCGTCACCGGGAGCGTCGAGACGGCGCGCAAGATCCAGTCGGCGCGCGGCGTGAGGCCCGTGCGCTTCGAAGGCGGCGGGTGCAACTGGTCCTTCGTGGACGACGGCTTCACGGACGACGATCTCCACAAGATCGCCGTGCGCCTCGCCTACTCGAAGCTCGGCCTCGGTTCCCACAAGTGTACGACGCTGCACGGGGTGACGGGCAGCGCCGCGACGCTCGATCGCATCGAGCCCATGATCGTCGACGAGATGAAGACGTTCCGCTGCGTCGACCCGCGCTTCGCGCCCCCTGGCGACACGAAGATCGTCAGCCCCCTCATGGTGCACCGAGCCTCCACCGTCGCGAGCATCCAGGAGAGCGCGCGCAAGGCGGGCGTGCGCGTTCTGCTCGAGGGCGGCCGGATCGACGAGGGCCACTACGCCGCCCACGCCGAGGTCGCGGCCCCCGTCGTCCTCGCTCGCATCGCGGCAGGCACGCGGATCGCGGTGGATTGGGACGGCCAAGCCAAGGAGATCGCGCTCGCGACGACCGAGTTCTTCATGCCGATCCTCGTGACGATGGAGTCCGCGAGCTTCGAGGCGTTCATCCACTTTTGCCTGAACGCCAACCCGCACGACCTCGCGACAAGCCTCTGGACCCGCGACGACGCGAAGCTCGCCCTCGCCCGCCGGACGCTCGCCGGCATGCTCAAAGAAAACGACGGCACCGACAGCGCGCTCGAGTGGGAAGAGTTCGGCGCCGGCGGTGTCGGCGAGAGCGGCAACACGGGCGTGGGCGACGCGACGTCGACGATCGCCATGTTCTGCCGCAGGCAGAAGGGCCGCCACTTCGTCTTTTAGGCCTTACGGCACGATCTGGAGGCTGCAGCCCGTCGTCGTGGACATCATGTAGATGACGGAGATCGCGATCAACAAGGTGATGGCGCCGAGGCTGACGAGCTTGGGACCGGTCCAGTTCTTGTCGTCTTTGTCGAACTGCTTCTGCGCGATCTCTTCGGCGGTGGGCATGCTGCTTGGCGCACTTTTAGGCCCTGCCGGCCGCAAGTTCAAGCGCGAAGGGCTACCGGAGCGCGTCGACGCAGCCGAACAGGCCCCCAGGGCACCCCTTGGCGACGCACTGGGCAACCTTCTCCTGGCCGTCGTCGTTCAGACCGGAGAGCAGCACGGTGCAGTCGGACGCCGCGACCTTGCAGCTCGTCGCGGCAATCTGGCACACCTGGGTGACCGAAGGGTCGGTGCAGGCCTGCGCCAGCGCGGCCTTGCTGCACGCGGTGATCAGCGAGGCATCGCACACCTGGGCGGCGGACAGGCCGGACATGCAGGAGACGGCGACGGCGGCGACCTTGGGGTCGAAGTACGTCTTGAAGGTGGCGCACTTCTTTGCCG
>PLIR01000091.1 GCA_003139415.1 Myxococcales bacterium | reverse complement strand
TCACTCGACGCGGCAAAGCGACCAAGATCATGGCGGTGGCAGACCGCCATGGCCTTCCTGTCGCCGTGTGGACTGCGCGTGGTGAGCGCCATGAAACGAAGCTCGTCCACGCGACGCTCGCCGCGCGATTCGTAAAGGCGTTCCCGGAGAAGCTGATCGGCGACCGCGCGTACGACAGCGATGAACTCGACCGCGACCTACGCGACTACGGCGTCGAGCTGATCGCGCCGCACAACCCGCGGCGAAAGACCAAGACGCAAGATGGCCGGGCCCTGCGCCGCTACAAGAGGCGCTGGCACGTCGAGCGCCTCTTCGCCTGGATGCTGCGCTTCCGCCGTCTCGTCACTCGATACGAGTGCCACGCTCGCAACTTCTACGCGTTCACCAAGCTCGCCTGCATCGTCATCCTGGCGAGGACAGCGCATCCCCGGCACAAAGCGCCATCGCGCGCCCAAACGCTCACGACGAGGTTGCCGGATGCGTTCTAAACTGCTTCGTGCGTATGTGCCGGGATTCGACACTGCTGGCCGTCTTGGGGCTACTCGCGATGGGGTGTGCCCATGAGCCCCTCACGCCTGCGGGAGCTCGTGTCGCCGTGACCCCGAGCGCGTCCGCGTCGACCGCGCCGAGACGACCTGGTTGCCGGCGGCTCGGAACTATCGTCGGCGTCAGCGCCTCGGCGTGCGGTTCGGGGTGGAAGTCGAAGCACATCCTGCTCGCGTCCGCGCTCGACGACCTGCGAAATAAGGCCGCGGCGATCGGCGCGGACTACGTCGAAGAGCACACCCCGGAGTTCGGGTGGTCGGGCGAGTTCCACGGGACGAGCACGTCGAGCGCCGCGGTCCAGGGGATCGCCTATCGGTGTGGGGCCGCGAGCACGGACCCGTGAGGGGCGAACCGTCGAGAGAGCGCCATGGCGGTCGCAGCCATGCCACGAGCGCGCCCTGGGGCTCAGCGATCGCCTGCTCCGTCGAACCACGCGATACGCTCCTCACGAAGCATGACGCGCCGGAGCAGGTCGCGCGGGGTGCTGCTGTCTTCGACCGCTCTCTCGAGAAACGCGCCTGCGCCCCTGTCGACGTGTTTGCCGCGCACCTCGCGCGCCAGGCTGCGAGCCTGCGCGGCAAGCTTCTCGAGGTCGCTCGACCCGAGCTTCGTCACTCGGATGGGGCGAGCCTTGAGGAGCCGGCGCCGGAGCATGGCCACGTCCTCGCTCGGCAGGAGCGTCGCTTGCTCCTCGATCTCGTCGAGCAGCGCGCCCGCCTCCTCACGCAGGGCTTCGAGCGTGTCGGGCGTCACGGCGAGGACGACCGTCGCGCGCGGGAGCGCACCGCCGCAGTAGTGCGCGAGCGAGCGCAGTGCCGTTCGACGTTCGGCGCGCGAGACGCCCACCCGGTAGAGGTTCTCCGCTTCGTCGAGGATCAGGACCGGCCCGGCGCAGTCCTCGAGACGCTCGAGGATGTCGAGCCACAGGTGCAAGCGCGCGTACGCGTCCTTGCGGTACGACGCGCTCCCCGGCTTGTCGAACAGGTCGACCGCGCCGAAGATCTCGCGCACGGCATCGTCGTCGACGTCGTCCTCCGAAGCGCCTGCGATGGCGCGCGCGGCCGGTCGCGCCGTCTCGTCGCGGGCTTCGAAGACGGCGTCGAGCGCGCGGCGTAGACGCTTGCGCGGGGCGGGCTTCGCGAGCCACTCGTCGAGCCGGTCGAGAAACCCCATGGGCCGGCGCCCCGGAAATGTCGCGTTCTCGATGAGGCGGCGAAGGTGCCTTTGCGGGTTGCCGAGGTCCTCGTCGAGGCGTTCGACCGCGAGCCGGAGCACGGGCCGCCTCTCGGCGAGCGCGCGCGCCTCGAGGTGCAGGAGGTGATGTGTCTTGCCCGTACCGTATTCGCCCAGGAGGACGGCGAAAACAGAGCCGTCGTGAGAGGCCGTTTCGAAGAGCTGCGCGATGCGGGCGTCGACCTCCTCCATCCCGACCGTGAGCTCGGCAAGTGCCCCGAGGGGAGGCAAGCCTTGCGTGATCCTGACGAGCGCGGCGAGCTTCGACGCGTGGCGTTCGCCGGTCTCGGAGGGCGTCGGGACCGAAGGAAGCGGCGCAGACGGATCGTCGGGCCACATCGCGATCCATGTCTGGTGCGGGATCGGCGGCCCGGGCGACACGTCCGCCACGATGCGGGTGGCGAGCGCCGGGTGATCGAAGAGCGAGTGCACACGACGGTCGAGGTCGCCCGTGCCGAAGAGGAGGGTTTCGCAGGCCACGACGCCGTGACCGCCATCGGCGTTGTCGACGATTTCGCGCAGGACCGTGTACGCGACGTCGCGTCGCGCGGGGGAGAGATCGACCAGGGCTTCGGCGTCGCGCAGCACGATGCGCGTGCCGCGGTGACCCAGGGCGCGGACGAGGCGTGTCAGATCGGCCAGCGCCCGCTTGGCGGTCCGTGTCGAGAGCGGGCGGAGGTGGTCGGTCTCACGGGCGACATCGCGCCCTCCGAGCCAAGTCTGGAGCTTGCGAGCCGGCCCCGTGCCCGCCGCAGACGAGATGTACTGCCGCGCGAGCGACAAGAGCTCGCCGCCGACGTCCTCTTCTTCGGCGGCCTCCTCGAACAGCGCCTCGGCGTTGCGACCGTGCACGCTCACGAACGCGTCGAGGGCGGCGAGAGTCCCGTTTCGACGTCCGCCATCGACGCGGGGCGCGCGCATCGACGCCGCAAGGGCGCCGACGACGGCGTGCAGGTCTTGCAGCCCGTGCTCGGCGAGCGACGCCGTGGTGACGACGAAGCCGTTCGCGAGCGCCGAGTCCACCAGCGCGTCGATGACGGGGGTCGCGTCTCCGTCCCCCGCGATGACCGCCACGGTACCCATGCGAGCCACGGCGACGTCTCCGATGGTCTGCAGGCGTGACGCGACGATGTGATCGACCCACTCTGCAGGCTCGGACCGAGGCATACTCACGCGAGAGTCCGCCGGGTCGAGGCCGAGCGTCAAGCACTCAAGGCGCCGGCCCGAGCGCTTGGTCTTCGGGGCGCGGCGATTTGGGTTGGGTCAAGGAAAGCTCCGCCGCGCGAAAGCTCGGGATCCACGGCGTCCCGTTCTTCGTCTTCGCGGGGAAGTACGCGGTCTCCGGCGCCCAGCCCGCCGCCGTCCTCCTGCGCATGCTCGAGCAGGCGTGGACGAACCTGCCGGACCCGGTCGCTCAGGATGGCGCGGCCTGCGGCCCCGATGGATGCGCGTGACCGCTGCCCCTCGTTCCGTGGGGGCGGGCGAAGGCGCCGGGGCTAGAAGTTAAACTTGCAAGCCTAACTTCCGATCAGCCCGCCGGCGTGTCAGAGTGCGAGCTGCGGATCGGCTCGACGTGGGGCCGCACGCGGAAAGGGCAGTCTCCATGACGACAAGCACCATCCAGCTGGCAACGCCCGACGGGCCCTGCACGACGGAGGTGGTCACCCCCGAGGGCCGGGGACCTTGGCCCGCCGTCATCGTTTTCTTCGACGCGGGCGGCCTGCGGCCCGCGCAGACGCGCATCGCCGAGCGCATCGCGAAGGACGGCTATCTGGTGCTCCAGCCGGATCTGTTCCACCGGTCGCCGCCGGTGTCCACGTTGCTCGGCGGTCCGGTCACGCTTGCGGCGTTCGCCAAGGTCTTTCAGGATCCCGACTTGCGCGCCAAGTTCATGGCGGGCTACTACCTGCCGGCGCTCGCCTACGAGAACCTCGCGAAGACCGTCGGCGCAGTGCTCGAGCACATCGTGGGGCGTCCGGACTTCCGTGGCCGCGTGGGCACGACGGGCTACTGCATGGGTGGTAACGCGAGCGTCCGCACGGCGACGATCTTTGGCGACAGGATCGCCGCGACTGCCGCGTTCCACCCGGGGGGCCTCGTCACGGACCAGCCGGATAGTCCGCACACACGCGCGAAGGCCATCAAGTCGTACGTCTACCTGGGGCCGGCGATCGGCGACCTGCCACCGGAGGCCGAGGCGAAGCTGCGTGCCGCTCTCGATACCGCCCACGTGCGCTACGAGATCGAGCATTACGAAGCGAAGCACGGGTACGCGGTCGACGATGCGGAGGTCTACGATCCCCACGCAGCCGAACGGCACTACGCCGCCCTCGCGAAGCTGTACGGCAAGACGCTGAATGGCTGACGAAGGGGGCACTCCAGCCCCCGAGGAGTCGACGGCGAACGTGGCGGCCTCGATCGCCGACGGTCGCAAAGCGAAGCTCGACCCTGCGATCCTGCGCGTCGTCGCGGTCGTTCTCCTCGGTCCGTTCATGTCGCAGATGGACGCAACGGTCGTCAACGTCTCGCTGTCCGCCATTCGCGACGACCTGCACTCCTCGACGGAGAGCGCTCAGTGGATCGTCAGCGCCTATCTGCTCGCGCTCGCGCTGATGCTCCCGCTCAACGGCTGGCTCGTGGATCGCGTGGGCGCCAAGCGCCTCTATCTCGGCTGCTTCACGCTCTTCACGGTGACGTCGATGGGCTGCGGTGCGGCCCGTTCGATGCCCTTGCTGATCGCCGCGCGCGTCCTGCAAGGAATGGCCGGCGGGCTCCTCGCGCCGCTGACCCAGCTCATGATGGCGCGCGTCGCGGGGAAGCAGATGGCACGCGTGCTCGGCTACGCCGTCGTCCCGGTCCTCGTCGCGCCGATCTTGGGCCCCGTCATCGCGGGCGCCATCCTGGAGCACGCCTCCTGGCCGTGGCTCTTCTACATCAACCTGCCGATCGGCGTGCTCGCGGTCGCCCTCGCGGCGGGCCTCTTGCCCCGCGACGACTATTCGCAGGAGCGCCGCCCGTTCGACCTCACCGGGTTTCTGTTCCTCTCCCCGGGCCTCGTCGCGCTCCTCTATGGGTTCGAGCAGGCCACGCGCGGGCACGGTTACGGGGCCCTCGCGCTCGGGGTCATGCTCCTGGCCGGCTTCGTCATCCACGCGAGGCGCATGCGCTCGAACGCGCTCATCGATCTTCGGCTCTTCGAGAACGGCCTCTTCGCAAACGCGGCAGTCACCCAGTTTCTCTCGAACGGGATGCTCTACGGGAACCAGTTCCTGGTTCCGCTGTATCTCGTCACGGGCGCTGGGCTCTCGCCCGAGCGGGTGGGCTTCCTGCTTGCCCCCGCGGGACTCGCGATGGCTTTCGTCTATCCGATGATGGGGGCCATCACCGACCGCTTCGGGTGCCGGGCCGTCGTCGTCTCCGGGGTTCTGCTCACGGTCCTCGGCACGCTGCCCTTCGTGTGGATGACGCAGCGGGGGCTTTCGACGGCCGGGGTCGAGCTCGGGGTGCTGCTCCGCAGCGCAGGTCAGGGTGCGATCGGTATTCCGACGGTGTCGGCCGCGTACGCGTCGGTCCCGAAGGAGAAGCTCAGCTCCGCGACCACGGCGGTAAACATCGTGCAGAGGCTCGGCGGGCCGATGGCGACGATCGCCTTGGCCCTCGCCGTGACCGTCGCGGCCACGCGGGGAGTCGGCGGACGCGTGTTCCTGCTGCCGTTCCTGTCGCTCATGTCGATCCAGCTCCTCGCCATGGGCTGCGCGGTGCGCCTCCCGTCGCGCATCGGCGACGCCAGGTAAGCGTCGGCCGTTACGGTCACTCCCCGACCACGGCAAGTGTGGCGGTTCGAGGGCGCCTCGTCGCACCTTTGACACAGTAGCCTCACGCCAACCTCACCCCGTTCCGCCTAAGGTCGCGGATTGTCTGAGGAGCCAAGTTGATGAGAACAAGGATTGCGCTGGTCTGTGTCGCGGGTGTCTCGTCTCTCTTCCTGACCGTTGCGGGCTGCGGGAGCAGTAGCAACGGAGGATCGCCGGGCGCCGGGGACGCGGAATCCGACGCGGCGAACTCGTCCAGCGGAGGTTCCTCGTCCGGAGGGTCCTCGAGCGGCGGTTCGTCGTCGGGAGCGTCTTCGAGCGGCTCGAACGGGGACGGGGGCGACGCGACTGTCGAGCCGACCGACGGCGGCGCCGATGCGTACGACGCGACGGTCCTTGTCGAGAGCGGAACCGCCGAGACGGGATCCGAGGCCAGCACCAATGAGGAGGGCGGCGAGGGCGGCTCGCTCGCCAGCTATTGCGGCGCGTGGACATCGCTGACGAGCGGCACTGGGGGCAGCGAAACGTTCGTCGGCGAGTCGGTCCTTTTGACGGCGGCCGCGACGGGTCTGGACCCGGACAACCTCGGATACACCTGGACGATGAGCAACCCGATCGGCGCGTTCGGCGCGACGACGAACGGCGTGGGCTCACAGGGGCAGGACGAGGTCGCAGGCCCGTCGGACACCATGCAGTTCTTGTGCACTGCGCCCGGGACGACCACGGTCACCTTGGTCGTCGACGACGGCCCGCCGCCGGACGGCGGCGCGTGCTCCTCGAGTCTTTCGACGACCACGGCGACCGTCACCTGCGATGCGTACCCGAGCACTCAGGTCGAGTCGGCGTGGGTCGAGCTCACGGGGCCCAACGGGATCAACGGCTACACCGGCAACGTCGCCATCGCGCGTGCGTTGACGGCGTACGTCGCGACCGAAGCCGGCGCGAACCCGTGCCCGACCATCACGATCAATGGCGGAGCTCCGGTCCAGATGACCCTGCGCGCCGCGGCGACGACGAGCATCGCTGCGCGCACCGTGAACACGGCCCCCGGGATCAGCGCCGCCGCCATCATTGGTGGTGCTGCAGCCGGTGGCCCTGGCAAGCCCGCGCTGTTCCCGGTCAGCTCGTGTGAATATCCGCTGCCCTCGGGTACGACCAGCGCCCTGGTCGCCGGCCGATCGCTGCCTGTTCCCAAGGCGAATCCGACCACGATCGTCGTCATCGGCGACACGGGCTGCCGCCTGCAGACGGACAACGGCTGGCAGAGCTGCAACGACACGAACCCGAACGGCACCGACACGCCGTACCCGTTCGCGGCCATCGCAGCGGCCGCCGCGGCGCAGAATCCGGACCTCGTGCTTCACGTCGGCGACTACGCCTACCGCGACAACGAGTGTCCGGCGGGCCTCGGGTACAACTGCGGCGGTAGCCCATGGGGCTTCGGCTGGGACACCTGGGAGGCCGACTTGTTTACGCCGGGCGCACCGCTGCTCGCCGCGGCTCCCTGGATCATGACCCGCGGCAACCACGAGCAGTGCAACCGCGCCGGCCAAGGCTGGTACCGCTTCCTCGACACCCAGCCCTTCGACACGGGGGACGTACACACCTGCGACAACCCGGCGTACGACGACCCCGGCGCCGCCTCGAACTCCACCACCGCCGACACGTCCTGCGCGAACTACAGTGTCTACGGGAACTGCACCGGCAACTGGAACAATCCGTTCCTGGTCAGCATCAACTCGAGCACGCAGATCGTCGTCTTCGATACCGCGAATGCGAAGCCGCAGTCGCAGGGGCAGAACTCGGCGTTTCCGGCGCTGCCGACCGGCTCCACGTCGTTGCCGACCAATGCCTCGTCCTTGTTTTTCGCGAGCTATGAGAGCGAGCTGACGACCGCCGGCTGCCTTGTCGGCGCATCGTCGGCGCCCGGTTGCGGGTCGCCGCTGCCTTTCAACTTCTGGTCGAACCACCACCCCATCTTCGGGTATGCGACGGGGACCCCCCCGGCGAACCCCATCCCGGCCTTCCCCCCCGTGATGAACCACGTCTTCCCGGGCACCTACTTCCCGCCGCCGATCAACCTGGCGCTGCACGGTCACACGCATGACTACCAGGCGATCGATTTCCAGACCGGCACCCTGCCCGAAGGCGGCACGTTCCAGCCCGCCGCGACGCTGGTCAGCGGCAACGCGGGCGACATCCTCGACCTGGCGATGCCCTACCCGTTGCCGCCCGACGCGGGCTCGTCGGTCAACAACCCGGCCGCGGTCGAAGTCGCCACCGTCGGCGGTGTGCAACAGTTCGCCTCGTCGGACAACGGGCCGCCCTACCAGAATCCGATCTCCGACGCTGCCGTTGCAGCCGGAGACACCCCGACCGACAACGGCTTCGGTTACATGGTGCTGCAGTTCAACCCTGGCGACGGCGGTACGCCGGCTACCTGGACATCGACCGAGTACCGGACCGACAACACCATTCGCGATGTTTGCACCATCCAGACGAGCGGCCAGATGTCCTGCGCGTCTTGGGGCATCATCCAGCCCGACGACGCCGGCGTGTACTGATCGACGTAGCGTGAGGCTCGGCCCGGAAGCCGCCCCCCGTTTGCGGGCGGCGCCGGGCAAGCCAAACGATCAGTTGGCGGCGCCTGGCGCTTTGAACGCGAAGGCGAAGAAGGCAGCCACGCCAAGGAAGACGAACGCCACGAGGTAGTTCCAGGCGAGCTTCTCCTTCAAGAACAGGACGGCGAAGATCATGAAGACCGCGAGCGTGATGACCTCCTGGACGATCTTGAGCTGGAAGCCCGAGAACTGCGCGTAGCCAAGACGATTTGCGGGGACCGCCAGGCAATATTCGAGGAGCGCAATTGCCCAGGACGAGAGGATCGCTTTCCACAGCGGCCACGCGTGCCCGTACTTGAGGTGCCCGTACCAAGCGAACGTCATGAAGACGTTTGACATGCACAGAAGGAGGATGGTGCTCATCACTTGAGGCTCACAGGTCTCTTATAGACTCAGTCGGTCTTCGGGCACGGGGGACGGGGCCAAAAGCTCGTCCAGTTTGGCCAGGGCGCCGTCGTCTTGCTTCTCGCGGCGCAAGCGCATCGCCTCCGCTCCTAATCGGCGGGTCGGCCTGTCGCGGCGAGTATCTCGACCGAGCGCAGGCGGGCGGCGAGCGTCGGCGCCGGGTGGACCGTCATGACCTCGTCGGCCCGTGCCAGCTTCGTGAAGCGCTCGAGGTAGGCCTTCACCTCCGCCTCTTCGCCGACCGCCGAGTACTTCGTCATGGCCTCGATGCTCTTGCCGGCGGGCGACTCCAGGATGGCCTGCGCGTCGTCGTCGGTCAGGTTGAGGCCGCGTCCGAGGAGGATCTTCACGCGCGACCGCTTCACCCGCTGAAACTGCGCCTCGGCCTCCGCCCTGGTGTCGGCCGCGAGCACGTTCATGCCCGCGATCACGTAGGGCGCCTCGAGCTGCTGCGAGGGACGGAAGTCGCGCCGGTAGACCTCGACGGCCTCCTCGAGGGCATTGGGGGCGAAGTGCGACGCGAACGCGTAGGGCAGACCGAGGCGTGCGGCGAGCTGCGCGCCGAAGAGCGAGGAGCCGAGGATGTAGAGCGGGACGTGCGTTCCTTTGCCGGGAGTCGCCTCTACGCCCGCCACGCGCGACTGCTCTCCGAGGTACCCTTGGAGCTCGAGGATGTCGCTCGGGAAGGCATCGGCGTCGGACGGCGAGACGCGCAGCGCGCGCGAGGTGACCGGGTCGGTCCCGGGAGCGCGGCCTAGGCCGAGGTCGATGCGCCCAGGATAAAGCGTCTCGAGCGTGCCGAACTGCTCTGCGATCAACAGCGGCGCGTGATTCGGGAGCATGATCCGCCCGGCCCCGAGGCGGATCGCGCTCGTGTGGGCGGCCACGTGGGCGATGAGCACGCTGGTGGCGGACGAGGCGATGGTCGCGATGTTGTGGTGCTCGGCGTACCAGATGCGGCGATAGCCGAGCGCCTCGGCGCGCCTGGCCAGCGCCACGCTACCGACGTAGGCATCGCGGGCAGCGCCGCCGGGGGGGATGAACGCGAGATCGAGGATGGATAGGGGAACGGGCATGCGTGGGGGACCGCACTCCTTCGATGCTCCAAGGGGCCCGATGTCGCGACCCTCAGGCGCTTGGTCGCCGAACCCTCTCTGTCCGAGGTTCGCCTAAGATGCGCCAATGAAGCACTTCGGATGGCTCTTCGCCGCGGCCCCCCGACTCCACGTCCTCACGCGGTGACGGGCTCGCCTTCCGCGACGAACGCTAGGCGCTCCAACTTCGTCACCTCGGTATGCCTTCGCTGCGCATGAGATGGACCACCCTGCTGGACGTGTCAGCTTCGTCGGTCCGAGGGGAGCCGGGGGACGCCTCTGGATCCGCTTTCGAGGTCGCCCAGCGGGGTGGCTCGATGACTATAGGTGCGCGGTGCCCCGGGGCATCCCCGGTCGTCTGCGCTTCGCCGCAGCTCGTCGGGAAGGGCGGTAACCGTGCCGTGAACTTGGCGTCATGCCGTTAGGCGGGTGGCCGCCAACGGAGAACGAGCACCTCCCGCGAGCCCGGTGCTATGGACTGCGCCTTCGAGTCCGCCGTCGAGTTGCCGCAAGAAGCCCCGCGGCGGCGAGGGCCCAGGTTGCGCTCGTGCCGTCAGATCCAATCTGACAGCCGGCCTGCCCGCTCGACGAACCGGCCGTGGCGGGCGAGCCCGACGGCCCCGTGGCTTCGACTCCGCCTCCGCTGTCGGAGGCTCCGGGCGACGATGGCGCTGGCGTCGAGCCGCTGGGTCCGAGCGACGGAGCCTCGGCGCCTCCAGCGCACTCCTCGACAATCAGGTCCGAGTTGGGGGGAACGCACGCCATGGTGCAGCTTGCGTCAAGGGCGGGTTCTCCGAGCGAGAGGGTGCCACCGCAATTCGCTTGGCACCCGCACGTCCACGTCGACGGGCAGTCTGAATCGACGGTACACGCGCCCGTTTGCTGGGCCACGCACGTATTCCACGTGACCGAGGTGCATGTGGTGCCAGCCTCGCAAATGGAGAGGCTGGCCGGAAAGCCGAGAGGGGGGCCGGCGTCACCAAATAGGTTCGGCGGCGTAGGCACGGCGCTGCACGGGATGATGGTGACGATTGCATAAGGAGGCTCGCTCGCGTCCTGATCCTTCCCGCAATTGTAGGAGCCTGCCATTGCTCGCGGGCAGGTGAAGCCCGAGCCGCAATCCGTGGCGGTGACGCACGGCGCGTCCCATTGCGGGACGCAGACGCTGCTCGCCCCGCACGCCGTGCCCCCGTCCGCGGCCGTCTGGCAGACGGTCTCCATGTCGAGATAGCAGCTCAGGCCGGGGCCACAGTCCGAGTTACTCTGGCACGGAAGCGACACGCATGTCCCGGCGGAGCCTCCGTCGGTCGCGACGCCGCCGGGTTCGCACGTGAATCCCATCGGGCAGTTGGAGGCCTCGGTGCACGCTCGTGCTTCAGCCCGCCGAGGCGATGACGTGATCGCAGCGAAGGCGGTGAATCCAATGACCCAGCAGGCTCGTCGCGTCTTCATCGCCCGACCCCCCATGGATTATCGAGCGTAGCAGCCACGGGATCGGGAATCATTCGGCGACGAAGCGTTCGCCTTCAAGGTTCCCGGCACGTGGGCCACCGTCTCTGCTGTACGCTCACCGGACCGTGCGCTGGCTGCCGCTCCCGACCCTCCTTCTCGCGCTGCATGTCCTCGGCAACGTCCTATGGATCGGAGCGCTGCTCTCGGTCGTGACAGTCGCGGGCCGCGCGCGGTGGGTGGCGGATCCGTCGGAGATCGGCGCGCTCGCCCGGCGCATTCACACCCGCATCGCCGTACCCGGCTTTCTTCTGAGTTTCGTGGCCGGCACCGGGCGGCTTCTGCTG
Organism: Myxococcales bacterium; assembly: GCA_003139415.1. GTDB lineage: Bacteria > Myxococcota_A > Polyangia > Polyangiales > Polyangiaceae > Palsa-1150. The sequence goes on along the minus strand of PLIR01000091.1, from coordinate 1,859 downwards.
GCTCCTGGCGTCTACCTTCACTTGCCGTGGATGCACGTGAAGCTCACGCTCGCCGCCGTGGTCATCGTGCTCCACCACGTGATCGGGGCCAGGGTGCGTCGGGTCGCGCAGGGGGCAACGAGGGCCGCGCCCGGCGTGGGGGTGCTCGGGGTCTTCGTGCTTCTCTGCGCCGCCGGTGCAGTGTTGCTCGGCGTGGCGAAGACGTTGCCGTGATGACGACCGTGCGCCTAGCGGCGCGTTCTCGTCGCCCGCAGCGGGCTCCCGGAGTCTTTCCGCTCTGCCTTCCCGCCGCCCTTTGGCCCGCGGCGCACCTGACACCCGCGGCAGAACACGGTGGTGCGCCCGCCAAGGACGACGCTGGACAAGCGCGTGCCGCACCGGGGACAGGGCTGCTGCGCGTGGCCGTAGACGAAGAACGAGTCGGTGCGTCGGTCGGTGTATCGCTTGCGGTCTGCGAGTTCGCTCGCAATCGCGCGCCGGAGGCCGCGGGCGATCGCGCGTGCATCGGCGGGCAAGGCCAGGGCGTCGCCGGGGGACCGTGGATCGATGCGCGCCATCCACAAGCCCTCCGTCGCCAGGATATTGCCGACACCCGCAAGGACGCGTTGGTCCATGACGATCTCCTTGACCGAGCGCCGCCCCTTGGCGAGCGCGTCGGAGAAGAGGCCCACGTCGATTCCGTCAGCGAAGGGATCCGGCCCCAGGCCGGTCCAGTCCGCGATGTCTTCGCGCACGGCGAGCAGGCGCCCGAAGCGGCGCGCGTCCACGTAGCGCACGCTGAACGCGCGCCCGCGCAGGACGACGTCGACCCGGGCGCGCTCGAAGCGTACGACAGGGGCGTCGACGGCGACGCGCACCCAGCCGCCGGTCATCCCCAGATGCGAGAAGACCTTGCCGCCATCGTCGAGGTCGATGCGCAGCCACTTCCCTCGGCGGTCGATGCGCTCGAAGGTCCGGCCGACGAGGGCGTGCGCGAACGACCGCGGTGACGCCGGACGGGACAAGCGCGCGTCCTCGGTGTCGGCCGCGGTCACGATCGCGCCGACCAGCCACCGCTTCAGATCGCGCCGGGTCAACTCGACGTCGGGGAGCTCCGGCATGGCGGAGTCACGTTCCCTCGCACGCGGACGGGGTTGCAGTCAACGCGAGGAACTCGCGCTGCATGTGGTCATCGGGCCGCACAAACGATGACGCCAGCATCACGCCGCGGACGAGCGTCGAGTACGCCAGGGTGCGACAAGCAGCACCAAGCGGAGACGGGGTGTCTGCGTACTTGTGCGCAAAGGACATCGGCGCGGTGCATGGCCCGCGCGGCGCGCGTGAGGTGCATGGAGTCACGCGGCGCTCAGGGGACGAGGGGGCCCTGCATTGTCCGCGAATCGTGTACGCGGGCCGTGGCCTCTGTGCGTCGGAAACGACGTCGCGCGATCGCGACTCCCATTACCTGCCTCGCGTTCGCGCTACAATGCTTACGCTAAGGGAGAAGTTTGGTAGGAGCCTCGCACAGGATGAATTCGCACAAGGATAGCAGCACGATCGGCGTCCCGAACTTGGCGTCGGGACCATTACCATCGAAGACGTTCAAGTGGTTACCGTGGTTGGCCGTATTGACCACCTCGATGTTTTTGCCGTTATCCGTGGCAGGACGTCCCGCCACGATTGGTCCAGAGGAGCAGCTCTATCAGCAATTCGACAGAGTGCCGCACGAAGCATCCAGCTCGTGGAAGGTGAGCCTTCACGCGGATAACGATGCCTGCGTCGATCCTTTTTTGAACTGTTTCTATTTCCAACAGCAAGCCGACAGCTCGTGGGCGCTCTACTCGGCGGTGCACACGGACGTCTCCACCCAGCATCCGGAC
>PLIR01000169.1 GCA_003139415.1 Myxococcales bacterium | reverse complement strand
CTCGACCACGCCCCCACGCTCGAACCCGATGGCGACAACGACCCCCTGACCCGCCACACCGCCGGCGCCAGTGTGGTCGACCGCGAAGAGGCGTGGAGGGGGTGGACGTTGCAGCTCACGGCGGCGCGGGGTCCGCAGGCGCTCGGGGCGCTCGAGAAGCTCTTCACCGAGAGTTATATGCCGCTCGCGAACGCGATCGGGGCCGGCCTCGACGACCCGCGGGCGCGGGGGGCGCACGATGACTTTCGCGCCGCCTTTGCCAAGAGCTACACCGAGGCGTTCCCCTCGTTCGCGGCGACGACGAAGCGGCCGCGGATGGTGCTCGACGTGCCCGCGATCGCGACGCAGACGGCGAGGCTGCACGGGGCGCGGTCGACGCGGATGCTCCTCGTCGATGCGATGCGCTGGGATCTGACGCGCATGGTGTCCGACCGACTCGTCGCGCGGCTCGGCTCGCGGGCAGCGCTGACCGACGAGATGCTCCTTTGGAGCGCGCTGCCGACGACGACGCTACGCCAGCTCGAGACGATCGCGCGCGGCGTCGACGCTCTGCGGACGCCCAGCGAGACGGACCCGGACGGCGAGTTGCCCCGCGCCCGGACGGCGGAGTACGTGCGGCGGCTCCGCGTCGGCCCGCGCGAGGTGCACAAGCTCGACATCGTAGAGGCGCGGCTCGAGTCGGCCCGCGGCGGCGTGCTGCGGGCCCTGCCGGAGGTGGCCGAACGCGCGGCCGAGGCGATCGCTCGCCACGCCCTGACCTTGCCCGCCCACACGCTGCTCTTCGTGTTCGGCGACCACGGTTTCGCCGTTGACCGCACCGGCGTGGCGCGGCAAGGAGGGGCGTCGCCCGAAGAAGTGCTCGTCGGTGCCTTCGCACTTCTCGTCGGCGACGTACACTGACGCCCCATGCCCCTACGAAAGAACATCCTCATCACCGGCGCGAGCTCCGGCCTCGGGCGCGGAATGGCGCGCGAGTTTGCCAAGCTCGGTCGCAACCTCGCCCTGTGCGCGCGACGCGTCGACCGGCTCGAAGAGCTGAAGCAAGAGCTTTTGGCCGCGAACCCCGGCATCCGTGTCTTCGTCCGGGCGCTCGACGTGATGAACTTCGATCAGGTGTTCGAGGTGTTCCGCGCCTTCGCGGGGGATCTCGGGTCGCTCGACCGCGTCATCATCAACGCCGGCATCGGCAAGGGGCAGCCCGTGGGCACGGGGATGTTCCGGGCCAACCGGCAGACAGCAGAGACGAACTTCGTCGCTGCCCTCGCGCAGTGCGAGGCCGCCGTCGAGATCTTCCGCAAGCAGTCGGCGGGCCACCTCGTCACGATCTCGTCCATGAGCGCGCTGCGCGGAATGCGCGGCAACGTCACGACGTACGCGGCCTCCAAGGCGGCGCTCGCGACGCTCTCGGAGGGTATCCGGGCGGAGCTCCTTCGCACCCCCATCCGCGTGACCACGATCTACCCGGGCTACATCCACTCCGAGATCAACGAGAAGGTGAAGAACAAGCCCTTCGTCGTCGACACCGAGACGGGCTGCCGCGCCATGGTGGCCGCGATCGAAGCGGAGAAGGTCGAGGCATATGTTCCGCGCTGGCCCTGGCTGCCGCTTGGCTTCGTGATGAAGCGGCTTCCGCTCAGGGCCCTCGTTCGGATGACCTGACGGGGCCGAGGATGGGCGATTCGCGGATCCTGGCCCGCTGGCTCGGGCGCGCGGGGGACACGCGGCCGATCGCGCACGACGCGAGCGGGACGACCACATGGCGCGAGGCCGTCGCGCAGGCCGATCGCGTGGCCGGCGCGCTGCTCGAGGGGCGAACATCGCTCGAGGGAGCGCGCATCGCGCTGCTCGTGTGGCCAGGCGCCGACTTCATCGTGAGCCTCTTCGGGGTGCTGCGGGCGGGCGGCTGCGTCGTCGTCCTGTCGCCGCTCCACCCGCCGCCCGAGACGACGTACTTCTGCGCCGACGCCGGGGTCGAGACGATCATCACGTCGCCGGAGCTCGCGTCGCGCCTCGAAGGCGTGGCGGGCGGGCGGCGGGTCCTGCGCACCGACGCGCTCCTAGGAGGCCCGGCCAGCGGCGCTGCCTCGGTCGCGGCGCGCCCTCAGGCGGGCGACCCCGCGCTCCAGCTCTACACGAGCGGCACGACGGGAAAGCCCAAGGGCGCGGTCATCACGCACGAGAACCTCGCGATGCAGCAGGAGCTGCTCGGCGAGGCATGGGCCTGGCGCGCGGGAGACGTGCTGCTCCACGTGCTCCCCCTGCACCACCTGCACGGCCTGGGGATCGCGATGCTGAGCGCCCTCGGGGCGGGGGCCAGCGTGCGTTTCATGCCCTTCGACGCGCGCGCGACCTGGGACGCGATGGCTGGAGCGACCGTGTTCATGGCGGTGCCGACGGTCCACGCGAAGCTCATGGCGGCGCTGGACGACGCGGACGGCCCGACGCGATCCCGATGGACGGCCCACGCCCGCGCGCTCCGTCTCGTCACCAGCGGCAGCGCGGCGCTGCCCGTCACCCTCGGAGAGCGCTGGCGCGAGCTGACGGGCGCCTACCCGCTCGAGCGCTTCGGGATGACCGAGATCGGCGTCGGCGCCGCGAACCCGCTCCCCCCCGAGCGGCGGCGCGCGGGCACCGTGGGCCTGCCCCTCCGCACCGTCGACACCCGCGTCGTCGGCGACGACGGGCTCGACGCGGACACCGGCGAACTGTGGATCGCGGGCCCGTGCGTCTTCTCCGAGTACCACGGGCGGCCCGACGCGACGCGGGCCGCATTCGTGCAAGACGATGCGCGTGGCCTGCGGTGGTTCAAGACGGGCGATACCGTCGCGCGCGACCCGGACGGCTACCTGCGCATCCTCGGGCGCACGAGCGTCGATATCCTGAAGAGCGGCGGCTACAAGCTCAGCGCCCTCGAGATCGAGGAGGCCCTTCGCGAACACGGAGCGGTCGCGGAGGTGGCCGTTGTCGGCGTGCCCGATGCCGTCTGGGGCGACCGCGTCGTCGCGTGTGTCGTCGCTCGCGCGGGCCGCGAGGACGAGTGCGCGGAGGGGCCACTGCGGGCGTTCGCGAAGGAGCGGCTCGCGCCATACAAGGTTCCCAAGCAGGTCGTCGTGATGGCCGAGCTACCCCGCAACGCGATTGGCAAGGTCCTCAAGCCGGAGCTCGTGAAGAAGCTCGGGTGACGCGGCCGGGGGATCGCGAAGGTATCGCGCGGTCACGGGATGCGTTCTACCGCGCGCTCCCGGAAGCGCCACCGCGCCCGAGCCTTCTCCTTCTCCCCTTCCCTCGTGCGCACGGTGCCGCGCGCCGAGAGCTGCTCGAGAAGGCGCGTCGTGCTTGCCGTTACCTCGTCGACGGCACGCGCGAATGCCTCGAGGTCGGCCTGCGACGGCTTCGCCGTCCCGCTGACTTTGCGCACGTACTGGAGGGCGGCCGCGCGGATCTCGTCTGCCGTCGTGGGCGGCTCGAAGTGATGA
>PLIR01000179.1 GCA_003139415.1 Myxococcales bacterium | reverse complement strand
CGCCGCCTCGCGCGCGCACAAGAAATAGCCTTTGAGGTTGACCTCGAACGTCTTGTCCCACGCGGCGCTCTCGGCGCCGAGCATCGGACCGAAGTGAAGGCTGGTGCCGGCGTTGTTGACGAGCACGGCGACCTTGCCGAAGTGCTCGACAGCCTGCGCGACGAGACGAACGCACTCGTCTTCCTTGCCGGTGTGCGCGGCGATGGCCAAGACGCGATCCTTGCCGTGTTCGCGCCCAATCGCCTCGGCAGCGGCCGTCACCCCGTCGAGCTTGCGGGAGGCGACCACGACGCGAGCGCCGTTGGCGACGAAGGCGCGCGCAATGGCCTCACCGATCCCGCGGCTACCGCCGGTCACGATGGCGACCTTGCCTTCGAGTCCGATATGTACGCCCACCACGCATGAAATACCACAAAGCGGGCGGCGAGGTCAGTCGCGGAGTGCACCAATTGCGCGAAAGCGACGGTACCTGTCCTCGACGAGGAAGTTTGCGCTGCCGACGGAATCCAGCTCGGCCAGGGTAGCCACGAGCGCCGCCCGTACCTTGCGGGCGGCTTCGTCGTAATCCTGGTGGGCGCCGCCGGCCGGCTCCTCGACGACCCGGTCGATGACCTTCATGCGCAGGAGATCGGGCGCCGTCATGCGCATCCGCGCGGCCGCTTCGTCGGCTTTGCTCCCGTCTTTCCACAGGATTGAGGCGCAGCCTTCGGGGGTGATGACACTGTACGTCCCGTATTCGAGGACGAGCACGCGGTTGGCGACGCCCAGGGCGAGGGCCCCGCCGCTGCCACCCTCCCCGATGATGGTGGCCACGATGGGCACCCGCGCCCGGGACATGGCGGCGAGGCAGGCACCGATCGCCTCGCTCTGCCCGCGCTCTTCGGCGCCGATGCCGGGATACGCGCCGGGCGTATCGATGAAGGTGACGATCGGCAGGCCGAACCGGCTGGCCATCTCGTAGACGCGCAGGGCCTTTCTGTAGCCCTCCGGGTGGGGCATCCCGAAGTTGCGCTTCACCTTGTCCTTGGCCGCGCGCCCCTTCTGGTGACCGATGATGGCGATCGAGCGTCCGTCGAGGCTGCCCAGGCCCGCCACGATGGCCGCGTCGTCCCCGAAGGTGCGGTCGCCGTGGAGCTCGACGAAGTCGTCGACGATCCGCGTCACGTAGTCGAGCGTGTACGGGCGATTGGGATGCCGCGAGAGCAGCACCTTTTGCCACGGCGTGAGCTCGGCGAAGAGCTCGCGCGCCAGCCGCGTCGTCTTCTCCTCGAGCTTGCGCAGCTCCGGCTCGAGCGCGGGGTTCGTCTGCGCGGCCTCCCGGAGCTCGCGAACCCGCCCCACGAGCTCGACGACGGGCTTCTCGAAGGGCAGGACGTAGAGGGCGGATGGCGCGGTGCGGAGCGATTCGCTCGTGCGTTGCACCGTTAGCTCACCCTGGCGACTGCGGCGCTCGGCTTCTCGCGCAGCACGTTGAAGCGCCGCATCGGCTTTTCTTTGCCCTTGAGCGACTTCGATTCGACTTCTTCGTATTCGAACCGCGGCCCGACGAGGGCCAGCGTCGCCTCGCTGATGATCACCTGGCCCGCGGTCGCGCTCGAGCAGAGGCGCGCGCTCGTGTTCGCGGTGTCCCCGATGGCGGTGTACGAAAGGGCCTTGGAGCTGCCCACGTAGCCGACGACACCGGGCCCCGTGTGGATCCCGTAGCCGACCGCGAGGGCAGGCTGCCCCGCCGCGATCCGCTCGCGGTTGAATATGCCCAGCACCTCGCCCTGATCGAGGGCGCACTGGACGCAGCGGACTGCGTCGTCGCGGTGGATGACGGGCGCGCCCCAGAAAGCCATGATCCCGTCGCCCATGAACTTGTCGAGCGTGCCCTCGTACTTGAACACCGTCTCGACCATGCGCTCGAAGTACTCGTTGAGCATCTCGACGAGGCTCTCGGCGGGCGCGTTCTCGCTCATCGCCGTGAACCCGCGGATGTCGCTGTTGAACACCGTGAGCTCGGGGACGAGCAGCCCGCCTTTCTTCACCTCGAGCTTGCCGCTGATCATCTGTTCGGCGACGTTCGGCGCGACGAGGCGCGAGAAGCGATCGCGCAGGAGCATCTCGCGTTCGACCTTCTTCGACAGGATCGTGTTCTCGATGAAGAGGGCCGCCTGGCTGGCCACCGACGTGATGAGCTCGAGGTCCTTGGGCTGGAACTGGGCCAGCGCCTCGGAGTCGAGCCACAGCACGCCGAGAACCTCCTTCTCGCTCTCGTGCAAGAGCGGCACGACCATGGCGCTCGAGATCCGGTTCAGGATCATCGATTTACCCTTGGACGAGGCGAAGTCCATCGACGCATCGTGGGTGAGCACGCTCGCTCGCTCGCTGATGACATGGTTGAGGATCGTCGAGCTCACCTGGATCGAGGCGTCGCTTCCGTCCCGCCGGCGGGCGGCTCGCGGTGAAAGGCTGCCGTCGTTCTCGCGGAGCAGGATGACGCCGCGATCGGCCCGCGTGAACTTGAAGAGCGCGAGCAGGATCTTGTCGAGGAGGCGATCGAGATCCCGCTCGTCGCCGATGTCGCGCGTGAGCTCCCAGGTGATGCGCAGGCGCTCGTAGTCCAGCTTGAGTTGGCGCGGGTCGGCGGCAATGGCGTCGAAGGGCATGAAGCCCTTGGTGTGCGCCGCGATCTGCGTGCCGATTGCTCGCGCCGCGTCGAGCATGTCGACGCGGGTGCCGCTCAGGTTGGGACGCGCCTGCTGCGGAGCCGGTTGCTGGGGCGGTGAGGGAGAGAAGGGAAGGGGGGACGCCGCGGGGCCGGAGGGCGCGACAGCGGGCGGACGTTGCGCCGAGGGGTTCGGCGTCGAGGCGAACGGCAGAGCGGACGCCGCAGGCGCGGGGGCCTGGCTTTGGATCGACGGCGCCCAGTAGGCCTGCGGACGTATCCCGGGGGGCTGCTGAGGCTGCGCCGTCGGCATCGACGGGACGGCGGAGTGGGGCCACGGGGCAGGGTTCGCCACGGCTCCCGGACCGACGGGGGGAAGCGGCAGCGCCGCGCCGGACCCGTCGTCGAAGCGCGCGCGCGTCGAACCGAGCGCGATCTCGTCGCCGTGCTTGAGGAACGTCTCTCCGCGCACCCTCTCGCCGTTGACGTAGGTGCCGTTCAGGCTCCCGAGGTCGCGGAGGAGAAAGCGGATGTCCCGCAGCTCGACGATGCAGTGCTCCTTGGAGACGATCTTGTCGAGGAGCTGGATCGAGTTGTTGGGGTGACGCCCGAGGCTGTTAACCGGGCGAAGCTCGATGGCCTGCTGTCCTTCTGCCGTCGAGAGGAGCAGTCGAGCCATGCGAGGCCTCATCCTAGCGCGGGTGACCTCCCTAGGACAGAGCCGCGAGAGGGCCGCGAGAGAGGTAGCAAATGCTACTACTTTCAGGTGGCCACCAAGAGACCGGCAAGAGCCGCAGCGAAGGGCTCGCGTACGGGATCTGCGCAGCCGCGAGGCCCTGGGGGCGGCTTTTCGGCCGACCGAGGCTCGGAGCCGGGAAACATGCAACGGCGAGCCGCCTCGGGGGTGGCCCCGGGGGGCGACACGGTCACCAAGGGGGCGACGCAGGCACGGGCGGCTTACCGGGTTCGCGCTGCCGATGTCGTCGTCCGGACCGACCCGGAGAGCCTCCCCGACGAGCCGCGAGAGAGCCATGGCTTGCTCGAGCTCGTGCCCAGCGTGGCCCGGCGCGCCCTCGAGCTCGGCCTGAGCGCGCGCGAACCGAGCTTCCATGTCTTCGTCGCCGCCGATCCGGAGGTGATGATCGAGGACGACATCGTCAGCCACGCGCGTCTTGTCGCCGGTACGCGGCCCGGGCCGCGTGACATCGTCTACGTGCACGACTTCGACCACCCCGAGGCGCCGCGCCCCCTCTTGCTCCCGCCCGGGACGGGCCCCCGGATCGTCCGCGCGATGGAGGGCCTCATCGAGCGGCTGAAGGCGGAGATTCCGACGGTCCTCGAGGGCGACGAGTTCAAGCGGGCGCAGTCGCAGCTGGCGGCCGAGCTCGAGGTGAAGAACCGCGCGGTCATCCACCAGCTGGAGTCGCTCGCGCGGACCCTCGGGTTCGGCGTGCGGGCGGTGCACGGGGGCGTGCAGACGTTTCCGATTCTCCATGGCAAGCCGGTCAGCGCCGAGCAGTTCGACGTACTCGACGACTCGACCAAGCGCGCCCTGACGGACTCCGAGGGCAAGCTCACTCGCGAGGTCGAGAAGGCGGCGCAGCTCGTGCGCAAGCAGACGGCCGGGCACGCCGAGGCCCGGGAGGCGGCTTACTCGAGCGCGGCCGCCGGGATCGTCGAGACGGCCATGCAGGAGCTCGAACGATCGCTGCCCGACGTGGACGCCGAGGCCCGACGGTGGTTCGGGCGCGTGCGTCGCGCGCTCGCCGAGGACTGGCGCGACCTCGTCGAGGCGGAGCACGACCACGGCGGGGGCGAGGGGAGTGAGGCGCGAGACGAGCGGACACCCGAGGAGCGTGACGACCCCGAGCTCGCCACGCGCCTCAGCCGCTTTCGGGTCAACCTGCTCGTGTCGCATGCACCGGACGGGCCCGCGCCCGTCGTCTACGACACGAACCCGACGTACCCCAGCCTCTTCGGCTATCTCGAGCGACGCGCGCGCTACGGGGCGCTTCTCACCGATTTCACCCGCATCCGCGCCGGATCGTTGCACAAGGCAAGCGAAGGGGTGCTCGTGGTGCGTGCGGCAGACCTGCTCGCCGACCCGATCATCTGGGAGCGGATGAAGCGCGTGCTGCGCGAGCAGCGCATCGGCGCCGAGGATCCGCTCGGTCCTCTCGGCCTCTACGCGACGACGCTTCGGCCCGCGCCCGTCCCGATCCGGGTGCGCGTGGTGCTCGTGGGCTCTCCGGAGCTCTACGCCACGCTGCTCGCCATGGACCCGGACTTCGCGGCTCTCTTCCGGGTCAAGGTGGAGGTCGACCCGCTCATTCCGCGTACGGTGCGGAGCCTCATTGGCCTCGACGCGTACCTCATGAGCATGGCGCGTCAGCGTTCGTGGGGGTCGTTCGATCGGGGAGCGCGTGCGCAGCTCCTCGACTTGGCGACGCACGTCTCGGGCGACAGAGACAAGGTCGCGCTGATCCTGTCGCCCCTCGAAGAGACGATGGCGTTCGCCAGCACGGTCGCGGCCGCGCGGGCCGCGGGCGGCGGCGGTCACGAGGATGTCGGGGCGGATGGCGAAGCGGTGGCGGAGAGCGCGCCCGCGCCGCTGCACGCGTCCATCGCCCGCGCCGACGCGAGCGTCGTCTGTGCGAGGGACATCCGCGAAGCCTGGCTCGATCGTCGCGAGCGATCGGGGGCGGCCGAGCGCCACATTCGCGAAATCACGCTGCGGGGCGAGGTGGCGCTCGATACCAGCGGCGCGCGCGTCGGCGTCGTCAACGGCCTGAGCGTCTTCAGCGCCGGCGACGTGGAGTTCGGGCAGCCGATGCGCATCACCGCCGTCGTCGGCATCGGCCGCGAGGGCATCGTCGACGTCGAGCGCGAGGCGCAGCTCGGAGGGAGCATTCACACCAAGGGCGTCGCGATCCTGCGCGGTTACCTGGCGCGCATGTTCGGGCAAGAGCGTCCGCTGAGCTTGCGCGCGCAGCTCGCGTTCGAGCAGAGCTACGGTGAGATCGACGGCGACAGCGCCAGCTCGAGCGAGCTTTTCGCGGTGCTGAGCGCTCTCGCGGACGTCGCGATCGATCAGGGGATCGCGGTGACCGGGAGCGTGAACCAGCTCGGCGAGATGCAAGCCATCGGCGGGGTCGGCGCGAAGATCGAAGGCTTCTTCGATCTCTGCAAGGCGCGCGGTCTGACGGGGGCGCAAGGCGTCCTCGTCCCGCGTCCGAACTTGCCGCACCTCGTGCTCCGCGACGACGTCGCGGAGGCGATCGCCCGTCACCAGTTCCACGTCTATGCCGTGGAGCAGGCGGCGCAGGGCATCGAGATCTTGACCGGTGTCGCGGCGGGCCAGAGAGACGAATCGGGGCGCTTCCCGGCGTCGAGCGTCTTCGGACGCGTCGAGCGGCGAATCATCGAGATGGCCGAACGCCTGCGCGAGTCCGAGGGCCATGCCCCGAGCGACACCTCCGACGTCATCGAGGAAGTCGGTGCCGCGGACGTCATCGAGGGGCGGAACGCGCGCAAGCGATGAGCCGGTGGTCCTGCGGGTGACGACTCGGATCCGTGAGCGCCTCCGGCGACCGAGTGCGCCGGCGTTGCTGCTGCTCGCAGCGTCGTGCGCCGGCACGCTCCCGGTCGAGCGGGCGTACGACGGCAACGTCGTGCAGGGACGATTCATCGAGCCGGCCGCGTATTCGGCCTTTCTGCGCGGCGCGATGGCCGAGGCGGCAGGGGACGCGAAGGGGGCCCTGGCCGCCTACTCGGACGCGGTGCGCCTGGACCCCGACTCGGCAGAGGCGTGGGCGCGCATCGGGAGGGTGAGGTGCACGCTCGACCCGCGCGATCCGAGAGCCCGGGAGGCCATCGCCCGAGTCTTCGCGCTCGACGGCCGAGTCGCGGGAGAGCATGGGGCCTTCGGACCGTGCATCCCGGCGGCGCGCGCGGACGTCGCGGCAGAGGGCGGGGTCACGCGCGAGCGCCTCATCGCCCGCGCGGTTGCGGCCGAAGACCCCGCCGCGGCCTGGGACGCGGTCGTCGCGTGGGCGCGAGAGCGCGACGACGTGGCGCTCGAGGCCATGGCCCTTGGCGCGTGGGTCGCGATCGACCCGTCCCGGCGCGACGCCGTGGCAGCGGCGGCCGAGGATCTCGCGGGCCTCGGCGAAGCAGCGGCGGCGCGGGCCGTCGCGGGCGCGGCCTTCGACGCCTCCGACGCGCCCTTCCCCGACGGACGAGCGTTGCTCGCGCGAAGGCTCGCGGTCGACGAGGCCATCGTGCGCGGCGACGACACCTT
>PLIR01000447.1 GCA_003139415.1 Myxococcales bacterium | reverse complement strand
GGACATGAACGGTCCCTGCGCGGCGCTCTTCCCCTAGCGGCGCCTGCCTCGCGTGATGATGTACTGGCGCGCCTGCTCGTAGCCGAGGCCCTTCTTGAACGTCTCATGCCAGGCGACGAAGTCGCGCTCCAGCTCGGCGCGGCGCGCGTCGTCCAGGCTGGCGGCGAGCGTCTTGGACGGGCCGTAGTGGTTGACGAAGAGATCCCAGCCCTGTTTGCCAGAGGCGTAGCGGTAGACGTTTGTGCCCTCCTCGAACTCGAGCTCGAAGTCTGCGCCGAGGAGCTCGTTCAGCCTCTCGTACCTCCCCCACGCGAATGGTGAGGGGGGCGGCGGCTGCGGCGGAGGCGGCATGAACTTCTTCATCACGCCGAACAGGTTGAAGACGTTGCTGTCGTGCTTCCAGGTCGCCAGCACGACGCGCCCGCCTGGCCTGACCACGCGCGCCAGCTCCGTCACCGCCGCCTCGGGCTTGCCGACGAACATCACTCCGAACGTCGAGATGACGCCGTCGAAGGAGCGATCCGCGAAGGGCAGGCTCTCGGCGTCGGCGTGCCGGTAGTCGATGTCGAGCTCCTCCTTCGCGGCCGTGGACCGAGCGTAGTCGAGCATCACGTCGGCGATGTCGGCCCCCGTCACCTTCACGCCCGGGAAGCGTTGCGCGATCAACCGCGAGCCCCACCCCGTCCCGGTCGCCAGATCGAGGATGCGCTCTCCCGTCTCAGGCTGCAGACGCGCGACCGCGTGCTCGATGGCGTCGGCGATGTTGCGGCTGATTTCGTCGTAGCGTCCCCCCGCCGCGTTCCAGACCGACTGCGCCTTGACGTTGTGTGCTTGGACCACGTTGTTCATGGGTCATGACCTCCTGCGACCCAGATTGGCCCCCCCGCGTGGGAGGAAGCGTGGTCGCGCCCGTGGAATCGCGCGGCGGGCCCCTAAATCGCGTCCGAGCCGGTCTCGACGCCTTCGAAGAGCACGGTCGACAGGTAGCGCTCGCCGGTGTCGGGGAGCATCGCGAGGATCACGCTCCCCTCCGGCGCCCGTCGCGCGATCTGCAGGGCGGCCGCGAATGTGGCTCCCGACGAGATGCCGCAGAAGATCCCCTCGAGCTTCGCGAGATCGCGCGCGCGGGAGATGGCCACGTCGTCCTCCACGGAAACGACCTCGTCGTAGACGTCGCGATCGAGGACCTCTGGCACGAAGTCCGGCGTCAAACCCTGGATCTTGTGCGGCTTCCACTCCCGGCCGTCGAGCAGCGCCGCGCCCGCCGGCTCGCACGCGATGATCTTCGTCTCGGGCCTGGCGCACTTGATGAGCTGTCCAGCGCCCGTGAGCGTCCCACCGGTTCCCCAGCCCGTCACCCAGTAGTCGAGGCGCCGACCCGCGAAGTCCGACAGGATCTCCGCGCCCGTCGTCTGACGGTGGTAGGCCGGGTTCGCCTCGTTCTCGAACTGCCGTGCCAGAAACCAGCCGCGCTCCTCCGCCAGCCGCGCGGCGAACCGCACCGCGCCCGTGCCTCGCTCGGCGGCCGGCGTCAGGACGACCTTCGCGCCGTACGCCCGCATGATCTGCCGCCGCTCGACCGAGAACGAGTCAGGCATGACGGCGACAAACGGATAGCCGCGCACCGCGCACACCATGGCGAGCGCGATCCCCGTGTTGCCCGATGTCGCCTCGACGACCGTCTGACCGGGGTTCAGGACGCCGCGCCGTTCGGCGTCGTCGATGATGCCGACGGCCAAGCGGTCCTTGACGGACCCGCCCGGGTTCGCGGCTTCGAGCTTGACGAACATCGAGACGCGCGGGGGCGCGAGGCGATGGATGCGAACGACGGGCGTGCGCCCGATCGTGTGGCAGACGTCGTCGTGGATCATAGCGGCGCCATCCTCGCGGAATCGGGAGTGGAAATCGAGGGTTCCGCGGGACAACATGGATCAGAGACATGGGTGAGGCCGTGGGACGAAACGTGGGAACCACTGCAATCTTGCGCATTCAGCTCCTCGGGCCATTCTCCGTCCGTCGCGACGGCGCACCCGTGCCGCTGCCTCGGTCGCGCAAGGTGCGCGCACTGCTCGCTTTCCTGGCGCTGGGAGGGGCCTCCTACTCACGATCAAAGCTGTGCGCCCTGCTGTGGGACGTCCCGAACGATCCGCGCGGCGAGCTTCGCTGGTGTCTGAGTAAGCTCCGGGCGTTGCTGGACGACCCCGATCGCCGGCGCGTGCAGACGACGGGGCACGGGCCGGTCTCGCTCGATCTCTCGGATTGCCTCGCCGACGCCGTCGAGATCGAGCAGGTGGTCAAGGCTGGCGCAGGTCAGGCGACGACCGAGCGTCTCTCGGAGGTGTGTGATCTCTTCGGCGGCGCCCTGCTCGAGGGCGTCGAGATCGACGGAAACCCGGAGTTCGCCGGCTGGCTGATCGCGCAGCGACAGCGCCACCGCGAGATGAACCACGCGCTTGTGCGCGAGCTCGTGTCACGCCTGCCGCGCTCGAGCGAGGAGACCTTCCGGCGTCTGGAGCAGTGGCTCGTGCTCGCCCCGTTCGAGCTCGATGCGCACGCAGCGATGCTCGACGCCCTCCTCGGATCCGGGCGCGTACGGGACGCAGAGGAGCGCGTGGCGGCCGCGATCCGCGCGTTCGACCAAGAGGGGCTCGACTGGTCTCCCCTGCGGGCCCTGCTCGCCGCGCGCAAGTCCGCCGTCGGATCGGCGCTCGTGGAGGCACCCGCAGCGACTGCGGTGGTCGAGGTGCCGCCGAATGAGGCGGCAAACTCGCGGCGACGGGCCTCGGTCGCCATCATGCCTTTCTCCGAGGTTGCGGCGGGCCCCGGGCGCCGGGGGTTGGGCGACGGTCTGACGGACGACATCATCACCAGGCTGGCCAAGCTGCGCATTCTCTTTGTCATCGCCCGCGGGACAACGTATGCCCTCGGAGAGCGCGGTGTCGGCGCACAGGAAGCGGGCCGCATCCTGAACGTGGAGTACGTCGTCAGCGGCTCGGTGCGAGCGGGCGACCGGAGGATTTTCGTCGTCGTCGAGCTGGCCGAGACGCGGCACGCGACCATCGTGTGGCGAGACGAGCTCGAAACGTCCACCGACGGGACCTTCGCCGCGCTCGACACCATCGTCGATCGCGTGGTCGCCGGCATCGCCGAGGAGATCGAGACCGCGGAGTGCAATCGGGCGATCCTGCAGCCCCCAAGTTCGCTCGACGCCTGGGAGGCCTATCACCGCGGTCTATGGCACATGTACAAGTTCAACGACGTCGACAACCGCCAAGCTGCGGACCTGTTCGAGCGTGCCCTCCAGCTCGATCCCACGTTCGCGCGGGCGTCGGCGGGGCTCTCGTTCACGCACTTCCAGAACGCCTTCCTCGATCTCACGCCCGATCGTCGCCAGCAGATCGAGCTCGCCCTCCGAACCGCGCGGCGCAGCGTGGACGCCGACGATCGCGATCCCGCCGCGCACTGGGCGATGGGCCGAGCCTTGTGGCTCGGCGGCGAGAGCAGCGGGGCGTTCGCTGAGCTCGAGCGAAGCGTGGAGCTGAGCCCGAACTTCGCACTCGGGCACTACACGCTCGGGTTCTTTCACTGTCAGATCGGCGATCCGCGTGCTGCGATCACGGCCACGGAGTATGCGAGGCAGCTCAGCCCGTTCGACCCTCTGCTGTTCGCAATGCTGTGCAGCCGGGCCGCCGCCCACGTTCGGTTGGGCGAGCTCCAAGAGGCCGCGGAATGGGCGTCCAAGGCGGCGGGACGACCCAATGCACACGTGCAGGTCCTCGCGGTTGCAGCCGCGTGCGCGGCGCTCGCCGGGCGGCGCGACGATGCCCGGCGCGTCGCAGCGCGTATCCGCGAACAGCAGCCCGGCTACGGCACCGACGATTTCCTCCGAGCGTACCGCTTCGACGCGGACACGCAGCACGTGCTCCGGGGAGCCCTGCGCCAGATTGGCTTCGACCGCAGGAAATGATGCTCGCGGCTGCCCCCATTTCAAGGCCCCACAAAGGTTGCCGGCCCCCGGCCTTGGGGCCCCTTGGCCCCCTCGAGCCTGCTGGAGGTACTGATCGCGACGGGACCATGGCTCCACGGCCGAAAAGGACAGGTGGGCCAACGTTGCAAAGTAGGCGGCTCCCATGGCACCCAAGAGCCACGTAGGAAGCTGTCACTGTGGCGCGGTTCGCTACGAGGTCATTTTCGAGCCGCCGGCAAAAGCGATTGCGTGAAACTGCTCGATCTGTTCGCGTGCCGGCTGGCTCCTCGCGTTCGTTCCGCAGACGGCATTTCGTCTCATCACCGGCGGAGACGCACTTACCGATTACCAGTTCGGTACGAAGAAGAGCCACCATCCGTTTTGCAAGACGTGTGGCGTTCGCGCCTTCTCGCGCGGTACCGATGAGATGGGGAAAGGAAGGGTCGCGGTGAACCTGCGATGCGTCGCGGGGATCGATGCGACGAAGCTCCCCGTGGACGTGATCGACGGCGCGTCGCGCTGACGTTCGGGGCCATTCCCACGAGCCGTGGCTCTGGCTGGCACCTGGGACCACTCGTCGCGGCTCACCGACCCGTGCGCTCTCGGTGCTTGCACCCAGGCCAGCAGCATGGCCGGCGCTGGCCTTCCTCCAACTCCTCCTGGGTCCTGCGAATGCGGCGCTTTCGCGTCATCTCTTGCTTCGCGTCCTCGACCCAGCAAATGAACTCGTTGCGCGCCAAGGGGGTGATGTCGCTCCAGGCAGCGAGTGCCGTGGAGTTCGCGCTGAGCGCGTCGCGCAGGTCGCTGGGCAGATCGTGGACCACGCCACCAGGCACGCGCTTGCCGCTCACCATGGTGGCGCGCTCCCCGAGGACATGACGAACGTAACAAGCAACGCCGCGCGCACACGAGGAAGTCAAAGCTTCTGACGAGCTGGAGACTCCCTCGCTTTGCAGCGATAGCAGAACGCCCGGGATTCGGGGCCGCCAAGGGGCGTTCCGTGGACCGCTTGCTCACGCGGACCCGCTTGGACTTCCTACCCGCGGGCGAATTCCTCACGGGCCCGATCGCTTTCTTCAAAAAAAGTGTGGGGCCTTGCCTACCCGTGCATCTTCGAGCTTGAGAGATGCGCATCCCAAGTCGAGAAACGCTCGAGCGGGCCGGAAGGAGGCGAGAAGGCGTCGCGAAGACGTGCTTCTTTCACCTTCTCGAGCCGGCGCGCGGGTGAGAGACGCTCCCCGCGACGACGTCCGCGATCGCCCGAGATCGGAAGACGCTCCTCTGAGCCAAGAAGATGCATCTCTCTGCAACGCACGCGCACGTCTCTGCTTGGAAGATGCTTTCCTCAGCCAGGAAGATGCATCTCTCTGCGACGGACGCGCACGTCTCTGCTTGGAAGATGCTCCTCCGAGGCAGGAGCACGCGGGGTTTGCCCTGATGAGCGGCCGTGTCATCCAAAGAGATACCTCTCTCCGGGCTGTCGGAAGGACTCTTTCCTTTGCGGGCGCGTCTTTCGCCCCGATGTTCGCGACGGTCCGCGTGGGGGAACCACCGGAGCGAGAGCTGGGCCAGGCGCAGGGCGACGCCGTGGCTCGGGTCAACTGGAAGGAGTTGCTTCCGAAGCTCGAGAGGTTTGATCCTCCCCCGCTTCCACGGACACCCCAACAGGCGCGAAGATGCGCGAGGAGTGTTCGATGGCGAAGCAACAGGCACGAAGGAAACGGCGTTCATTCACCCCGGAGTTCAAGGCCGAAGCGGT
>PLIR01000063.1 GCA_003139415.1 Myxococcales bacterium | reverse complement strand
GCGCAGGCGCGGACGCGGGCGCGGGCGCGGGCGCGGGCGCGGGCGCGGGCGCAACCACGGACGCAGGCGCGGGCGGACACGCGAGTGCTGGCCCATGTGGGAGCGGGCGGGGGTGGGACGGGAAGTATCGGAGTGCTGCCGCGGGGATCTATGTGCCTCCGTCGTGGAAGAGCGTGAGGTGGCGCGTCCCCGAGACGACGGCGGGGTTGGGCGAGGGAGCGATCGCCGTGGTCTGTGATGCCGAGACCGGTCAGGTGACCGGGAGTGTGGACGGGGTGCTCGGACCGGCGACGCTTCGGGGCCGGATCGTCGAGGGTGGCCTGACGGCAACGGTC
Organism: Myxococcales bacterium; assembly: GCA_003139415.1. Lineage (GTDB taxonomy): Bacteria > Myxococcota_A > Polyangia > Polyangiales > Polyangiaceae > Palsa-1150. The sequence continues at coordinate 6,475 of PLIR01000063.1, read as the reverse complement.
GTGCGCGCGGACCCGGGCGATCACGGTTTTGCCGGGACGCTCGTGGCGACGATCGACGAGGGGCACGCCCGGGGGACGATGAACGTGTCGCTCGGCGAGGCCAGCGCGGTGCGCGTCGCCACGTTCGATCTGGCGCCCTCGGGATCCGCTGCGCCCTGATGTTCGCGGCGCCGCGCTACCTGCACTGGGCCCGGCGCCACTTCGGTCGAGTGAAGTTCGACTTGGCGACGAGCGGGATTCCCATCGCATCGATGGCTGCCGTCGCTCCGGCGCGCGAGGTCCGGCCCGACGACGGAGGGGACGCGACCGAACGGCTGCGCGACGCGATCGCAGCGCACAACGGCGTCCCGCGTGAACAAGTTGCGCCTGCGTTCGGGACGACGCACGCGATCTGGCTGGCGTGCGCGACCCTCGTCGGGAGCGGCGCGGGAGACGGCGTGCGTGACGAGATCCTCGTCGAGACCCCCGTCTATGAACCATTGGTCCAGCTGCCCGAGGGGGTGGGCGCGGTCGTTCGGCGCTTCGACCGTGACCCGGCGAACGGCTACGCGCTCGATCCCGAGAGAATCGCGCGCGCCATGACGCCGCGCACTCGCGCGGTCGTGGTGTCCAACCTCCACAACCCGAGCGGCGTGCGCGCGGACGACGACGCGCTGCGCGAGGCCGCGAGGGTCGCGGGGGCCAACGGCGCGGTGCTGCTCGTCGACGAGGCGTACACGGAGCTGGGTCGGTGGGTCGACGCGGAAGGAGTGTTCCGGGGGAGCGCTCGCAAGCTCGCCGAGAACGTCGTAGCCGTCTCGAGCCTCACGAAGGCGTACGGCCTCGGCCCGGAGCGCATCGGCTGGTTGCTCGGGCCCGAGGCCCTCGTGAAGAGAGCCCTCGACACGCTCATCGCGAGCATCGGACATGGCCCGCAATCGCACGCGCGCGCCGGGCTCGAAGGCTTCGCGCGGACCATTCCCCTGGCGGCGCGCGCGCGCGCCATCCTCGCGGGCAAGCGCAAACGCGTCGCCGCGTGGGCGGCGTCCCGCGGGCTCGCGCTGAGCACGTCGGAGGACAGCCTGTTCGGTTGGGTCGTGCTCCCTGGGCGGGGCGATCTCACGCCGGCGATCGAGGCTGGCATTCGCGACTACGAGGTCCTCGTCTCGCCTGGCGCTTTCTTCGGTGTCCCCAACGCCTTTCGTGTCGCATGGTCGCTGCCCGAGGACGCGCTCGACGAGGGGCTCGAGCGGCTGACGAAGGCATTGAGCTGCTGACGGCGCGTCGCAACGACGATGACGCCGGCGAAGATGAGCGCGGCCGCAATGACGGCACGCGCCGTCACGGCCTCTCCGAGCTGGATCCATTGGAGGAGCGCCGTGAGCAGCGGCTGCAAGTAGATGTACACGGTGACGAGCGTCGGACTCGATCGCCCGAGGGCCCACGCGTTCGCCGAGTACGCGACGATCGTGGGCACGGCGACCACGACGGCGACGAGGGCCCAGGTATGGGGTTGCCACTGTACGGCGCCGCGTACGAGCGCCGGGCCGCCGATGGGCGCGAAGAGCACGGCGCCCCAGGAGAAGAGCCACGTGACGAGCGTGAGGGCGCCGACGCGCTCGATGACGCGCTTCGAGAAGACGATGTAAAACGAGTAGCAGAGGCAGTTGGCCGCAATGGCCAAGGCGCCGAAATCGAGCGAGCCGACCCCTGTGAGCCAGAGGACGCCTGCGATGGCGAGGGCGAGCCCGATCGCCGTGCGCCCGCTCGCCGCCTCGACCCGGAAGGCGACCGCCAGCGCCGCCGTGAAGACGGGGATGGTGACTCCCAGCACCGCGCTGGCGAAGGCGGTCGTAATGCGGAGACCCACGAGAAAGAGCGTCTGGTTGAGAACGATGCCGAGGATCGAGAGCCCGCCGATGCGCAAGAGGTCTGGCCGCGACACCGGGCGAAGGACCCGCGCCCCGCGCGTGAGCAGCTGAAAGAACACCGCCGCTCCCGTCATGCGCGCCATGGCGAGGGCGAAGGGGTCGACGCCGCCTCCGCCCAGCGAGGGCGCCTTCATCGCGAGCTTCCCCTCGACGGCGCCGACCGAGAACGCCGCCTGCACCACGACGAGCGCCGCGTGCGCCCGCCACGAGGCAGCCGAAGACGGGCGTCTTGCAATGTCGGCTCGTTCGGGCCAGGACATGCGCGGTGCGCCGGGGTCATACCACCTCGGCCGCTCCCCGCTGCTAGACTCCGCGCACCTCAACGAACGGCGAAAGCATGATGAGCGTCCTGCAGGTCTTCGGAAACTCGATCCCGACGTTCGGCGGGAGCCTGCTGCTCGCGGCGATGGTGGTCGCCAGCTACACGTTCGCGGTAGCGCTTGCTGCGGGGGCCAGCGGCCGGCCCCGCACGCTCCAGGCGGCCCGCTTCGGGGCCTATGGCACGGTCGCCATCGTCGGGGGGGCCGTGCTCTGCCTCGCTTACGCGTTCGTCACGCATGATTTCCGGATCCGCTACGTCGCTCACTACTCGGACCGGTCGATGCCGCTGCAGTACCTGTTCACCGCCCTTTGGGGAGGGCAGGACGGGTCCCTGCTCTGGTGGCTCTTTCTCCTCAGTGCCTACATCGGGGCGTGCGTACGCTGGCTCGGGAAGAGCTACCTCGCTTTGCAGCCTTACATCATCGCCACGCTGATGGGGATCGTCCTCTTCTTCTGCGTGCTCATGGTCTTCTCCGCCAACCCCTTCGCGACGAACGTCGCTGGTGCGCGCGCCGACGGCGAGGGGCTCAACCCGCTGCTGCAGAACTACTGGATGGTCATCCACCCGCCCTGCCTCTACACGGGGTTCGTCGGCTGTTCGGTCCCGTTCGCGTTCGCCGTGGCCGCCCTCGCCACGGGCAGGCTGGACCACGAGTGGATCGTCGCCAGCCGCAAGTGGACGCTTTTCGCCTGGATGTTCCTCGGCGTGGGCAACACCCTCGGGATGCTGTGGGCCTACGAGGAGCTCGGCTGGGGTGGATACTGGGGCTGGGACCCCGTGGAGAACGCGGCCTTCATGCCGTTTCTCACGGCGAGCGCCTACGTCCACTCCGTGATGATCCAGGAGCGTCGTGGCCTCTTGAAGGTGTGGAACGTCTTTCTCATCAGCCTCACGTTCTTTCTCACCATCTTCGGCACCTTCCTGACGCGGTCCGGGATGATCGCGAGCGTGCACTCGTTCGCGCAGTCGTCGATCGGGACGTACTTCGCGGTCTTCCTGCTCATGCTCGTGTGCTTCGCGACGACGCTCGTGTTGTGGCGCTGGCCCGAGCTGCGTGACGTGCCGCCGTCGCTCCGCCTCCGCAAGGCGGCCGTCACTGCGGGGTGGGTGATCATCCTGGCGTGCGGCGTCGGGCTCACCTCGGTCTGGAGGATGTCGCTCCCGGTGGCCTGGCGCGTCACCATCATCGCGCTCGTCGCCGGGGCGGCCGTCTTCGTCGCGCTGGAGATCGTATTCCGGAGGATGACCGCGGGGCTCGACCTACGGACGCGGCGACCACAGCTCGAGGCGCTCCTCTCCCGGGAGTTCACCTTCCTGCTCAACAACTGGGCGCTGTGCAGCTTGCTCTTCTTCATCCTCATCGCGACGACGTTCCCCCTCATCAGCGAGGCGCTCATGGGGGACAAGGTCACCGTCGGGCCGCCGTTCTACAAGGCGTGGGTCCAGCCGCTCGGCATCTTGCTGCTGCTCTTGATGGGTACGGGGACGCTCTTCGGCTGGAAGAAGACGAGCCCGGACGGGCTGCGCCGCGCGTTCCGCGCCCCCGTCATCGTCACGGGGCTCGCCGTCGTTGCCCACATCGTCATCGGCCCCATGATCGGGTTCCCGGCCGTCGTCTGGGGAGACGCGATCTATACGGGCCCGATCGGGGCGACGCTGCGCGTGTTCAACGCCTTCACGCCCGTCATCGGGTTCTCGCTCTGCGCGTTCAACGTCGCCGTCATCGTGCAGGAGTTCGTGATGTTGTTCCGCGCGCGGGCGAGCGCCGGGACGAGCCGTTCGACGCCCGTCGCGCTCTGGTTTCTCGGGGGCCTCCCGGGCTTCGTCCACACGCTGCTCACGCTGCCGCCGCCCTCCCGCCGGCGCTACGGCGGATACGTCGTGCACCTGGGCATCGTGCTGATGTTCATCGGGTTCACGGGCCAGTCTTGGAACGTCGACAAGGAGACCTCCCTTTACCCGGGGCAGACGTACGTCGTCGGCGACTACACGCTGAAGTACGACGGCGCGCGCATGGAGGTCGACAACAACAAGCGGATGGTCTTCGCCGACGTCGACGTCTTCAAGCACGGCCGGCTCGAGGCCCACCTGACGCCCGCGAAGTTCATCTACAAGAAGCAGCCCGACTCTCCGACGACCGAAGTCGCGATGGCGCACTTCCTCCGCGACGACGTCTACCTCATCGTCGGGACGATCAACCCATCGAACAAGAACCTCGCCTCGTTCCAGATCCACATCAACCCGCTGGTGAGCTGGATCTGGTTCGGTTGCATCGTCCTCATCGCGGGGAGCGTCGTGTGCATGTGGCCGCAAATCGAGTTCGGCGAGTCGCGTGTGTGGGCGGGGGCTCGCGGGATCGCCGCGACGGCCGCGAGCGTCGTATTCGGGATCATGCTCGCGGCGACGCCGGCGGCGCACGCACAGACGATGCCGGGAATGTCTCCCACCAACAGCGGGACGGTGCGGATCGACAACGACATGGAACGATCGATCTTCGGCGCCCTTCGCTGCATGTGCGGTAGCTGCGAGAGGGACCTCCTTTCGACATGCACCTGCAGCACGGCCGAGGAAGCGCGCGACACCATCCGGGAGAAGCTGAGGGTCGGGCAGCTTCGCGACCAGATCCTGGCGGAGTACGAGGCGAAGTACGGCGTCGATGCGATGGCGGTGCCGCCCAATCATGGGGCGTTCCGCGTGATCTGGATGCTTCCGGTGGCCGGGATCGGCGCCGGCGCCTACGGACTCGCGCGCTTCATGCGGCGATGGCGCTCCCACGAAGGAAGCGCCGGTGCGCCGCTCGTTCCGCGAGGGCCGGAAGCCCCGCCCGTGCGCGACGCGTACGACGCGCGCCTCGACGACGAGCTGAAGGATCTCGATGACTGAGGCGAAGAAGAGCGCGACCCCGGCCGAGCCGAGGCACGACGAGGACGACGAGCGACTGCACGACGATCTGGAGGCCGAGCGGCGCCTCGGACGGATCGTCGCCGTCGGCCTGCCGGTCGCGACCCTCGCGGCAGCCGTGATCGTCGGGGTGGTGGCGAGCGTGCCGTCGGCGCTGCTCGTGCTCGCGTCCGGGGCGCTGCTCGGAGCCATCGCCCTGCTCTGGGCCAGCGTCCGTACGTTGAGCGGCGACGCGCCCTTGCCCGAGGACTTGGAGATCCTGGCCGCTCAGAGCCACGACGTCGACGACCTCGCGGAGCAGAAGCGGCGGATCCTGCGCGCGCTGAAGGACATCGAGAACGAGCGCGCCATCGGGCGCATCGGCGAGGCCGACTACGAGGAGATGGCGCGTCGCTATCGGGACGACGCCAAGGTGGTGATGAAGCGCATGGACGAGCGCGAGGCACCGGCGATGGCGGAGGCGGAGCGCCTCGCCCGGGCATACGTGGACAAGCGCACGGCCGCCCCGCCCCGCGTCGAGGCTCCCCAAGGTGCGGTCGCGCTGCCCTCGGGGCGACGGACCTGCCTGTCTTGCGGGGTATCGAACGAGCCTGACGCGGCCTTCTGCAAGAAGTGCGGTGCGGCGCTGGCAAGGTCGGAGGGAACCGATGCGACGGTATGAACTCGCGTTGGCCTTCGCCACCGGCGTCGTCCTGCTGTGCACGGGACCGAGGGCTCTCGCGCAGGATGACCCCGAAGACGACGAGGGTTTGCCGGCCGGACACCCCGCCGTAAACGACGCGAATCCTCACGCCCATCCGGGCAAGACGGGGACCATGCCGGGCGTGTTCGAGCCCCCGGACGACGTCGAGCGCGAGGATCCGACGCTGCCCCCGGGGACGATCGCCGTCGACCTTCGAGACGCCGACGACAAGCCCGTCGCCCACGAGACGCTGACGCTCGGCATCGTCATCAACTCGATCGCCAAGGGCGATACCCACAAGCACGAGCAGGCGACCACGGACGCAGCCGGGCACGCCGTCTTCGCGGGTCTCGATACCGCCAGCAACGTCGCCTACAGGCTGACCTCGGGCTACGGGGGGGGTTCCTTCGCCGCGTCGCCGTTTCAATTCGGGATGTCGAAGACGATGCGCGTCGTGCTGCACGTGTATCCCGTGGTGCGCACCCTTTCCGACGCGCTCATCGTGTGTGAGACGGCGGTCGCCGCCGAGCTGCGCGACGATCGGATCCACGTCGAAGAAGCGCTGACCGTCTACAACCTGGGTCGGACGGCCTGGCAGCCCGACGACGTGCGGCTCGCGCTTCCGGAGGGCTACACCGCGTTCAATGCGCAAGCCTCGAT
>PLIR01000396.1 GCA_003139415.1 Myxococcales bacterium | reverse complement strand
CAAGCGCGACCCGCGCATGTCCGAGGCGGTCGATGCGTTCTTCGAGCGGGCGTTCGCGGATCGCGTCGACGACCGGTTCGAGGGCGCGGCATCGCTCGCGCAGATGTTCGAGCTCGCGTGCGGAGGTGGCACATCGGGCGCGATGATCCCTCCTTCGGTGCCGAGCATGCCCGAGCACACGGGCAATACGGCCACGGAGTTCTCGTCGNNGTCGTCGCGCTCGGGGTTGCGATCCTTGGAGTGCGCGCGGCGTGGCCGAACAGTCCGAGCCACCCCGTCGCGTCCAACGCCGTTGCTCTCCCCTCTGCCGCTCCCGCGGCGAGCGCGATGGTCCGAGGCCCAACCTCCGCGAGCCCTCCCAGCTCTGCACAATCGGCCCCCGCGACGATGGCCGCGTGGGTGCCTGTGCTCCCGACGCTCCCGACAGCCACGCCCACCGTCGAAAAGATCGAACCGGGCGCTTCGACGCATCGCGGCGCGAGTGGGCACAGCGAGCGCATCGCGCCCGTGACTACCGTGATCGTGCCCGTGTCCACGCGGCCCAAGGCGGTTCCCGACGCTCCCGCGCCTCCTGCGCCCCCCGCCCGGCCGGCGCCCAAGCCCGCCGCGGATCGCAACGACGTCTTTTGACCGGTTCCGGCTCGACTATCCCGATCCGGTTAGTTAGGCTGCGCGGGACCGGGGCTATCGTGAGGGTCCTTTCGCCGTCCGCCGTGCTGCTCGGGGCACTCGTCGTCTGCGCCTGCCCAGGCGCTGCGCGGGCCGACGGCGCGACCGACGCCGGCCGGGCCAAAGAGCTCTTCGAGCGAGGGCGCGACCTGCGCGCCCAGGGCAACTGCGCCGAAGCGCTGCCGCTCTTCGAGAAGGCCTACGCTCTCTACCCGCCGGGACTCGGAAGTCTGCGCAACGTCGCGGTGTGTGACGTGACGCTCGGTCACGCCACGGCCGCGCGTTCGGCGTGGCTCGAGCTGCGGCGTGCCGTCACCGGGAGCACCGACCCCAAATACGCTGGCTGGCTGGAGGACGCCGACCACGAGCTTTCGCAGCTCGCGTCCCACATTGCTACGCTCAAGATCGACGTCGCCGTGACCGACTCGGCGGGCGGGCCGTCCCGGGCACCGCGCGAAGACGACGGCATCAGCGTGTCGGTCGACGGGCAACCCCTCGCCAAAGACCGCCTGGGGACCGTCATCGAGCACGATTCGGGATCGGCCGTGGTGCGCGCTTCGGGCGCCGGCGTCGTCGGGCCCGACGTGCAGGCGGTGATGCTCGGTGGGGGAGAGAGCCAGCACGTCTTGCTGCACGTCACGCTCCGGCCGGCGCTGGCGCTGCCCCCGCCAGCGCCCGACACCCAATCGTCGGAAGCGCCGGCCGAGCCGCAGCCCTCCACGCCTTCGTCGTCCACGTCGCCCCTGCGTACGGGCGCGTGGATCGCGCTCGGCGTCGGCGTCGCCAGCCTCGCGGGGGCGGCGGTCAGCTTGGTCGTGCGGCAGACCGCACTCGGCTCTCTCGCGTCCAGCTGCTCGGTCTACGCCGCCGCGCCGTGTCCCGCATCGAGCGAGGGCCCCGTGACGTCCGATGTGAACCGGGGCCGGGTCGCGAGCGCCGCGTTCAGCGTCCTCGGCGTGGTCGGCATTGCGAGCTCGGTCGCCAGCATCACGCTCTTCGCGATCAGCCACTCGCCATCCACCTCGTCGGCGCTGATCCTCACGCCAACCGGCGTCGGCGCGGCGGGGACATTCTGATGTTTGCGCGCGTTGCGACGGCGGGTGTCGCGGGTCTCGTCGCGGCCGTCGCGGCGTTTGCGATCGCCGGGGTCGGAGCGGCGTGCAGCTTCCCCGCGGTCACGTTCGATCCGCAGTCCGACGCGAGCGGCGCAGTTCCGGCCGACGACGCCGGTGCGCCCGACGCGATGGCTTCGAGCGGCGACGACGCCGACACGTCCGACAGCGCCACCACCACGCTAGACGCGACGACGCAGGACGGCGCCGCCGTGAATACCCCCGGCTTCGACGGCGGCTGCGACTTCAACGGCACCTGGGCCACGCAGATCAAGATCGACGTGACGTGGGAGCCGCAAGGCCTCACGAGCGTGATCCTTGCTTCGGGCTCGGGCACCATCACGCAGTGGGTCAAGGGCGTGCGCGTGCAAACCGCCGCCGCGCCCCTGCAGCTCAGCGACAACTCGGTCGCCTGCGGCATCGACCTGCCCGACTTCCAGGCCACGACGCTCGGACTGAACGAAGTCTACGGCGTTCGCTTCCCCGATTCGCTCTTCGACGACGGCTACATCCCGCCCTTCACCGTCAACGGCGCGCTCACGCTGCAGTCCAACGGAACCTTCTCGTACAGCACGACGCCGACCGCGGTGCTGCTCGGCCTCACGATGATGTCGCCGGCAAGCGACCCCTGGCCGTCGACCGTCACGACGGCCGTCGATCAGGACATGGATGGCAACCCCGGCGTCACGATCGCGGTCGCGCAAGGGCCGCTCGCCACGCCCACGACGACGGCCACCGATTACTCGTACATCCCGACCGGCGTGCCCGCGCCGTTCATGCCCATCAACCTCGCGAGCAGCCTCTACGTGGCGATCCGGCAGGTGACGACCACGATCGGCACGGTGCAAGACTGCAACACCATCACGGGCACCGTGGGCATCCAGACGATCGACGGGAAGGCGGCCATCGATTCGCATGTCCTCGGGTGCGAGCTCCTCGACGGGGGTGAGTGCACGACGGGTGCTTCGTCGGAGGCGGCGTTCGTCGACAACACGCAACCCGTCTTCACCCCTTCGGGCACGACGTCGTTCACGTCCATCCGCGTACCGAAGGGTTCCTCCTGCGAGTACGTCCGGAGCATGCTCCCGTAGGGTTCAGGGAGCCAGCGTCGGCGTGCACCATGCGCGAGGGTCGGCGTACGGTAAGCCAATCGCGACCCCCCCGTCGGCAGGGGGAGGGGCGATGTGGAAGAAGTACTGCCCCACCCGATAGCCCTGCGTTCCCATCATCGACTCGGACGTGTACGAGACGTCCACGGCGACGTCCAAGCCGATGCTCTGCCCGGCCGTGGGCGTCCATGTGGAGAGTCCGAGATCCGCGGCGACGACGAAGCCTTCGAAGTTGAATCCTTCTGGCGTGGGGAACGTGCCGTATTGGCTCGAGGTCCAGGGTCCTTCGTTGACCGAGTCGCGGTAGTAGTCCGCGCGGTGCCCGTCGGTCGTCGTGCTGGGCGGCGCGGTCACGATCAACTGCATCCCGCCGGGGTCGTTCACCGCGGGAGGGTCCGTGTAGACGCCCGTGCTGTCGACGAAGACCTCGACGCCGGCCCCGTAATAGATGGGAGTTCCTGCGTCGGTGGGCGACGGGAAGTAGGCCGGCGTCGTGACCGACATGAACACGTAGAGCCCGTCGGGGCGCCAGGCCACGGCGAGCTCGGACGAGTTCCCCGCCGGCAGCGGGGGCAGGGGGGACGGGCCGACCCAGCCGACCGGTGTGATCGGCACGAGCGTGGGGCCGCACGGATCGAGGACGCCGTCGATCACCGGCGCCGCGGGGAGCGACGGTACGCCGACGCAGTAGTCGACAATGGGGCTCGTGACACAGCTGCTCGAATCCGCCGACGCGTCCAGAGCGTCGCCCGGGAACCCGGCCTCGGCGTCGACCTGGGTCGTCGCGTCCATGACGGTGCCGGCGTCGATGACGTCGTCCGCCTCCATGGCGTCGGCCGCTCCCGTTCCCTCGGCCGCTTCCGCCGCGTCGGTCGTTCCCAGGACATCGGCCGGTTGCGAGGCGTCGACCGCGGAGGTGCTCGCGTCGTCGTGCGGAGCCTTCACAGTCGCGTC
>PLIR01000431.1 GCA_003139415.1 Myxococcales bacterium | reverse complement strand
TCGCGCGAGGGGCTCGCTCGACGACACCGGGTGGGCCCGGCTTCGCGCGCCGGGCGCCGATGCGCTGCTCGAGCGGCTGTTCGCCGCGGGCGGTCCCGCCGCCGTCGCCGCCAAGCTCGACGACATGCGCGATCGCCGCGCCCTTCCGTCCCTCGACCCGGCCCAGCGCCTGGGCGAGACGAGCACGGCCACCATCGGCAGGACGTTCCACTGGGCGGCCCGCGTCCTGGCGATCCCCGTCCCGCATCTCTATGTCACCGACGTCGCAGGGCGCGGGATCGCGGCGGTGCCGGCGCGCGAGCCGTCGGTCACGCTCGGGTCGTCGGCCGTCTCGGGCCGATCGGCCAAGGATCTCGCCTTCCTCGCCGGCAGGCAGCTCACGTACTACCGGCCCGAGTACCAGGTGCTGCTCTTCTACCGGACGCCGGAGGAGATGACGGCGCTCTTGCTGGCCGCGGCGCAGGTGGCCATCCCCGACGCGGCCGTGGCACCCGTCGACAACCCGGCGGCGCGGACGCTACGCGCGAGCCTCGCGCGCCACTTCGACCAGCGGGCCCACAGAGACAGCCTGACGGCGCTGCAGCAGGCGATGCGCGACCTGGGCGCCCGCGGTGGCGAGGCCGCCCTCGGCGCGTGGATGTGCAGCGTCGAGCTCACGGCGGGTCGCGCCGGCCTCGTCCTCGCGGGCGACCTGGCGACGGCCACGGCCCTGGTGCGGTCCGAACCGGGCGAAGGGTCGATCGTGCACGTCGAGGCGAAGCGCGGCGATCTCATCGCCTTTTGCGCCTCCCGAGCCCACGCCGTCGTTCGCCAGCAGGTGACGGTCACGGCGCCGGAGAGCTTGCGNNAGCGAAGGACCCCACGGAGAGCGCGGAAGCCGGCGCCCATGGGGTCCCTGGCTCCGCTCGGGATGACAGCGAAGGCGCGACTACGTCAGGCCGGCTTGCTTTAGCAGCGGCGTGATGTCGGGTTTGCGTCCGCGGAAGGCGACGAAGAGGTCCATCGCGTCGCGCGATCCTCCCTGGGCGAGCACCGTGTCGCGGAAGCGGTGCCCCGTCTCGGGCGCGAACCGGCTCTCCTCGAACGCGGCGAAGGCGTCGGCCGACAGCACCTCGGCCCACTTGTACCCGTAGTAACCGGCCGCGTACCCGCCCGCGAAGACGTGCGCGAAGCTCTGCGGCATCCGGTTGTACGCCGGGGGCACGAGCACGCTGGCGATGCGGCGGACGGCGTCGAGCGTGTCGCGCACGCGGGCGCCCGTGCGCGCATCGTGGTCGCGGTGCAGGCGCAGGTCGAAGAGGGCGAACTCGATCTGGCGCACAGTGGCGAGGCCAGACTGAAACGTGCGGCTTGCCCGGACCTTCTCGAGCAGCGCGTCGGGCAGGGGCTCGCCCGTCTTCCAGTGCTGCGCAAACGCGCGCAGGGTGGGACCGTGGAAGCACCAGTTCTCCATGAACTGGCTCGGCAGTTCGACGGCATCGCGCGCGACGCCGTGGATGCCCGAGACGGCGGCCTCGTCGACCTGGGTCAAGAGGTGGTGCAGCCCGTGCCCGAACTCGTGGAAGAGGGTCAGCACCTCGTTGTGCGTGAGGAGCGCCGGCTGACCGGGCAGCGGCGGCGCGAAGTTGCACGTGAGGTAGGCGACGGGCCGCTGCAGGCCGATGCGCGCGCGGCGTCGCGTGATGCACTCATCCATCCACGCGCCCCCGCGCTTGTCGTCGCGCGCGTACGGGTCGAGGTAAAAGAGCCCGATGTGCGCCCCCGCGGCGTCGCGGACGGCGTACGTCGTGACGTCGCGGTGCCACGTCGCGATGCCGCCAACCCGCTCGATCTCGACGCCGTAGAGGCGGCGGACGAGGGCGAACATCCCGTCGATGACGCGCTCGGCAGGGAAGTACGGGCGGAGCTCCTCTTCCGAGAAGGCAAGCTTTTGCTGCTTGAGCTTCTCGGAGTAATAGAGCGTGTCCCAGGGGCCGAAGTCGGACACCTTGTCGCGTTCGAACGCGAAGCGGCGCAGCTCGTCGAGCTCCGCGAGGGCGCGCGGCCGGGCGCGGACGTTGAGGTCGAGCAAGAAGCGCTCGACCTCGTCGGGCGAGTCGGCCATCTTCGTTGCGAGGGATACTTCGGCGTAGTTGCGGAAGCCGAGCAGCGTCGCCTCCTCGTGCCTCAGCGCGAGGATCTCGTCCATCAGCGGCGTGTTGTCGAACTGGCCCGCGAGCGGCCCCTCGTCGGACGCGCGCGTCGCGTACGCCTCGTAGAGCTCCCGCCGCAGCTCCCGCCGGTCGGCGTGGCTCGCGACGGCGTCGTAGCCGGGGAAGTCGAGCGTCAGCAGGAAGCCGTCGAGCCCCTTCGCGCGCGCCTTCTCGCGCGCGGCGGCCTTGCCCTGGCCGGTCATCCCGGCGAGCAGCGTCTCGTCGGTCACGTGCTTGCGGAAGGCCTGGACCGAGTCGATGAGGTTCTCCTCGAACTTGGACTGCAGCTCGGAGAGGCGAAGCTGCACGGTCTTGAAGCGCTCTTTCTGCGCGGCCGGCAGCGCGACGCCCGCGAGCTTGAAGTCCCGGCGCGCGTCCTCGATCACCTTCTTGCGGGCCGCCGAGAACCCGGCGTAGGCGGGGCTCGCGGCCAGGGCGTCGTAGGCGCGAAGGAGCTCCGCGTTCTGGGATACCTCGAGCGAGTACGACGTGAGCTTCGGCAAGCACGCGTTGTGGGCCTGGCGCCAGCCGGGCGTGCTGGTGACGCCGAACAGGTGCGCGACGGGACCCCACGTCCGCGCGATGCGATCCCCTGCCTCTTCGAGGGGCTCGACGACGCCTTCCCACGTCGGTCGCCAGCCCGGCGATCGCGCCTCCGCGAGGAGCGCCGCGAGCCCGTCCCGGCCCTGGGCGAGGGCCGCGTCGATGGCTGGCTCCGCGTCCTCGGGACGGATGCGGTCGAAGGCGGGAAGGGTGTCGGTATCCGGGGTGGTCGGCGAGGCCGTGGCCAGGAGGGCGTTGTCGTTCATCGTTTCTCGGTCAGCGCGCAAAAAGCATCCAGAACCCCAGTCCTACTAGCGCAAGACCGACCACGATGCTTCCGAGCACGAGGGCCGACATCCCGCCGGACGGAGCCGGGCGCTCGTTCTCGGCCAGCTCCGCCGGCGGCCCGACGAGCGTCGTCCGGAAGTGGAGCGCCTCGAGCAGCCCCCGCGCCAGCGTCAAGAAGTCTTCGTACTGCTTGCGATCGAGCTCGAGCGGGCGCTTGAAGCGCTGCCGGTGGACCGCATCGAGGTGATCGAACGTCCGCAGCTCGGCCTTCTTGTCGCCCTGGTCGGCGTGCCCTACGACGAGCGTCGGATGACCCGCGACGCGCGGTACGAGCCGCACGTGCTGCATCGATTGCAAGCCTCCCGCGGTGGACGGGCCCTCGGGCTCCGTGAGCTCTGCGGCGTATTCGCCCGGTCGCAGGCGGACCTTCTTCAGCGCCTCGTTGACGGCGGCCGCGAGCTCGGACGCCTGGAGGGCGTGATACGTCTGAAGGGCCGCTCTTCGCGACATGGCGCTGCCGGGATCGTAGCCTGCCGTGCCCACGCAGGTGCAATTTCCCCCCAGGGCCACTCTTGCCAGCCCCTTGGAGCCAGCGACGTGACAGCGCCCACGACCGCCACGACCGACTTGAGCGATGCCCACCCCGAGGCGCAGGTCTGCGCGCCGGTGTTCTCCAGCTACGGCGGACGGCGGGCCTTTCACGGTCCCGTCCAGACGATCAAGGTCTTCGAAGACAACGCCCTCGTTCGAACGATGCTCGAGACGCCCGGGGCGGGCCGGGTCCTCGTCGTCGACGGCGGCGGCTCGCAGCGCTGCGCCCTCGTCGGCGGGAACCTCGCCAAGATCGGCGCGTCGAACGGGTGGGCGGGGATCCTCGTCCACGGGTGCATTCGCGACTCGCGTGAGATCGCGGGGTACGACCTCGGCGTCCTGGCGCTCGGTACCCACCCGCGAAAGAGCGAGAAAGGCCTTCACTCGGGCGCCTCCGGACGCGAGGTCACCTTCGCCGGCGTGACGTTCCGCCCGGGCGCATGGGTGTATGCCGACGAGGACGGCGTCGTCGTCGCCGACCGCGCGATCCATGTCCGTGTTTGACCACGCCCCGGCCGAGCCGGGGACGTGCCGTCACGGACGCCGATCGATGAACTCGCGGAACCAGAGCTCGAGGATGTACAGCGTCCAGACCCGATCGGGCGCGGCGTAGTCGCGGTCGACGGCGCCGACGAGCCGCTCGACCTCGCCCGGGTCGAAGAGCCCCCGCTGACGGGCGGTGCGATCGAGCAGCACGTCGCGGATGGGGCGCGCCAGGTCGTGCTTCATCCAGCGGCGAAGCGGCAGGGCGAAGCCGCGCTTCGTGCGCCGCAGCGTCGCGGCCGGGACGAGGTCGCGCACTGCCGCACGCAGCAGCCGCTTGCCGCGCAGCCCCATGAGCATGCGGCGCGGCAGCCGAGCCGCGAACTCGACGACGTCGGTGTCGAGGAAGGGGCATCGGACTTCGAGCGCGTGCGCCATGGAGGCGATGTCGACCTTCGCGTTGATGTCGTCGACGAGGTACGTCGCCCAGTCGAGGTCGATGAGGCGACCGAGGCGCGAGCGCCGGCTGCTCTCGGCGAGGACTTGCTCGAAGCGCGCCGCCACGGAAAACTTTGGGGCAGGCCAAGCGCCCGGCACGAGGAGTGCGCGTTTCTCCTCGGGCGTGAACTGGCCCAGGATGTATGGGTAGCGAACGGCCTCGCCGTCCGCGAAATGATCGACGAAGCCCGCGACGTGCGGCGCCGCGATCCGCGCCACCGACCGCAGCCCGGCGCGATAGAGGGGCCGCAAGCGCGCCGGGAGCGCGTCGTGCAGGTGGGCGAGCTGCGCCGTCGCGTAGCGCGTGTACCCGGCGAACGTCTCGTCGCTGCCATCGCCCGAGAGGGCCACCGTCACGTGGGCTCGCGTCATCTTGGCCAGGGCGTACGTCGCGACCGCGGAGCTGTCGGCGAACGGTTCGCCGTGGTGGGCCACCGATTCGGCGACGACCGTGGCGACGTCCGGATCGACG
>PLIR01000415.1 GCA_003139415.1 Myxococcales bacterium | reverse complement strand
ACCAGGGCACCCGGTCTGCACCCCCCCTACTTCACGATCGGGTTGTTCGCGGCGAAGGGCGCCCGGATGCGCACGCTCGCGAGTCCGAGCTCGGGGGGGATCGGCGGGAAAGGGGCGGCCCTACGGATGGCATCGGCGCAGTTGCGATCGAACTCGTCGACCCCGCTCGGGCGCGCCGGCGGCCACGCCACGTCGACGTGCCCATCGGCCGACACGGTGAACTCGAGGATGACGGTCCCCTGCTTTAGCTCGAGGAGCGCGCTGCGCGGGAAGGCGTTGGCCCACAGCGGGTCGATCTTCGCGTGAATGGCCCGAAAGTACGAGACGAGCCGGGGGTCGCTCGTCCAGTAGTCGTAGACGTTCCCTTCGCCCAGGCCCATGGGACGCGCCTTCGATCCGTTGCCGCTCTGGCCTCCTGCCGCGGCCACGCCGCCGCCGCCCGAGCCGCCCTCCCCCGCCCCGGCGGCGCCGCCGGCGGTGCTCGCGTGCACCAGCGAGCGCACCGTCGTGGCCACTTCTTGCTCGCCGTCCACGTCGTCCTTGGGGCTGCCGCGCAGCGTGGACGGGACGGACACGGGGCCGAGCATGACGGCGGGCCGCGCGCTGCCCACCGGGGCCGAAGCGCGGTGATCGGTGCCCGCGCGTCCGTCGAGCAAGCCGACGCCGGGCGCCCCCGCGAAGGCCCCGCGCGTCGAGCCGCCCACGGGCCGGAACGCATCGAGCCCGTCGGACGTGGGCGACGGCGACCCGAGCAGCGAACCGCGCGCGCTCGCCTGCGGCGACTCGAGGGCACCTCGGCTCGGATCGGACATCGAGTTCGGCCGACGCTCGCGCACCGAGCCCGGCCCGTTCGCGATCAGCGTCAGCTCGGCCGGGTGGAGCGTCGAACGGCGGTCCTCCCACGACATGCGCACGCGCGCCACACGCAAGCGCTGCAGCTGGTCGCGATCCAGGCGGCTGAGCAAATCGGGCGACTGGCGCGCGCGCTCGTCGCGGTCGGCGAAGTTCAGCGCGCGGTCTCGAGCGGTGGCATCGCCCCCATGGCCCGCGCCGTTGGCGTCGAGGTGCGCAACAGCATCGCCGGCTGTCACGCGCGGGACGTCCCCGGTGGTGTTGGGCGACGTCTCTTCGAGGATGAGCCCATCGCCTGCGATGGGGAGATCGATCGCGTCTTGCCCTGCTGGCGCAGCTGCGACGTCGCCGCCCATCGTTTCGGCATCGGCGACGCGCTGTCGTTCGAGGTTCCGGTAGGCCACCCAGGAGAGCCATGCCGCAAAGGCCGCGTGCACGAGGATCGAGCCGATGATCGGCAAAGCGTTCGACCTTCTGACGGCGACGGCCACGGTGCGGGGAGACTCCTCTACGTTGCACCCATAGCGTGATGCATTCTGGGCGAAACCGCTAGGTCACCGGCCGGATAAACGCTCGTCCGAAGAGGCGCTCGGTGTTGCCAAGCGCGGCGGCCGCGAGCTCTTCGACGGGCATACGGCGCAGGCCGGCTACATGGCGTGCGGTGTGGACGACGTACGCAGGTTCGCATCGCTTGCCGCGAAGCGGCACGGGCGAAAGGTAAGGACTGTCCGTCTCCAGCAAGACGCGATCGAGCGGTGCCCACGCGGCAACCTCCTTGATGGCCAGCGCGTTCTTGAACGTCACGATCCCGGAGAACGACAACGAAAAGCCGAGATCGAGGGCGCGCGCGGCGAACGCCCGATCTTCGCTGAAGCAATGGATGATGCCGCCGACGTCGCGGGCGTGCTCGCTGGCGAGGAGCTCGAGGGTCTCTTCGGCGGCGGACCGTGTGTGCACGACGATCGGCTTTCGCAAATCGCGCGCCAGGCCGATGAGCCGTGCGAACACGTCGCGCTGCGTCGCTCGCGGCGAATGCTCGTAGTGGTAGTCGAGCCCGATCTCTCCGACCGCGGCGGCGTCCGGTGACGAGGCTGCGGACCGCAGCTCTTCGTGCAACGCGGGCGTCCAGCACGCTGCGTCGTGGGGGTGGATTCCGACGCACGCCGCCACCTGGCCTTTAGCGCGCCGGGCCAGATCGAGCACGGCGTTCAGCGGCGTGACCCCTTCCGCCGCATCCGCCAGCCCGACGACGACGAAGCCCACGAGCCCCGCTGCCCGGGCGCGCTGCATCACCGTCTCCGGCCCTTCGGCGAAATACTTCGCGTCGAAGTGGCAGTGCGCATCCGCGAGCGCCAGCATGGCGCGAAGCTAGCCCGCGCTCGCCCAGGCTGCTAACCGATCCGCGTGACGTCCGCCGCGCCGCTGCTCGTCTTCGCCCAGCCCGCCGACGTCCGCGTCGACATCGATGCCTGGTGCGCCCACGCCTCGCGCTTCTTTGCCACCCGCATCGGCCTCGCGAACGAGCCGAACACCTTCGTCATCGCCCCCGACGGCCGCCCTCCCGGCATCCGCTCCGCCATCCCCCGCCCCTGCACCGCCGACGACCTGTCGCAGGCCGCAGCCGCCGACGCGGGCGGAGGCCTCGCCGAGCTCGCCCAGCGCTGCAAGACGATCTGGCAGGTCCCGCGCGAGAGCCGCTCGGACTCCCTGGCCCTCACTTTGGCCATGATCCTCGCCAGCCTCCACCTGGGCCCCATCCTCGACCGCACGACGCCCGAGCTCTTCGGCCTCAAGACGGCCCGAGCCAAACTGACGGCGCTCCTCGCCCCTCTCCACTCCTGAGCGCCATGGCCCGCAGAGGGTCGCCGCAAAGCCGGCCTCGGCTACGGCGGCTTTCAGCCGAGCACGTCGTGAAAGCGCTTGCGGACGAGCGCCGTCGCCGCATCGGTCGCGCACTCCCGACAGTACCCGAAGCGCTCGATCATCCCCTCGATGGTCGCCTCCGCCGCCCGTCGACGCTCCCCGTCGACGCCCGACCCCTCCTCGCGCGCGACGAGCACCATGTCCCGAGCGAGCCGCGCCACCGCCGGCCGCCGATCGGCGAAGATCGCCTCCCGCATCCGCCGGATGTACTGCGGAAATACCTGCGGCGCGTCGAGCTTGTGCCCCGGATGATCCAGCGCCCACGCCGCGATGGCCCCGATCATCTGCTGCCGCCACTCTTGCGGCTCCGACCGCACCTCGAGCAGCCTCTCGACTTCGACCATCATCTTCTCGTCGGCGTCTTCCGACTGGCGCGTGACCCGGTTGTAGAGGCGCTCCTTTTTTACCCACGCGCTCACGTGCTGCACGTAGCGATCGAAGAGCTCCGCGTACTGCTCCTCCTTGACGACGCCGCTCGCGACGTAGAGCTCGTACTCCCACGCCGACAGCAGGCGCGAGTGCAGCGTGTCGCGGAAGGCCTTCACGTCGTGATAGCCGCCGACGACCACGTCCTGCTGCAGCCACTCGAACTCGTTTTTCCTCTGGCAGAGCGCCTCGATCTCGTCGAGAACGGCTTGTGGGTTGAGGCACTTGAACGCCGTCGATTGCGCCGCGTCGAGCAGCGCCACCCGCATCTCGCGCGGGCTCGCGCCGATGCGCCCCTCGTAGATCGGGTAGGCCTCGCTCTCGACCCATAGATCGCGGATCGCCGCGCGAAGCGTCTTTTGGCTCTCGGCGTCGAGGCGCTCGGGCGCGCGGCCGAGCGCGTACAGATCGGCCTTCTCCACCCCCGTCAGCGTGGAGACGATCGCCCCCACCGAGCGCGAGTAGCGATCCGGGTTGGGCTTGCGCATGCGCGTGAACACCGCGAAGAGCGCCGCCGACTCCGTCGCGTGCGGCGCCACGTGCCGCCGCACCTGCGGCACCACGTAGGTGTCGTAGATGAGCCGCTCCTGCGTGTAGCTCCGCAGGTACGGCACGCGCGCGAGCTCGAGCCGCCCCTGGAAGGACGCGAACTCGGCGTGCTCGCGGAACGCATCGAGGTGGAGCTCGTTCGCGCTCCCCATCATCACGCAGTTGAGCTGGACGTTCTGCGCGGTGAGCGCCACCTCCCCCGTCTCGACCGAGAGCTGCAGGTACTTGAAGGCGTCGAGCGGACGCTTGAGCAGGTCGCTGAACTCGAGCAGCCCACCGGCCGCGTCGATGAGCTCTCCCTTGGCCTCGTACAGCGTCACGGCTTGCAGCGACGCCGGCAACGACTGCAGCGACCGATCCATCGTAATCTGCCGCTCGGCCGCGTCCACGCTGAGCTGCGGCCCGATCGTCACCGCCCCGGTGCGGTAGCGCCGCGAGATGAAGTAGCGCTCGACCTGCACGTGTTTGAGCACGTCCGTGTACGACCCGCGGTACGACGACAGCAACGCCTCGAAGACCTGCTGGCTCTTGTGCGAGAGCTGTCCGCGCGCGATCCACTCGTTCGGCGGCTCGGTCACGCCGACGCGCTTGTAGGCGGCGTCGAGGAGGCGCTGGCGCTCGGGCACGGGCACGAGAAAGAGCGGGTGGTCGCGCACCTCGACCGAGAGCTTCGCGTCGATCTCTTCGTCGGGGAGGTGGGCGAACGACTGCGTCGCGCTCGACGCGTTCTTTTCGTGCGAAAAGCCGAGCGACCCGCGGATCGTCTTCTGCGAAGGGAACACCCAGTGGAAGCGGTAAAGGGCGCCCTCGTCGAGCGACGAGTAGTTCTCGAGCGCCCCCATGATGCAGGCGGCGATCGTGGACTTGGCCGAGCCGTTCGGGCCATGCAGGAGCACGAGGCGGTTGGGACGCCCCTCGCGCACGAAGTTGGAGAGCGCGCGGTAGATCTCGCTCTGCACGTGCTCTTGCCCGATGAGCGCGCCGCGCGGCAGGACGCGCCCGTCGCGCGGCTCCCACGGCGTATCGAAGAGGTTGAACCGCGTGAACTCACCCCACGGGTGCGTCACCGTCGTCTTGCCGAAATGATCGAATACGTCCCGCACGTAGCGGCTCGCGTCGCGCGAGTGCCGCACGGGTTCGCGGTCGAACATCTCGAGGAACTCGGCGAAAGTGAGCACCCGCCGCCCGCCGCGGAAGCGGGACTCCACCTGCTCTGCGATCGCCAGGACCTGAGAGGACGCCGCGCGCGGTTCACTCATGATCGAGCGCCCATGCGCTCAGGGTAGCACCCGCGGCTGATGATTTCCGAGGCTACTTCGCCGCCACGACGGTCGACACCCTCGGCTGCTCGAGCAGGCAGCTCTCGGCCGAGCAAACGCTGACCTTGAGCAGCCCTGCGATCGTGCTCGGCCCGGAGGACGCAGGCGTGAACTTCACGGTCATCGTCCCGGCCTTGGCTTGCGCCTTTTGCCAGTCGCCCGCCGGCTTGGAGAAGACCTCCTTGCCGGCAGGGTCCGACCCGAGGAACGCGACGCCCGGCGACGGGTCGGCCTTGAAGCGGTAGGGGTAGTCGTCGTTGATGTGGTAGTCGCCGGTCGCGACGACCTGGAGCTTGAGGTCGCACGCCGCCCCGGCGGCGCAGTCGCCCGACACCGCGTCGACGAAGAAGTGATCCGAGCACGCAGCGTGCCCGCACGGCGACGAGGTCACGGCCGTCCCCTGGACGGGAGGCGGCTCACTCTTCGAGCAGCCGACCGCGGCGATCGAGAGGACCCAGCCAATGAGCGCGCTTCGTATTCGCATCCCGCCCTGTAGGTAGCACGGCACGCAGGCGCAGGCGCAGGCGCGAACGCGGGCGC
>PLIR01000052.1 GCA_003139415.1 Myxococcales bacterium | reverse complement strand
CACCCAGCCCGGGCCGACGCACATCGAGCTGACGACCCTGAAGATCATGCACGAGAAGGGGATCATCACCGACGCCGAGTACGAGAGCGCGATCCACGACACCTCGGACACCGAGGGCGCGCGCGGCGCCAGCGAAGGATCCGTCGTCATCGGCAAGTGGTCCACGACGCTCTACGGCTTCGTCGAGTCGGACATGATCGGCGACACGACACGAAGCTTCACCGAGGTCCCCGGCGGAACGCAGGTCGCCCGCGCGGGCACGACGGCCGGAGACAACGGCCGCTTCACCTTCAGCATCCGCAACACGCGCCTCGGCTTTCGCCTGCGCGCGCCCGAGACGAACGGCGTCCGCGCGAGCGCGCAGCTCGAGAGCGACTTTCTCGGGACGCAGCTCCCCGTCGGGGCCGGCCCGTACCCGAGCACGCTGCCCGCGGGCCTCTCGTCGTACTACGGCACCGAAGGCGCGTATTTTACGAACCCGACGTTCCGCGTCCGGCACGCCAACATCAAGGTCGAGACGCCGATCGTCGACTTCTTGATGGGCCAGTACTGGAACCTCTTCGGGTGGCAGTCGGCCTACCAACCCAACAGCGTCGAGATCCAGGGCTTGCCGAACGAGGTGTACGGCCGGACCACGCAGCTTCGGATCAGCAAGACGATCAAGGCGAACCCGATCACGTTCGAAGCCGCCGTCGCCGCCATGCGACCCGTGCAGCGTGACTCGGCGATGCCCGACGGGCAGGCCGGCGTGCGCCTGGCGGTCGACTCGTGGCAAGGTGTGCAGACGGTCGGGTCGACCGGCACGCAGATCTCCTCGCTCTCGATCGCGGCGACCGGCATGCTCCGGCGCGTCGAGGTCAACTCGCTTTCGGGCAAGGACCTCACGAACGAGCTCACGATGAGCGCGGGCGCCCTCGACGCGTTCGTGCCCGTCATTCCGGGCTCGAAGGATCGCATGGGCAACTCGCTCTCGCTGAACGGCGAGCTCGCGTCCGGCTACGGCATCGCCGACCAGTACTCGTCGCTCACCGGCGGTATCGGCTTCCCGTCCCCTGTCACTCCGATGGGGGCGACGACGGTCAGCACGTACAGCCCCGACATCGACCCGGGCATCGTCACCTACGACATCAACGGCAACCTGCACGCCATCCAGTGGACGTCGTACCTCATCGGGGCCCAGTACTATCTGCCCGGGTGTAACGGCAAGCTGTGGATTTCAGGCAACTTTTCGCACATGCAGTCGGACAACATCCACTACTTCACGATCTCCAGCCCGACCTACACCGGGCAGAAGGCGACGGCGCTGACATCGGGTGAGACGTTTTACGACGTGAACATCTTCGTCGACCCGGTGCCGGCCTTTCGGCTGGGCCTCGAGGCCGCGAACATGATCTCGGAGTACGTCGACGCCGGACACCACGCGTCGAACCAACGCCTTCAGCTCTCCGGATTCTTCATCTTCTAGAAAAGACAGGGGAATGGGTTCGCGTCCCTTGTGACGCGAGAATGTTTCACGTGTGTCCGCGCCCCGACTTTTCCACAGGATATTCATAGTGCCAGATGGGAGCGCTCAGGCAGCGCTCCTGTAGGCAAAAGAAGGGGACGAGACCATGGACATCACAGGGACGACGCGCATTGCGCATCTCTCCGATGCGCACGTGCTCGACCCTCGGCCGAGCCGGACTCGGGCGGGGTGGTCGATGCAAGTGCGGTTCTTGAGCTTCGGCCGGCCACTCGACGCCATCGGGCGCCGGCAAAAGCTCCTGCGATCGCTGGACACCGCTCGCCGGGTGGGGGCCGATCACTACGTGCTCTCGGGCGACCTCACCGAAATCGGCACGCCGGGAGAGTTCGAGACGCTCGCCGAGATCCTGCATGATTCGCGGATCGACCCGGAGAGGTTCACCCTCGTCCCAGGCAATCATGACGTCTACTCGTCGGCAGACGCGTGGCGCTGGGCCCTCGCGGGGCCGCTGGCGCCGTTCGCGCGCATGAGCGCCGGGGAACCGGGCAAGATCGTCGAAGTCGGCGGCGCGAACCTCATGCCCATCGACGCCACGTTTCACCAGCCGGTGACGCGGTCGGCGGGCTTCATCGGCGAGGAGGCCGTGAGGGCCATCGAACTACGCGCGGGCGATATGAGCCTTCAGGGGCGACCGCTCTTGGTCGTTCAGCATCACCCGCCGTTCGTCCGCAAGACGAGCGCGCTGCACTGGCTCGACGGGCTCGTCGGCGCGACGCGCCTGATGCACGCGCTCGAGTCGTTCAAGCACCTGTTCGTGCTCCATGGGCACCTGCACTCGATCGTGAACCGCGCGCTCGGGTGTGGGGTCGCGCGCATCCTGGGCGCGACGGCGGTCTGCGAAGACCGCGACGCCCCGCGCGTCCGCCTCTACGACATCCGCGACGGCCAGCTCCAGTCGGCAGGCCTCGCGAGCTGAGGTCAGAGCTTCTTCGAGTAGAGGGGGTACGCGGGTTCGCCCGCGACTCGGACGTATCCGAGCGACGCGAAGAGGGCGTCGGTTCCCATCCATGCTTCTTCGTCGTGCAGGCGGACGGTCGTGCCCGCGGCGCCGCGGGGATAGGCTTGGAGGGTGGAGCCGCCCCAGGCTCGGACGTGGTCGTCGGCGGCCGCGATGAGCCGGCGCGCGACTCCGCGCCCGCGGTGCGAGGGGTGAACGAGAAGGCACCCGATGACCCACGTCCCGAGGCCAGTCCCCGGATCGTCGGCTTGCACGAGCGAGCGATACGGTCCCTGCTTCAGCACCTTCGTCATGCGGTCTCGCGGCGCAAGCTTCATCCACCCGATGCCCCTCAGCGGGTCGTCCGGGTCGAGGGCGATGAGGCCCATCGCCGACGGATCCTTCTGCGCGACGAGTTCGCGCTGCTCCGCGAGGCCTCGCTCGGGCGCCGTGAACGTGCGCTCCAGCCATTCGCTCTTGCCGCCGGCAAAGTGCCAGTAGCGGCAGAAGCACGAGCACCCGCACGCCGCGAAGAGAGCCTCCCACGCCGCAATCGTGGTCTCGTCGAGCGGGACGACGCGCAAGGGCTCAGGCCTTGCCGGCCGCCGCGGCGAGGGGAGGGACGAGCGAGCGCGCCGGGGACCTCGCTTCCCAGGCCGCCGCCACCGCGAGCATCGTCGCTTCGTCCATGGCGCGCGCCGCGATGTGCAGGCCCACGGGCAGACCGGCGCGCGTCGGGGCGCAGGGCACGCTCATGGCTGGAACGCCCGCGAGGCTCGCCGGCAGCGTGTAGATGTCGTTCAGGTACATCGCGAGGGGGTCGTCGATCTTCTCGCCCAGGCGGAAGGCCGCCGTGGGCGACGCGGGCGAGCAGATGACGTCGACCGACTCGAAGGCGCGATCGAAATCGCGGCGGATGAGCGAGCGGACCTTCTGCGCCTTGATGTAGTACGCGTCGTAGTAGCCGGCCGACAGCACGAAGGTGCCGAGCAGGATGCGCCGCTTGACCTCGGCGCCGAAGCCGGCGTCGCGCGTCTTGCCGTACATGACGCGCAGGTCGCGCGCCGCGGCCGGGTCGGTGGTCCGGAGGCCGAAGCGGACGCCATCGAAGCGGGCGAGGTTGCTGGACGCCTCGGCCGTCGCCAGGACGTAGTACGTCGCGACCGCGAACAGCGTGTGGGGCATCGTGACGGGCTTCACGACGCAGCCCTCGGCTTCGAGCTCCCGGATGGCCGCGCGGACGCTCTCGGCGACCTCGGGGTCGAGGCCTTCGGCGAAATACTCGCCCGGCACGCCGATGCGCAAGCCCCGGACGCTGCGCCCGCAGGCGACCTCGAAGTCCTCGGGCGGGACGTCGAGCGACGTGGCGTCGCGCGGGTCGTGGCCGGAAAGGACCGAGAGGACCCGCGCCGCGCCCCGCACGTCCCCCGCGAACGGGCCGATCTGGTCCAGACTCGACGCGAAGGCGATGAGGCCGTACCGCGAGACGCGCCCGTACGTCGGCTTGAGGCCTACGGTCCCCGTCAGGCAGGCCGGCTGACGGATCGAGCCACCCGTGTCGCTCCCGAGCGAGCAAGGGGCCATCCGCGCGGCCACCGCGGCGGCGCTGCCGCTCGACGATCCGCCGGGCGTGCGCGTGACGTCCCACGGGTTTCGCGTCGGGCCGAAGGCGCTGTTCTCGCTGGACGAGCCCATCGCAAACTCGTCCATGTTCGTCTTGCCGAGGATGACGGCGTCCGCCGCGCGCAGGCGCTCGATGACGGTGGCGTCGTACGCCGGCTCGTACCCCGCGAGGATCTTCGACGCCGCGGTCGTGACGACGCCGCGGACGCAGATGGCGTCCTTGATGGCGACGGGCACGCCGGCGAGAGGTCCCATGGCTTCGCCGCGGGCTCGCTTGGCGTCGACGGCTCTCGCCTGGGCGAGGGCGCTCTGCTCGGGCACGTGCAGGAAGGCGTTGAGACGACCGTCGATCGCCGCGATCTGGGCGATCGCGGCGGCGGTCACGCTCTCGGCAGACACCTCTCCGGCCCGCACCTTCGCGGCGATCGCGGTGACGCTGGAGTCCAGCATGGCCGGCAGCCTCTACTCCACGAACGTCGGCACGGCAAAGCCGTCGGCCTCGACCTGCGGGGCTTGCGACAGGGCCGCCTCGTGCGACAGGCATGGCCGAAGGGCGTCCTCGCGAAGCGGCATTCGGTCGAGCAGAACGTGCGCCGTCGCCGCCACGTCGGTCGTGTCCACGCCGTCGAGCTGCTCGACGTACCGCACGATGCGCGCCAGCTCGTCCGCGAAGCGATCCGCCTCGGCGTCCGAGAGCGAAAGCGAAGACAGCTTCGCCACATGCAGCACGAGCGCGCGATCGAGCTTCGGGGCCGGCATGGGGGCCGAACCTAGCACACGGCGCCGCCGCGGCTGCCGGGCCGGCTCAACCGCCGGCGTCGGGGCCGGGGCCTACCCGAACACCAGCGTCGCCAGCGTTAGGGGAACTCGCTGGGGGGGCGTCCTCGTACTCGGGCGGCGGCATGTTGGGGAGGGGCTGCCCAGCGCCGCAGGCAGAAAGGACGCTGCAAACGCCGCAAAAACTCGCCGCGAGCACAGCCGGCCGGGCGAGGGGCCGGCGTATGAGGAACGTTGCTTGCATTTTTGCGTCTCCTGCGTACCTTCCGTCCCCCTCACTCTCAACCACCACACACGCTCTCCCGCGCAAACCTTAGCCCGGTGCGCCTCTCCCTTCGTCACGAAGGGCGCGGCGTTGGCAAGGACGGAGAGCGGAGGCCCAACCGAAAGGAAGCGCACGATGACCCAGAGTATCGACACCACGACGGCCGTCACGGCCCAAGGCCTGCCGCAGCTGCGCGACATGCCCTTGCCCCTTCGCTCGCTGCTCGACGCGGGCGTCCACTTCGGCCACCAGACCAAGCGCTGGAACCCGAAGATGCGCACGTACATCTACGGCGCGCGCAACGGCATCCACATCATCGATCTCGACCAGACCGCGCGCCTCTTCGCCCGCGCGTACAACTTCGTCGTCGAGACGGTCGGCCGCGGCGGCCATCTGCTGATGGTCGGCACCAAGCGCCAGGCGCAGGAGATCATCCGCGAGGAGGCCACGCGCTCGTCCAGCTTCTTCGTCGTCAACCGCTGGCTCGGCGGCACGCTGACGAACTTTCGCACCATCAAGACGGGCCTGGAGCGAATGCGCCAGCTCGAGCGGATGAAGGACGACGGCACCTACCAGTCGATCACGAAGAAAGAAGTCTCGCGCCTCGAGAAGGAGCGCGATCGCTTCGAGAAGTACCTGGGCGGCCTCAAGAACATGGGCTCTTTGCCGGGCGCCATGTTCGTCATCGATCCGGCCAAGGAGTCGATCGCCGTGCAAGAGGCGAACAAGATCGGCATCCCGGTCATCGCCATCACCGACACCAACTGCGACCCGGACAAGATCAACTTCGTCATCCCGGGCAACGACGACGCCATCCGTTCGATCAAGCTCATCACGGCGCGCATCGCCGACGCGGCGATCGAAGGATCGCAGCGCCGCAAAGAGACGATGAACCGCGACGACGGGCACGGCGGCGGTCGCCGCGGCGACGGCCCGCAGGCCGAGGTCATTCGCAGCGGTCGCGCGCGTCGCGACGACGGGGCCGATCGCCCGAGCTGAAACGCTCGAGAGGCCCGAGCGCCCCCTTTCACACCTTTTCGATACATCGAGGAATTTCGTCATGGCTGACATCACGGCAACGATGGTCAAGGAGCTCCGCGAGCGCACCCAGGCCGGCATGGCCGACTGCAAGAACGCGCTCGTCGAGAGCGCCGGAGACATGGAGAAGGCGGTCGAGGTGATCCTGAAGAAGGGCCTCGTGAAGGCCGCCGCGCGCGCGGGCCGCATCGCCGCCGAGGGCGAGGTCGCCACGTGGGTGGCGCCGGACGCCAAGCGCGGGGTCATCGTCGAGATCAACTCGCAGACCGACTTCGTGTCGCGCGGCGACGACTTCAAGGGGTTCGTCAAGAACGTCCTCGCGGTGGCCGCCAAGACGCCCAAGGGCGCCGACCTCGGCGCGCAGAAGTACCCGGGCGGCGATCAGACGGTCGACCAGGTCCGCCAGGCGCTCGTCGCCAAGACGGGCGAGAACATGGTCGTGCGCCGCTGGGCGAGCCTCGACGCGACGGAAGCGAACGGCTTCGTGCACGCCTACGTGCACGCGGGCGGCAAGCTGGCCGTGCTCATCCACGCCGAGGGTCCGGACCCGAAGCACGCCGACCTCAGGGCCTTCGCCGACAACGCCGCGATGCAGGTGGCCGCGATGAACCCGATGGTCGTCGACAAGACGCACGTGGCCAAGCCGCACGTCGACAAGCAGCGCGAGATCTTCCAGGCGCAGCTCAAAGAAGAGGGCAAGCCCGAGCAGGCCTGGCCGAAGATCCTCGACGGCAAGGTCGCCAAGTGGTTTACCGAGATTACCCTCCTCGGCCAGGACAACGTGTGGGACCCGC
>PLIR01000370.1 GCA_003139415.1 Myxococcales bacterium | reverse complement strand
ACGCGGGCGCGGACGCAGGCGCCGTGCCTCCCCCGCACCCCAGGGCCACGAGCAGCATCAGCGCGCCGGCAGACTCGAAGTGGATCATCACTTTCCCTGAAACCGCGGGGGACGCTTCTCCGCGCGGGCCGCGAGGGCCTCGCGCCGGTCCTCGGTCACGATCGTCTTATCGTACCCCACCTTCTCGATCATCAATCCCGTCTCGAGAGACGCGTCCAACCCCCGGTCGATGGCCTCGAGCGCCGCGGCTTGCGCGATGGGCGCGCCTTCCGCGATCGGGCGCACCCACGCGACGGCGTCGTCGACGACGGCGACGCCAGCGGGAGCGACGCGGTTGACGAGACCCCAGGCGAGCGCCTCGGCGGCCGTCAGGCGACGCCCGAGCAAGATGAGCTCTTTTGCGCGCCCCTCGCCCACGATCCGAGGGAGGCGCTGCGTGCCGCCCGCGCCGGGNNAGCCGCTGGGTGCCGCCCGCGCCGGGGATGATGCCGAGCGACGTCTCCGGCAGCGCGAACTCCGCGTTTGGCGCGGCCACGCGCAGGTCGCAGCAAAGGGCCAGCTCGACCCCGCCGCCGAACGCCAGCCCGTTGATGGCGGCGACGACGGGCTTGGGGCACCGGTCGAGGGGGCCGAGCTCCGATCGGTACAGGTCGATCTGCGCGCGGACTTCGTTCTCCGTCATCTCCTGTCGCTCTTTGAGATCGGCGCCCGCGCTGAAGGCCTTGTCTCCGGCTCCGGTGACTACGATCGCGCGGATGGATCGATTCGTGGCGGCCTCGCGCGCAAGACCACCAAGCGCCGTCAGGACAGCGCGCGAGATGGCGTTCATGCGATCGGGGCGATCGATCGTCCACACGACGACGGCCCCGCGCTGCTCGACCCGAACCGGAAAGGGCGAGGTCATTTGCGGCCTCGCTCACGCTCGAACGGCATGATGGAAGAGTCCCACGGCGGCTCTCGAGAATGAAGGGAATCCCGCCGCGCCCCGGCCCTCACGGCCCCTCGGGCCCGCACACCCCATCGACCTGCGTTCGCAGCGACGTCACGTGCGCCATGCCGCCCCGGAGCCGCTCGACCGCGGCGAGGCCCGCGCGCGCGTCGTCGCAGCGGCCGAGGCTCAGCGCCGCGTGCGTGTAGTCGAAGCGCTCCTGGAGCATCATGGTGGCGAAAGGGTCGGTCCGATCGCGCCACGCGACGGTCGCGATGCAGACGACGAGCGCGGCCGCGGAGGCTCCCATGAGGACCCGCGTCGCCCCGGGCGAGTAGCGATGCCCGCGGCGCCAGAGGCAGGCGATCGCCGCCCCGGTCAGGGCCCCGCCGATGTGCGCGGCGTTGTCGATGCGTCCGCCGCCCACGTTGGACAGCACCCCGAACAGCAGGACGAAGCCGAGCCAGCGGACCATCGCCTGCGTGATCGGCCCGCGCCATCCCTGCGTGCGCCACCCGAGCACGAGCGCCGCCGCGATGACGCCAGAGATGGCGCCCGATGCGCCCACCGAGAAGCCGACCGACCGCGTCGCCCATCCGTAGCCGGCGCTCGCGACGTTTCCCATCGCCCCGGCGACCAGGTACATGGGCGCCATTCGCGCCGACCCCGCGCTCCGCTCGACGAGGGGGCCGGCCTGCCAGAGCGCCAGCATGTTGAAGCCCACGTGCATGATGCCGGCGTGGAGGAAGCAAGCCGTGATCAGCGTCTCGAAGCGATGGTCGCCGATGACCCCGAGCGAGTAACACGCCCCAAGCTCGAGGGCGGCGCGCGTCGGGAGGTCCATGAGGTTGCGCGTGAGGACCGCCTCGACGGCAAACACGGCCACGTTGAGCGCAAGCAGGGCCCGGGTCACCGGCGACTCGTCGAGCCAGCCCTTGGGCACCAGTCTGCCGCCCCCGTCCGCCCGGGCGGAAGCCGGCAGCCGGGACGCGGGCGCGGGGAGGGTCACCCGCGCCCTAGATAGGCCACCTCCGTCGGGGGTGCCAACCGGAGGAGGGACGGGAGCGGCCGCTTTCTTGGCCTCCGTGGCGCCCGTCCGATAGCCACATCATGGGATGGAACCGCTCGTCCGCGCGGCCCTCGCCGGGAGAACGCTCGCACGAAAGGGGTACGGCGTGCTCCTCGTGTGCGGGCTGGCCGTCTACGTCGTGCTGGGAGGCGCGAACGCGGAGCTGGGGCCCGGCGCGGTCGCGGCGATCGTCGTGTGGGCGCTTCTCCTCGGCCCGCGCGTGCTGCGCAAGCTGCGCGAGACCAACGAAGCGACGCTACTGCTCGACTTCGAGATCGGGGCTCTGCTGACGGTGGCGCTCGAGGCGGCGCTCGTCCGCTACGACGGAGGGCTGAGCGGGCACCTGTCCCCGGCCCTGTACGTGCTCGTGGCGCTCGTCGCCGCGTTCGCGCGGCCGCTCGCAGGGCTCCTCGTCGTCGCGTGGCTCCTGGTCCTCGAGGCGGGCCTGCGCCTCGAGGGCGAGGGCGGCACCGACCCAAGCGCCTTCGCGACGCACGCTGGCTTCGTGGCGGCATTCGCGCTGCTGAACCTCACGCTGCTGCGCGCCGAGGTCGTTCGCATCCGCGCGACGGCGCGGGCCCGCGTCGAGGCCCAGCTGCACCGCATTCGCGAGGACGCCCGCAGCTACCGTCTGCTCGGCGCCGGCGAAGAGAGCGACCGGGCGGAGGTGCGCGCCGACCGCCTCGCGCGGGCGAGCGTCGAGGAGATCCACCAGTCGGTGCACTACGCGCTGGAGCTGCTGCGCCGCTCGCTCGACCTGCACACGGCGGTGCTGCTCTGGCTGAACGACGCGGGGACGCACCTCCGCATCAGCGAGCTTTCGACGGCATCGAACGACGTGCAAGACGCCCCATTCGCGGCTGGCGACGGCGTGCTCGGCGCGGCGCTCGCGCAGCGCGCGCGTGTGTCGCTGCACGGACTGAAGCCCACGTTCCGCGTCCCCTACTACCAGGGGCCGTGCCCCGTACGCGCGCTCGCCGCGATCCCCGTGCTCGACGGCGAGACGCTCCGCGGCGTGCTCGCGATCGACCGGCTGGAGAACACGGCCTTTTCGCCGCACGAGGAGGAGATCGGCGCGCAGGCGGCGCGGTTCTGCCTTCGCGCCATCCAGAACGAGCGCGTGTTTCTGCAGCTCGAACGCGCCAAGGTGGAGCAGGGCAAGCTGTACCGAGCCGCGCAGGCGCTCGGCGCC
Source organism: Myxococcales bacterium (assembly GCA_003139415.1). Classification (GTDB taxonomy): domain Bacteria; phylum Myxococcota_A; class Polyangia; order Polyangiales; family Polyangiaceae; genus Palsa-1150. Next base: position 1,059 of record PLIR01000370.1, on the reverse strand, counting down.
GCGCTGAGCGAGGAGGACGTCGTCGAGGCGGGGGTCAAGGCGGCGCGCGAGATCGCGAGCTTCGACCACGCCGCCGTCACCGTGTACGACGACAAGGCCAAGTCGCACGAGATCGTCGCCGCCAAGAGCGCGGACGGGACCATCGACGATCTCGTGGGCGTGCGGTTCTCGCACAACACGGGCCTCGTCTCGATGGTGGTGCAGAACCGGTGCCCGCTGCCCTATCGCGGCGAGTACGAGTCGGGCCAGAAGCTCGACAAGGTGGTCCTCAGCAAGCGCCTGCCGTGGCCCGCGAACCCGAGCTTGCTCGTGCTTCCGCTGGTCATCCACGACCGCGCGCTCGGGACGCTCATCCTCGGCGCGAAGCGCCTCCACGCCTTCGGGGACTCGGTGCGGCCGACGCTCGAGGTGCTCGCCAGCCACCTGGCCGTGAGCCTGTCGAACGCACGCATGGTCCGCAAGCTCGAAACGATGGCCACGACCGACGGCCTCACGGGCCTCTTCAACAAGCGGGCGATGCTCGACTCCGCCGCGCAGAAGATCGCGGCGGCGGCGCGCTTCGGGCGGCCCCTGTCGGTGCTGATGACGGATATCGATCACTTCAAGAAGGTCAACGACACGCACGGCCACGACATCGGCGACGTCGTCATCCGCGGCCTCGCCGACATCCTCAAGCGCCAGAAACGCACGACCGACATCGTGGCGCGCTTCGGCGGCGAGGAGTTCGTCGCGCTGTGCGAGCAGACCGACGAGAAGGGCGCGATGCTCCTCGCCGAGCGGATCCGCGAGGAGCTCGCCAAGACGAGCTTCCGGACGCCGCAAGGCATCCTGTCGGTCACCTGCTCCATCGGAATCGCGACATTCCCCGAGGCGGGGAGCGACTGGGAGACGCTGTTCAAGGGAGCGGACGAGGCGCTCTATGTCTCGAAGCGCTCGGGGCGCAATCGCTGCACGGCGTGGCGACCGGTTCGGAAGAAGCAGCTGCTGTCGTCGTGAGGGGCAACGCGCGGGCGCGGGCGGGGACGCGGGCGCACATGCGGGCGCGGACGCAAGCGCGGG
>PLIR01000142.1 GCA_003139415.1 Myxococcales bacterium | reverse complement strand
TGGCATGCGTTCTAAGGTGAGCCCCACGTGGGCATGCACAAGCCGAGCACGTAGGTCATCCCGGGGGGACACGAAGGCGCGGACGCCGTGGCCGTCGGTGCGGGCACGGACGGCGGTTGCAAGAGAGGCGGGGCAGGACTTTGCGCGGAGGGCGCCGTCATGTCGACGTGGATGCGATACACGGCGCGAACGCGGGATTTGAAGATGTCCTCGGGGATCCAGACGAAGCCGCCCTGGCCCCAGCTCGTTCCCCAGCTGTTTTGCACGAGAAACTGCAGGCCCGCCGGCGTCGTGCGGTAGCCCTGCGCGAGCAGTGCGTGCGACCCGTAGTACGCCTGCGGGGGCGGAAGGACTTCGCCGTGGAATCCTCCCGGCCCGGCGATGGACCAGTTGATGGCCATGTCGACCGAGAGGTACACGGCCTCGCCTGTCGCCAGGAGCTTCATCACCTCGGTGTCGCGACCGGGCGTATCGGCGATCGACTCGAGCCCGGCCACCCGGTAGATGGGCATCCCATCGGCGCGCTGGCGTTCGCCCACGATGACGGGGTCGGTGTAGCCCGACCCCGCCTGGACCCGGTACGCCGTATCGCAGCCCGAGACGGCGGCCCCGAGCGCGACGCGGCAAGCCTTCACCGGGTCGTAGGGCCATATGGCCTCCGAGGTGACGCCGGCCACCTTCTTGAGGTTGCCGATGTTGTCGTCTGTCGCGCCCTTGACGGCCGTGTGCTCGTAGATGGCGAAGATGTGCAGGGCCGACGCCTGCTGCGGGGAGAGCCCGCCGCGGTGCAGGACGAACGTGTCGATGAGCGACGCGATGGCGTTGGCCGAGCAGCTCCCGGTCTCGCCTTGATCCCGGACGGCACCGACGAGGCCCTGCGTGCGGTGGTCGACCCCCGGGGCCAGGGCTCCGGGCACGGCGATCGGCTGGTACGCTGTCGAGTCCGAGATCGGACGAAGGACGCTGCAATCGACGTAGCGGGCGATCTCCGGCGGAAGGCCGGGCAGCGGACACGGGAGCTGCGCAATGAGCGGGCGCAGCTGCTCGTAGCTCATGTTCCAGAAGGACGTCGCCGCCGCCTGCCACGGCGGAGGCGGTTGCGGCGGCGTGGACTGGCCGCCCGCCGTGACGGGAAGCGCCAGGCAGAGGGCGACGAGAGCAAACGCGAGAATTCGCGCCGTCCGCGCCTTCACGTGTCAGCTTCCGCTGTCGGGGAGTCCCCCGTCGGGAATGTTCGGGCAGGCAATCCCGCGAGCGTATCGACACTGCCTCGCGGCGCCAAGAGTCGTTTGGCGATCGACCGCCGTGGGGGAGCGCGGACGCAAGCGCGGACGCGGACGCAAGCGCGGGCGCAGGCTCGTGCATAGGCGCGGCCTCGTGTTCAGGCTCGTGTTCGTGCGCGCGCTCGTCCGCGCGCGCTCACGCTCGCGTCCGCGCTCACGCTCGTGCTCCGATCCCTCACCGGCCGATACCGCAACCGGTACACCCGATGCACCGCGGTATGGCCATGATGGTCACGCGATTAAAGCCTCTGTCCGCCGCTCGTCCCGCCGCGCCTGCCGCGGCGTTCCTCGCGCTGCTCCCCGCCATCGATGGCTGTTCGTCGCAGCCTCAGTACGTCTACAAGCCCGTGCAAAATGCAACGGCCAGCGTCTCGGGGCAGCTCGCAGCCCAGTACCAGGTCCCGCCGGCGTCGCCGCACGGCGACGTGGAGGTCGCGACGCTGGGCGTCACCACGCTCGAGCCGCGGCCCGGCGAAGGGGACCGCACGCGCGCGATGCACATCCGGATGGTCGTCCACAACCGCGACGATTCCGGGCCGTGGCAAGTTGACACGCGCGCACAGATCGGGAGCCTCAACGACTACGGACAGAGCCGGCCGATCCTCGCATCAGCTACCGTCGGGCAACCGCCGGTCGTCACGATCGGGTCGAGCGGCGAGGCCACGATCGACCTCTACTATCCCCTGCCCCGGGGCATGCAGGATTCATTTGAGGTCCCTCGCTTCGACATCCTGTGGAACGTGCAGACCGCAGACGGCCCCACCGCGAGCCGGTCGACGTTCAATCGCGTATCGACCGAACCGCCGCCCGGTGTCTACGCGTACGGGATTGGGCAATACGAGTGGTACGACCCGGAGTGGCGCAGCAACGCCTTCTCCCGCACGGATCCCTTGATGCCGCTTTACCAGTCGCCGCCCGCGGCCGCACACGCCGGCCGCTGAACGCGCAGGCTTCCGGAGCGCGGACAAGGGAGGCGGACGACCCCGCGAGGTCGACGAACCGCGCCTTCGACACTATCGTTTCGAACGCATGGCCACCCCGTCGAGCATGTTGCCTCTCGGCACTCCACTGCCGCCCGTGCGGCTCAAAGACGCCGTCGGCGGCAACGTCGTCGACGTGAACGCGGTCGCCGCCGGCAAGCGCGGCACGGTCGTCATGTTCATCTGCAACCACTGCCCGTACGTGGTGCACATCCAGCCTGCGCTCGGCCGCGTCGCCAACGACGCGGTCGACAAGGGCTTCGCGGTGGTCGCGATCAACTCGAACGACCTCGCCACGTACCCGCAGGACGGGCCCCCGGCGATGGCCCGCCTCGCCAAAACCGAGTCGTGGCGATTTCCCTTTCTGTTCGACGAGACGCAGGCGGTGGCGCGGTCCTTCGACGCGCAGTGCACGCCGGATCTTTACCTCTTCGACGCCTCCGGCAAGCTCGCGTACCGCGGGCAGTTCGACGACAGCCGTCCGTCGAGCCGCAAGCCCGTGACGGGGCGCGATCTGAGCGCCGCGATCGAAGCCGTCAACGCCGGCCGCTCGCCGTCCGCCGATCAGATCCCGAGCGTCGGCTGCAGCATCAAGTGGCGCTGAGGCCCCTGCATTCTCACCTCATTTCACCTTCACGTAGAGGTTTCCGTTCGCGATCGGGATCTGGATGCACGCCCGTGTGCCGCGGCCTGCATGGGGGGCGATGGTCAGGTCGCCGCGGTGGCTCTTAGCGATCTCCGCCGCGATGGCGAGGCCAAGACCTGAGCCTTTCCCTTCGAGCTTCGTCGTGAAGAACGGTTCGGTCGCCCGGCTGGCATGGTCTTCGGTGATCCCCACCCCGTCGTCGGTCACGACGAACGCCACGCGGTCGCCGTCGATGCGGGCCGTCACCTCGACGTGCTCGCCGGCCGTGCAGGCGTCGCACGCGTTGAGCAAAAGATTCACGAGCGCGTGCTCCAGGAGCGCGCCCTCGCCAAGAACAGCCGGCAGGTTCGGCGGGATGTCGGTCGCCAGCGAGACCCTCGCCTTCGCGAAACGGTGCTCCACGGAGGCCGTCGCGGCACGGATCACCTCGGAGGGATCGACGCGATCGAGACACGGCGGGCCCCCGCGCGCCATGTCGAGGAATCGGCGGACGATCTGCTGGATCCGGTCGGCTTGGCTCAAGATGATCTTCGCGGCGCGCGTGGCCCGCTCGTCGCCCCCGACGTAGCCGAGCAGCTGTTCGGCGCGGCCCACGATGACCCCGAGCGGCGTGGCCACTTCGTGGGTGATGCCCAGGGCGAAAGTGCCCATGGTCGCGATGCGCTGGGCCCGCGCAAGCGTGTGCTCACCAGCCCGCGCGGCCTCGGCCACGGCAAGCTCGCGCGCCAGCGTGAACTCGCGACGCTGCTCGCGGAGCGCGATGCCGCCGAACCACAGCACGAGACTGGACGCGATGAGGACTCCGAGCGTCAGTCTCCATAGCGCTCGCTTCTCGCGATCTCTCTCGCGCGCGGCCGTCGCCACCGCGACGACGCCCCATCGTCCGAGCTCCCCCGCATCGACGCTCGCCAGGCCCGCCATCGCCGTACGAGCCGGGAGACCGACTTGCTGGGCCTCCGATCGGGTGAGCCGCACAGCCCGGACGCCGTGGTCGAGAGCGCCTCGCAAAGGCGCCGAAACGATCTCGCGACCATCGACCCCATGAAACGAGGTCTCGTTCGGCGCCGAGAGAAGGACGACCAAATCGCCGGAACGCTCGACGCGGCCGTTCTCGGGGTCGAGGAGCGCTCCCGCGAGGATCCCGAGGGCGCCGCGGCGTCCGCCCGCTCCCGGGGAGGGGGGCTGCGCCGTCAGGCGCGCTCGAAGAGTCGCCGCAAGACTCGACGCGAGGATCGTTTGTTCCGTCTCGAGATCGTGCAGAGCCGCGCCGGCCTCTCGTTGCTCGTCCCACCACGCCAGGCCCGTGACCAAGGCAATGGCGAGCAGCATCGACGAGACGAGTGGCCATTGTTTCGCACGGATGGCTCGCTCGCCTGGGGCTCGAATGGCGCGTCGATTCATGGGTCACCCGCGCGGATCGCAAGCGGCAGGCCGCGGGTGCCGGTGGTTGATTTGCCACAGCGACGGGCCCCCGACCCGCCGATGAAGGACGAGCCATGGAATATTTCCCGAACGCGCCGCGGAATTTTTCCCTCGCGCATGCGGCAACGGGCCCATTCGTGCGCGCACGAGCCCGTGGCACGAGAGGTGCTTCTTCGTCGTGAATCGTGGCCGGCGAGCCGATGGAGTCCGGGTCATGACTTGCACGGCCTCTATCCCCAAGAACACCGCGTGTGAGCTACTAAGAACCCCCACATGTTTGCCCGTCTTCGCGTTGCCTGGCTCGCCGGCGCCGTGGGCCTCGCCCTCTCGGGCGTTGCGGCCGCGCGCGCGGACCTGCCGTCGACGAAGGACGCGGCACCCCCGTCGATCGATGCGCCACAGCCGGCGCAGTCCTTCACCATGAAACAGGCGCTCGACTATGCGCGCGCGCACCAGCCCGCGATTCACGCGGCCCTCGCGCGCGTCTCGGCGCGCATCGAGGACGCGAAGATCCCAACGGCGCAATGGCTGCCCACGGTGGGCGTCACGGCGCAACTCTTCGCGATGTCGGCGAACAACACGACAGCCCTCTACGTGGTTCCCCCATCCCTGGACATACCGCGCATCGGGGGGACGACGGCGACGACGACAGGCAACCTTTCGCCGTACGCTTCGACGCTCGTCGGCGCGGGGTTGACGCAAGAAGTCTTCGACTTCGGCCGCATCGAAGCCCAGCGGGCCGCTGCGGACGCGCAGGTCGAGGTCGAGCGGCACCGTTCGGACACCGACCGGCTCGACGTCGATTTCGGCGTGGAAGAGGCTTTTTACGCGGTCGCCGCGGCCAAAGCGATCGTGCGCGCCTCCGACGAGGCCTACGAGCGCTCGCGCGTACACCGCGATCTCGCCAAGCGCGGCGTCGATGCCGGGCTGCGCTCTCCCATCGAGCTGACGCGTGCGGAGGCCGATCTCGCGCGCTTCGACGTCGGTCGCGTCAATGCGCGGGGCGGCGTGGCCGTTGCGCAGAGCGTCCTCTCCGCCGCCATCGGATCCGCCGATGCAGCGGTGGATGCCTCCGACGAGCCGTTGCAACCGAGCGACATGCCTGCCCTGCCGGAGGCCATCGCGCTGGCCCAGCAACGCGATCCGCGGCTGGCCGAGACGCTCGCCATGCTCAGGGCGGCCGAACGGCGCACGCGGGCCATCGGTGCCGAGATGAGGCCCGATGTGGCGTTGACCGCGACGTTTACCGGGCGTGCCGGCGGCGCACCTGCGGCCGGGCGCACCGTGAGCGGAGACGGCTGGGTGCCGAGCGTCCCCAACTGGGACGCGGGCCTCGTGCTCTCGTGGCCGCTCTTCGACGGGACGATCAACGCCCGCCGGAACGCCGCGCATTCCCTGGAGGACGTACGGCGGAGCGACATCGACCTGGTCACCGAGCAGGACCTCGCGCGCGTCCGGCAGGCCTACGTACAGGTGCAAGTGGCCCACGACGCGCTCGTCGCGCTCACCCGCTCGGTCATCGCGGCCCGCGCCAACTACGATCAGGCCAACGCGCGCTTCGATTCGGGGATCGGCAACGCGGTCGAGCTCGCGGACGCCGAGGGGGTGCGCACCAATGCCGAGATCCAGCTGGTGCTGGGTCGATTCGAGGTCGGTCGGGCGCGCGCCGCGTTTGGCCGTGCGATCGCGGAAGGACTCTGAGGCCCTCATGGATTCCAGGGTACATCCGACGCCGACGAGCCCAGCGCCGGTCCACGAGGGCGGCCCGCCCGCGGCGACAGGTCAGGACCATCGGGCCGAGAATGCTGCACTCGTCCCGATCGTGATCGGGGTCGGCGCCGCGACAGTGATTGTAGTCGGCGCGCTTCTCGTGTGGCACGCCGAGTCGAAGATCAACACGGTAGCGCTCGCATCGTCGCCGAAGCCCGTCACGGTGATCGCCGTTCCGGAGGCCACCTTCCGCGACGCGCGCACGTACGTAGGTACGCTCCGGCCCTGGGTCGAGGCCAGCGTGGGCCCTCAGTACATCTCCGTCTACGTCGACACCGTGCTGGTACGTCCGGGCGTCACGGTCAGGCGCGGCGACGTCCTCGCCACCCTCGACTGCCGGAACGCGAGCGCTGCAAGTCAGGCGGTCGCGGCCGAGGCGCGCGCCATGGACGCCCGCCAGCAAGCCGTATCCCATGAGTCGGAGCGCCTGCAGACGTTGCTCGACGGCGGCTTCGTCTCGCCGAACGAGGCCGAGATCAAGTCTGCGCAAAGCTCGTCGGAGCAAGCCCAGGTCAGCTCGCAGCGCGCCAAGCTCTCCGCCATGGCTCTGCAGGTGAGCGACTGCGTTCTCCGAGCCCCCTTCGACGGCGAAGTCGCCACCCGGACGATCGATCCTGGCGCCTTCGTTCGCCCGGGGACGCCGATCGTATCGGTCGTCGACCGGGACACGATCCGCATGACCTTCGACGCCCCGGAGAGCGACTTCGACCTGCTGGGCCCGGGCACGGTCGCGAGCGTCCACGTCGTCGCTACAGGCAAGGTGATCTCGGCGCCCATTTCCCGGCGCTCGCCCGCGGCCGATCCGGAGACCCGCACCGTGCACGTCGAGATCGATCTGGCCGACGCGACCCGCCAGATCCCGGTGAATACGACGGGCCAAGTGCGGATCGAGGTCGGGCCGCCGATCAGGGCGCTGGAGATCCCGCTCGCCTCCGGGTCGATCACGGGCACGAAGGCGGCGGTCTTCGTCGTCGATGGCGGGGTCGCGCACCAGACAAGGCTGAAGATCCTAGGTGAGGTGGGGAGCGATCTGTATGTCGAGCCGTCGATCAAGGCGGGTACGTTCGTCGTGACGGAGGGCTGGGCGACGCTCGCCGAAGGCGATCGCGTCGCGACCAGGGAAATTCCCTACGAGGGGACGTCGTCGAGCGCCGCGGCCAAGAAGGATGTGGAGGAGAGCACGGGAGCGACTCCATGACGGGGCTCGCGCTGCGCAACCCCATCGCGATCTTGATGATCTGCGTCGCGCTCGTGGTGTTCGCAGGAGTCGTGACGCCGCGGATGAGCGTCGACACGTTTCCGGAGTTGACGCCGCCGGTCCTCATCATCGGCACGCTCTGTCCGGGCCTGGCCGCGAAGGACGTCGAGAAGACCATCAGCTGGCGCCTCGAAAAGTACGTGAGCGCCACCCCCGGCGTCGATCACGTCGAGAGCCTGTCCCGCAACAGCTTCAGCGTCATCTACGTCTGGCTGAAGTGGGGTACGGACCTCAACGGCGCGCAGACACTGGTCCAATCGCAGGCCGGCTTCGCGATGGCCGCCGTGCCCAAGTCTCTCGGCGTACTGCCGCCCTTCGTCCTGCAGTACGACCCGTCGAACGCACCGGTCATCCAGGTCGTCGTGACGGGCGAGGGGTACACCGGCCCACAGCTCTACGACTATGCGTTCAACAACATCGAGCCCCTGCTCGAGGGCATCTCCGGGGTCGCCAGCGCGGCACCCGACGGCGGGCGGCTGCGGCAGATCAACGTCGTCGTCGATCCGCTCAAGGCGCAGGCTCGCAGCCTCACGGCGCTCGACGTGTCCCGCGCGGTGGCGGCGTCCAACGCGCTCTTGCCGTCGGGGGAGTTCATCGCGCCAAAGTTCGACGCGAACGTGTACACGAACGGGGTTCCCAGCCAGGTCAAGATGATCGCCCAAGCGACCATCAAGGTCGTCCACGGCGCCCCGGTGCTCATCGGCGACGTCGCGGACGTGCAAGACAGTGGAACCCCGGAGACGCAGGTCGTCTCGGTCAACGGCAAAGACGCCGTTCTCCTCAATGTGCTCCGCGTGCCGGGCGGCAACACGATCGAGATCGTCGACGCCGTGAAGAAGGTCGTGGAGAACCTCCATGACCTGCCGCACGGCATGCAGGCCAAGGTGTACTTCGACCAGTCGCTGTTCGTCCGAACCACGTACGACGGGCTGAAACGGGAGATCGTCCAGGCCCTCGTCCTCATCGCGATCGTCATCCTCGTCTTTCTCCAGAGTCTGCGCGGGACGATGATCGTCTCGGTCGCCATACCTCTGTCGTTCGCGATCACGCTCATCGTGCTCTACGGCACGGGCCAGACGCTCAACGCCTTCACGCTCGGCGGCCTGACGCTCGCCATGGGGCGCCTCGTCGACGACGCGGTCGTCGTGCTCGAGTCGATCCATCGCCACCAGCGACAGGGCATGAACACGGCCGAGGCGGCGCTCAAGGGGACGAACGCCGTCGCGTTGCCGGTGCTCGCCTCGACGTTGACGACGATGGCGGTGCTCTTGCCAGTCGTCTTGCTCGCCGGCCTGGCGAAGAAGCTTTTCGCGCCGCTCGCCATCACCGTCGGAATGGCGATGATGGCGTCGTACTTCGTCAGTATGGCCGTGACCCCCGTCGCGTGCCGGTACTTCCTCGGCAAGGGCGAGCACGGGCGCATCGGCAAGGCCGTCGAAGGGTTCATCGACGGCACAGCGGATCGATACTCCCGGGTGCTGCGCCGGGCCCTCGCGTTCCGCTGGGTCGTGATCGGCGCCGCCGTCCTGCTCGTCGCCGGTGCGGGCTGGGCAGCCGACCGCCTCCCCAGCACGTTCTTCCCCGCGATCGACGAAGCGATGGACATGGTCTACGTCCGCTTCTCGCCCGGGATTTCGGTCGAGGAGGCCGGAAGGAGAATGACCGCCATGGGTCAGGCCCTGGAGAAGGAGCTACCGCCCGGCGTCATCCAGATGGTCGTCACGAACGTCGGCATGCCGCAGAACGCGCGAAGTCTGCTCGTCAGCCCCAACGTCGCGCCGAATACGGGCTACCTTCGAATCCAGTATTCGGACCCGGAGAAGCGTACGATCTCGCAGGAAGAACTCGCGGCGAGATCGCGGGAGATTCTCACGCGCGACTTCCCTGGGGTCGAGGTGCTCCAGTATCCGGGCGGGCTCGTCGCGAGCGTCTTCGCCAACGGCTTCACGGCCCCCTTCGTCGTCGAGGTGAGCAACGACAACCTCGCCGCGCTCGACGAAGAGGCCAAGGCCGTCGTCGACGTGGCGCGCACGGTACCGGGCATTCGCGACGTCCGCGAGTCGCTCCAGATCAACTACCCCGAGATCCACGTCGACACGGATCGGGAGATGGCCGGATTCGTAGGCACCGACGCGACTACGGCCGCTCAGACGACGCTCGACGCGACGCTCGGCAACATCAACGTGCCGGGAGTCTGGATCGACGAGCACAACGGCCAGTCGTACTACGTCGTGACGTTCTACGGAGACGTCCTCGACACCAAGCAGCTCGGCGCCTTGCCCGTGCGGGTCAACGGCGAAGGCAAGCCCGTTCTGCTCGAGGCGTACGGCAACATCCATCGCGAGGTCGGGGCGGTCGCGCTCGAGCGTAGTCACCTGGCGCGCGTCGCGCGTGTGCTCATGCAGACCGAGGGGCGCGACCTGGGATCCGCGGCCACCGCCCTGGAGACGGCGTTGAAGACCGACGCGCGCACCCGCCACATCAAGTTCGCGTACGTGGGGCAAGTAAAGCTCATGCGAACGACGTTCTCGGGATTGGGGCTCGCCCTCGGCCTGGCGGTGATGGTGGTCTTCATGATCATGGCGTCGCAGTTCAAGTCGTTGCGGTTGCCGTTCGTCATGCTCTTCACCATTCCGGTGTGCCTGGTGGGCATCGTGCTGGCCCTGATGGCGGCTGGGCAGGGATTCTCGATCACCGCGCTGATGGGCATTCTCATGGTCATCGGGATCGCGGTGTCCAACGGCATCCTGCTCGTCGACGACGCGAATCGCCGATTCAACGACGAAGGGGTAGAGGAGCTCGACGCCATCGTGGCCGCCGCCAAATCGCGGTTCGTGCCCATCGCGATGACGAGCCTCGCGACGGTCATCGGCCTCGTCCCGACGGCGCTCGGACTGGAGCGCGGCTCCGAGGCCAACCAGCCGCTCGCGCTCGCGGTGGTCGGGGGCCTCGCGTCGTCGACGCTCCTATCGTTGTTCCTCGTCCCCGCGATGTTCCTGGTCTTCGCGAAGCGCATCCCGCGCGAGCCGGACATATCGGCCGAACCTGGGCTCGCCGGGGCTCACGCCTGAAGGATTCGCTTTGGACTAGATTGGGCAGGGATGGCCTCGCGCGTGCTGGTCGTGGACGATGATTTGCACCTCGCGGAGACGCTGGCCGAGGGTCTGACCGATCGCGGACTCGAGGCCGTCGCGTGCGCGTCGAGCGTCGACGCGGTGAGGCGGCTCGAGAGCGAACCGTTCGAGGCCGTGGTGACCGACCTGCGCATGCCCGCGGTGGACGGCCTGGGCCTGCTCGCGCGTTCGCGAGCCGCCGCACCCGATCGCCCCGTCATCGTCATGACGGCATACGCGGCCGTCGAGACGGCCATCGAGGCGATCCGCCAGGGTGCTTACCACTACCTGACCAAGCCCTTCATGGTCGACGAGCTCGCGCTGTTCGTGGACCGTGCGCTCGGAGAGGCTCGCCTGCGTCGCGAGGCGCGCACCCTTCGTACGGCGCTCCGGCAGGAGTCGGCCCTCGGGCACCTCGTGGGGTCGAGCGCGGCCATGCGCGACGTCTTCGACGTCGTGACTCGGGTGGCCGACGCCGCGACGCCGGTCCTCTTCATCGGCGAGACCGGTACGGGCAAGACGGCGCTCGCCCGCGCGATGCACGCTGCCGGCGTCCGCGTGGATCGGCCGTTCGTCTCGATCAACTGTGCGTCCTTACCGGAGAGCCTGCTCGAGAGTGAGCTCTTCGGCCACGTGAAAGGTGCCTTCACGGGGGCGACCACGACGCGAGAGGGCCTCGTCGCGGAGGCGGCCGGCGGCACACTCCTGCTCGACGAGATCGGCGAGATGTCCCCTGCGATGCAGGCCAAGCTGCTTCACGTGCTCGAGAGCGGGACGGTGCGCGCGGTCGGTGCGAACAAGGAGCGACGCGTGGACGTCCGCCTCGTTGCCGCGACCCACCGCGACCTCCGCGAACGCATCCGGGTCGGAGCGTTCCGCGAGGACCTGCTCTATCGCCTCGATGTCGTCACCATCGAGATCCCCCCTCTGCGGCAACGGCGGGAGGACATCGTGCTGCTCGTCGAGCGGATGCTGGCCCAGTCGCGGACGACGCACCCACGGTCGCCCGTCGTGAGCCTCTCGAGCGACGCGCTGTCGGCTCTGACGAATCACTCGTGGCCCGGCAACGTCCGCGAGCTGGCCCACGCCATCGAACGCGTGGTGCTGCTCGGGCGCGCCGCGGAAGCCGGCGTAGGCGACCTGCCGGTCACCGTCACGGCGGCCATGCCGTCGCACCTGCCCGAGCGGTTCGGAGGACACGTGCTGCCCATTCGCGAGGTGCAGCGCCGGTACGCGGCGTGGGCGCTCGAGCGGCTCGGCGGCCACAAGCGCCGCACCGCAGACGCCCTCGGCGTCGACGCGAAGACGCTCGCCAAGTGGCTGTCCGACGAACCCGACACATAGGACGCAGGTGCGGGCGCACACGCCTGGCGCGCCCGCCCCTTACGAGATCGGTCCGAAGGTCGCGCAGACGTAGTAGCCGCGCGGTCCTCGGCGGACGGACGCCGCGCTCTCCAAGTCGGCAGCGCTCAACGGCGCAACGTGGAACGTCCCGAGGTACGTCCGAAAGGCGCGGGCTGCGCGATGCGGGAGGCCGGCGAAGTCGGCGAAGTCGATCACCACGACCTCGCCGTGGGCCGAAAGGGCGCGGCGCGCGTTCGCGATGGCGGCCGCGCGGTCGCCCACCATGGAGAGACAGTACGAGAAGAGCACCCGGTCGGGCCGCGCGCCGAGGACCTCCGTCAGCGGAGCGTCCTCTGCGAATCCGTGAAGGATTCGCGCCCAGGGGCACTTCGCGCGCGCGTGTCCCAGCATCGCGTCCGAGGCTTCGAGGCCACCGAGGCGAGCCTCGGGCCGCGCTCGATGCAGCCGCACGAGGTTCCGCCCTGTCCCCGGTCCGACTTCGACGAGCGTCTCCCACGCCGCATCCGCGGCGAGGTCGCGGAGAACCACGTCGCGTCCAAGCAGGTAGTAGCGGCGCGTCGCGTCGTAGATGAACCGCGACACGCCGTAGTAGCGATTGAGAAAGGCGCGGTGGTCCGCCTGCGCGTCGCTCAATGCGCGATCCGGTGGAAGCTCACGCGGCGAAACTGGCGCGTCCGATCGAGCTGCGTGGCAAGAGCCGTCTCTTCCATCATCGGCGTGAAGTGGCGGCCGAGCCCGTGGCGCTCGGGCAACGACGCGTCCTCGACGGAGCGGTGCAGCACGACGGCGCCGTCGACGCTCGTGCGCACGATCTCGCCCAGCAGCCGCCGCTGGACGGCGGGCGGCATCCAGTCGGGGGCGTCGAGCAGCGTGTAGTGCGTCCAGGTGTTGCGGCCCGCCGCGGCGAGTACATCGAGGATGTTGCCGTGATGGAATCGCACGTCGGTCGGGGCGCCGAGCGAAGCCTCGTGGTGGTCTTTGCGCAGGTACGGGGGTGCGGCGTCGGGACGCGCATGGTTGAAGTGGCCCGCGATGGCAAACCAGACGAACCAGTTTCGCTCGAGGTCCGTCTCGGCGACCCGCTGCAGGTGCATCAGGGCATAGTCGACGACATCGGTCAGCCCCTCGGCGCGCAACATGCGCTCGCACTGGGCATGGTTGACGCCGATCGCGACGAGCGGCAGCGGCGAGCGCAAGACGGCGCCGACCCACGGCGTGCGCAAGACCGGCCCGAACGCCTCCGTGACGCAGCGCCGCCGTTCGCTCACGGGCGTCGCGATGAGCGAACGGAGCCACGCGGCGTCGACCTTGGCCAGGCGCCGCAGCACGGCAAACAGGCGGGCGGTGAGTCCGCGGTGATGCAGCGCGTCGTCGAAGATGTCGTGGTGGGAGCGCCAGTGGCGCTGGATCCAGGCCGGGAGCCCCTTGGTCAGGCTGCCGACGACCCGGGCGGGTGAGGGATGTGTGCCGTGGCCCCAGAGCCGATAGAACTCTTCGTGGCTCTCCGTCTGGCGCGCCGACGCCGTCTTCAACGCCGTGATCGCCAGATGGCTCGCGTTGATGTCCACCGCGTCGATGCTGCGTGGCCTGCGACTCAGCTGATTGGCGATGCCACAGCCGGCGCCCGAGATCCCGAGCAGACGCGACTCCGGACCGACGCCGAGGAAGCGCTCGTCGACCTCGGTGTCTTCGAACAGCATGTTGTAGACGAGAAGGCGCTTGAAGAGCTGCTGGAAGGCTTGATCAGCGACGCGCATACCTGCTCACTCCACGCCACTTCGGTGTCATTCCCGCGACAACGATCCGAACCGCGTGTGCCAAGCCCGTTAGGAGGGCCCGTGATATGGTGGGGCTTCTTCCGATGGACGCGGTCGTCGTCACACGATCCGTCAACTTGGCCTCGGCGCCCGAGCGTGTGTGGCCGTTTCTGTCGGACACCGATCGCTTCAACCGGCTGCTCGGGATGAGCGAGGTCCGGTACCGACCCGTCGACCCGGCCAACAAGACGGGGGCGCGCTTCGTCGGCGAGACGCGGGCGGGCGGATTCCGGTTGGCGTACGACGAGTACCCGTTCGAGTGGAGCCGGCCGCGCGCGTTCAGCGTGCACCGACGGATGCACGGGGGGCCGATTGCGTCGCTCACCTGGCAGTGCACCCTCGCGGCATCCCGCACGGCCGACGGGCCTGGCGCGCTCGAAGGCGGCACGCGGGCGACCCTGCGGCTCGAGCTCGTACCGCGCTCGGCCATCCTGCGTCCCGTCGCATGGCTCAACGCTCGAAGCGTCACGGCGAGCTTCGCAAACCTCGGCCCGATCATCGACGCCCACGTCGTCGAAGGCGCGCCCAGCCCCTACGCAGGCCCGGTCTCGCCCGCCGATGCCGTCCGCGTCGAGGCGGCCCTCGCCCGTCTTCGGTCCGAGGGAGTCCCCGCCGGCCTCGCGGATCGCATGGGCGCGCTCGTCCGCGAGGCGGCGGACGCCGACGTCACCCGGATCCGGCCCTTCGAGCAAGCCGACCTGTGGGGCGAGGATCGGCGCGCCACGCTGCGAGCCTTCTTGCGTGCGGTCCCGGCGGGGTTGCTCGAGATGCGCTGGGGCCTGGTGTGCCCCAGTTGCCTGACGTCTTCGCAGGAGTCGAGCGGCCTCGACGAGATCGGCGCCGACGCCCATTGCCAGCTCTGCGACATCACGTACGAGCTCGACCTGGACCGTGCCGTCGAGGCGACGTTCAAGCCGCACCTCGCGATCCGTCGCTTGCCCGAGGCGATGTTCTGCATGGGCGGTCCGGCCCGTACGCCGCACGTGCTCGTGCAAGCCACGGCGGCCCCCCACGGGATGACGACGCTGGACATCCCCCTCGAGGCCGGGCGCTACCGCCTCTTTGCCCGCGGCGGCGCGACGGCGGCGATCGAGGTCGACCCGGCCGCGGCCTCCACCGCGGAAGTGTCTCTCGACGCCGAGGGGCTGCACCCGGTGCAGATCGCGGCGGCGCCGGGGGGCTCGCTGCGCGTGACCAACGCCCTCGAGGACGGACGGCACGTGAAGATCGAGCGCCTCGGCTTCGCGAGCGCGGCCGCGACGGCCCATGTGGTCTCCACGTTCGATGAGTTCCGCTCTCTCTTCGCGAGAGACGTGCTCAAGCGCGGTACGCCGCTGAAGGTCGCGCGCGCGGCGCTGCTCTTCAGCGACCTCACCGGTTCGACCGCGCTCTATACGAAGGTCGGCGACGCCGCGGCCTTCCGCCTGGTGGATGATCACTTCGACGTCATGCGCGCCATCGTCGCTTCGCACGATGGGGTCCTCGTGAAGACGATGGGCGACGCGCTCATGGCCGCGTTCGTGGACGACACGGCGTGCGCTCGCGCCGCGATGGAGGCGCTCGCTCGCTTCGAGGCGTTCCGCGACACGCAGGCCCACGGCGCGCACGTCGGGATCAAGGTCGGCATGTTCGCGGGGGCGTGCTACGTGGTGACCGCCAACGGGGCGCTCGACTACTTCGGTCAGACGGTCAACGTCGCCTCCCGCGTGCAGCACCTCGCCGGTTCGGGCGAGATCGTGATGCCGGCCGACACGCACGCGGCCCTCGCCACGCTCGCCCCCGAGCCGTATGCGCTTCTCGAGCTCGTCGAGCGGTTCGAGGCGCGGGTCAAAGGGGTGGCCGATCCGCTGTCGCTCGTGCGGGTCCGGCGAAAAGCCGGTGCATGAAACCTGCACATGAACGTGCACATGAAACCTGCACGAGCGCGACGCGACACGTATTCGAGCGGGTTCGATGGCAGGATGAGGCCGTGCTCCCCACCACGTGGTTGCAACGTATGGCGTCCCGAGCGCCCGCCATCGTCCAACGAATGGCCCGGCACGCGCCGCCGATCGTCCAACGCCTCGCAAGCGCCGCGCTGAGTCGACTCGAGCAGCGGTGGCCCACGCTCGCGACGCTGCTCGGCCGCACGCCCTACGTCGAGCCGGTGACCGGCGCCGGGCACGTCGATGCGTCACCGCCGACCGATGGGCGGCCGACGGCGGAGCTCATTGCCGCCTTGCGGGATCCGACCGCAGAGGTCGCGATCCAGGCGGTGGCGGCGCTGCGTCTTCACCCGGGCGAGGCGACGGTCACGGCGCTGCTCGGCGTCCTGACGAACCGGGACGGCTACTTCAGCATGGCGGCGCGCGCCGCGGCGGTGCAGGCGTTGGGATCGCTGCTGCCCCACGGCGCCCTCTCGCCCCTGTACGCGGCCGTCGCCGACGTCGACGCGGGCGTGAGCCTCGCGGCCATCGCTGCGATCGTCGAGCGCTCCGAGGACGGGTGCGCCGAGGCCCTTCTCACTTTGCTCGAAGACCGGAGGGGCTACTACCTGCCGCCGACGCGCCAGGCCGCCGCGCGAGGCCTGGATCGCATTCGCGGGGCCGATCCTTCGCGCGTGCGCGCTCTCCTTGCGAACGAGTCCGATTCGGTGGTTCACGAGGCGCTCGCCAGCGTCGCGCTCCCGTCGTAGCGCGAGGTAGCGAACCCGCGCGATCGGTGCAAGCATTTGCCTTCGCATGGAGGCCGGGGGACAAGCGAGATGCGGCCTTCTGGCGGCTCTCTTTGCGCTATCGATGTGCTCGCGCTCGTCGTCCGAATCCGCCGGAGATGGCGGTACGTCGACCGGCGCGAGAGGCGGCGCGGGGTCCGACGGCTCCGCGACCCACGGCAGCGCAGGCTCGGGCGGCGACGCATCGGCGACCGGCTTCGACGATGCCTCGGGCACGGACGCGGGCGTCGCGGACGAAGCCGACGGCTCGGCGGGCAGCCTGCCCGCGGCCTGCCCCGCGAGCGACGTCGGCAACACCCCGCTCGGCACCGACACTCCCGATCCAACGGGGACCGCGGTCACCGCGATCACGTACACGAACGTCGGCGCCACAGGTAGCTACGACCGAGTCGTGACGTCGACGGTCGCGCCGACCTGCGTTGCCAACGTCTGCGAGAAGGCGTCGACTCTCGTGAGCGGCCCGCTCGCCCCCTTCGACGAAGAGATGACGATGGTCTTCAGCGGACCTCTCGCGCTCTACCAGGTCGCCGTCTACTACCCGGCCACCGGCGGCTACGCGCGTGTCGCGTACTGGGACCGCTGCACGACCGAAGGCCTCGCCTTCGTCGGCAACGACGCCTGGTATCAGTGCAACGGCTACGTGCAGAGCTACGTCACCGCAAGCGGCACGATGAGCAGCCCGACGCCGGTGCAGTTCGGGGGCGACCTCGACGCGGGCGTCGGGGTCAACGTCATGAGCTCCACCGCCTGCACCGGAACGACCGATGGTACGGACTGCGGCTTCAGCCGGGGCCTCGCGCTGCACGGGTTTCAAGGGAGCGCGAACGGGAGCAAGATCTTCGCGACGAAGTTCCGCATGCCGATCAGCGACGTCACCCCGGCCTACTGGCTGCTGCCCGCCCAGGTCGTGCGCTCGTCGCAATACGGCTGCAACTGCCGGGGCGAAGGCGCGGACGGGGGGTGCGGAGAGATCGACGTCGCCGAAGTGCTCGGCGGCGCCACGGCGACCCCGGCCCACCCCGAACAGGCCACCACCACGATTTACTCGTTCCAGGGCGTCACCGGCGGCGGGGCCGACTACTTTCAGCGGCCCGTCTACGAGACGGCGACATTCCTCGTCATCTTCGACGCCGCGAGCAGCACGATCGCGATCCGGCGCCTCGGGGCGACGGACTTCGACTTCGCGTCCACCATTCCCTCGTCCCAGGTGGCCCAGTGGCTCGCCGATGCGGGCGCGACGAGACCCATGCCATGAAGAATGCCCACCGAGCCTCCCTGCTCGTCTTTGCCCTCGCTGCAGCCGCTGCGTGTGGGTCGTCCGCTGCGAAGTCGAACGCCTTCCCGTCGGAGGCCGGTCCCGTGGTCGATGGAATGACGCCGATGGAAGCGGCGGCAAGCGAATCGGATGCCGCGGCCGACGACTCTTCGCCCTCCGCGGCGGATGCGTCGCTCGTCGCAGACGGGCAAACCGCGGCCGACGTCTCCGTCCCCGCGGACGCGCAATGGCTCGGCGACGGCGAAGGCGCGCCGCGAACGTTCACGGTCGTCAACCAGTGCGCCCAGACGATCTGGGCGGCGGCACTCCCGGCAACGACCTTCCCGGGCGGGACCGTCGAGATGGCCCCGGGCGACTCGTTCGAGGTCGGCGTCGACAACGGATGGTCGGGCCGCATCTGGGGCAAGGTCGACTGCACGACGACGAGCGGGAAGCTCACGTGCACGAGCGATTCGCTCCCGGCATCGCTCGCCGAGCTGACGCTCACGATGTCATCCACCGGCCTCGACTTCTACGACGTGAGCCTGGTCGACGGCTTCAACCTGCCCATCGAGATCATCGCGCAGGGCCATGTCCCCGATGCGGGGCACCCCTACGACTGCGGCGATCCTTCGTGCGCGCCCGACCTCATCGCGACGTGCCCCCAGCCGCTGAAGGACGTCGTTGGCGGACAAGTCCTCGCTTGCGCCAACGACGAGTGCAAGGTCCTCGGCGACAACGACGCATCGAGCCCGGACTGCATGTACCCGAATCAGTACACGCGGTTCTTCAAGTCGGCGTGCCCGACGGCCTACAGCTACCCAAGCGACGACCCCACCAGCACTTTCACGTGCAAGGGCTACAACGACTACGCCTTCGTGTTCTGCCCCTAACGGTACTCGGCCTTGGCGTCGAACCGCAGAACGCGTGAACACGGGCTCGGCCCCACCGAGCCGCGGCACTCGTCTTCGCCGTGGAATGACGTTTCGTGGGTGCGGAGGGCGCGCATCACGGTGGACGTCAGGTCGTGCTCGCCGTCGGAGCAGCGTGGATCGCCGCAGGGGACAAGAAAGAGCGCGGGAGCATGGTCGACCACGACGCGCCGTGTGTGTGTGTTACCGCCGACATCGGTGCGATCCTCGATGTCGAGGCGAAGGCTGAGCAGATCCGGCACCTGATCGCGAAGCCGCGGAGCATCGTCCTCCCGGCGTCGCCGCTCCGCGAATCGTTGGGCTTGCGGACTGTTGCGTCGATAGTTCATCACTAGCGGCCCAATATAGTCACTCGCTCACCGTTTCGCTCGTGCCGGGCTATAGCGGTCCGATGCCCGCGCTAACCGCCCAGCACCTCAGAAAAGCCTTCGGCGTCCAGGTCGTCCTCGACGACGCCACGTTCACGCTTGGTCGAGGTGAAAAGGTCGGCCTCATCGGAGCCAACGGAGCGGGCAAGTCGACGCTCGCCCGAGTCCTCTCGGGGGCCGACACCCCGGACGGCGGAAGCGTCAGCATCCGGCGGGGCCTGACGGTTCGGTATCTGCCCCAGGAGCCGGTGCTCGACCCGGACGCGACGCCGCGGGCCGTCGTGCAAGAGGCGCTTGCCGCCTGGAACGACGCGACGGTACGCCATGCAGCAGTCACCGAGCGGCTCGCCGCCGGCGACCACGACGACGCTCTCGTCAACGAGCAAGCCACGCTCGATGACGCGATCCTCCGACTCGGAGGATGGGAGCGCGGGCACGAGGCGCTTGGGTTCCTCGACAAGCTCGGCGTTCGCGACCTCGATCGGCCTTGCGGAGAGCGCAGCGGTGGAGAGCGGCGGCGCATCGCCCTCGCGCAGCTCCTCGTGGCGAGCCCCGACGTCGCCATCGTCGACGAGCCGACCAACCATCTCGACGCCGACACCGTCGAGTGGCTCGAGCAGTACTTCACGCAGGACTATCGCGGCGCGGTCGTCCTCGTCACGCACGACCGCTACTTCCTCGACGCGGTGGTCGACCGCATCATCGAGCTGGAGCGCGGGCGGCTCACGGCTTACCCCGGCGGCTACGGCGACTACCTGGAGAAAAAGGCTGAGCTCCTCGCCCACGAGGGCCGCGTCGAGCAGAACCGGCAGAACGCCCTTCGCCGCGAGCGCGAGTGGCTGTCGCGCGGCCCCAAGGCGCGCGGAACCAAGCAGAAGGCGCGCATCCAGAGGGCGCACGCGCTCGAGGCGCAGGCACCCGCGACGTCGGGCCGTCCCGGCGAGGTGTCCCTGGTGACCGCTTCGGGTTCGCGGCAGGGAAAGACGATCCTCGAGCTCCATGGCGTGCAGGTGGCGGGTGCGCGGGGGGCGCCGCCGTTGAACGCTCCCTTCGACCTCATCGTCGCCTCGGGCGAGCGCATCGGCGTAGTCGGCCCCAACGGTGTGGGCAAGACCACGCTGCTACGGGCCGTCCTGGCCGCGGCCGGTGCCCCGGTCGAGCCGCCGGAGCTCGTCGCGGGTCAGATCGTCGTCGGCAAGAACACGAAGGTGTCGTACCTCGACCAGACACGCGCGAAGTTGAACGACGACAAATCGATCTTCGACGACGTCCGCGGCGACGGCAGCACGGTCGTCCGCCTCGGCGCGTCGGCGCGCGACGAGATGGACCTGCGCAGTTATCTCGAGCTGTTCCTCTTCGATGGGGCGAAACAGCGGCAGAAGGTCGGGTCACTGTCGGGAGGCGAGCGCGCCCGGGTGGCCCTCGCCAAGGTGCTGCGAGAGGGGGCAAACCTCCTCGTGTTCGACGAGCCGACGAACGACCTGGACCTGCCGACCCTCGGCGCGCTCGAAGGGATGCTCTCGGACTTCGGCAGCTCCGCCATCATCGTGACCCACGATCGCGCGTTCCTCGACCGCGTGGCGACCGCGGTCCTCGCCTTCGAAGCGGATCCGCACGGCGGACCCGCGACGGTGACGCGGTACGCAGGGGGCTATTCGGACTACCTGTCGCAGAGAGGCAACCGCCGGTCGTCGCCCCCGCCGCAGCGTCCCGCAGGGGCAACCGCGACCCCTGCCGCAAGCAAGCCCAAAGGGCAAGCGCCCGCCCTGACGGTGGCAGAGAAGCGGGAGCTCGAGGGGATCCTGGCGGAGGTCGATCGCGCCGAGAAGCGGGTGAACGAGCTGGAGAGCCAGCTCGCAGACCCCTCCCTCTACACCTCGCGGGCAAACGAGGTCGCCCGGCTCAAGGCAGCGCTCGAAGGGGCGCGCGGCGAGGCGGCGCGCCTCGCCAGTCGGTGGGAGGCGCTGGAGGCAAAGAGGGGCGCGTCGTCATAGCGACGAGACCGCGTCGGCATTGCCATCGCGACACCATAACGTCACACGCTCTGCACGATCCTCTGATGATCTTGCAGGATCCTCGTTGGTCGGAGCGTGAGAACCGACCCCTTGCACCGACGACACACCCCCGCCACCGGCCAAGCTGTGTCCGTGTCCTCGCCTCTCGCCAGGTTCTTCCTCCAGGAGGACTTGAACTTCCTGGTCACCAACCGGATCCCGAGGCGCCAGGCGACGCTCTTCATGGGATGGTTCAGCCGGATCGAGAGCCCGACGCTCACGCGACTCGCGATCGGCGTCTGGAAGCTCTTCGCCGACGATCTTCGCCTCGACGAGGCGAAGAACACCGACTTCACGAGCTTTCGAGACTGCTTCATTCGTGAGCTCCGGCCGGGCGCGAGGGTCACTCATCCGGACCCCGACGTGCTGGCAAGCCCCTGTGACGCCGTGGTCGGGGCGCTCGGCCGCGTGGAGGGCACGCGCGTCTACCAGGCCAAGGGCTTCCCCTACACGTTGATGGACCTGCTCGGCGATGGCGAGCTGGCCGAGCGGCACCGCGACGGCCTCTTCGTCACGCTGCGACTGAAGTCCAACATGTACCACCGCTTCCACGCGCCGGCGGACGCCCGCATCGATCGCGTCCGCTACCTGTCGGGCGACACGTGGAACGTCAACCCCGTCGCCCTCAAGCGCGTCGAGAAGCTCTTTTGCAAGAACGAACGCGCGGTCATCGAGTTCGGCCTGCCTGACTCGCGCGAGGCCCTCACGCTCGTGCCTGTCGCCTCGATCCTCGTGGCGAGCATCAAGCTGCACGCCGTGGATGGGGTGTTCGACCTTCGCTATGGCGGGCCCCACGTCGTCGACATGCACGACGTGTCCGTCGCCAAGGGCCAGGAACTTGGGTTCTTCCAGAGCGGCTCCACTATCATCGTTTTTGCCACCGGTTCGTTTGCGTTCTCCCCGGGCGTCCGCGAGGGCGCGATCATCCGCGTGGGCGAGGCGCTCCTTCACCGCCAACACTCATGAATCCCACGAATAGCGAGAAGGCCATGACCGAGCACATCGAAATCCTCGACAAGACATTCCTCGACGAGCTCCGCGAGCAGCGCTGGGACGACCATCGCTTTTATCACCGGAGCCGCGTCAATCAGACGTTCCACCTCCTCAGCGCATGCTGCTTTCTCACGACGTACACGCTGCTCTTCATTCACCCGACGGCCGCGGCCATCTTCGGCTGGGTGATCGCGATGTGGCCTCGCCAGATCGGGCACTTCTTCTTCGAGCCGAAGGGGTTCGACTCCGTCAACGGCGTGAGCTTCGAGACCAAGGAAGAGATCAAGGTTGGCTTCAACCTGCAGCGCAAGCGGATCCTCTTTCTTGCCTGGCTCTCCGTGCCCGTCGCCCTGGCTTTGAGCCACGTGCTCTTCGGCTTCTTTCCGGCCATCACCGACCTGCGTTCGTACCTGCACCAGCTGGGCGAGTTCTGGCTGGCGCTCGCGGCGGCCGGGCTGCTCGGGCGCACGATCTGGCTGTGCGCAACGCGCAACCTGCAGACGGGCGTCGTCTGGTTCACCAAGATCCTGACGGACCCCTTCCACGACATCAAGATCTACTGCCGGGCGCCCATACACCTCATTCGAGGAGAATGGTTCGAGCCGGCGCATACGACAGCCTGGTCTGGCGACGAGCCAAGGCAGTGACGAGCTCGCGCAGGATGCGGCGCTTGATCGATTGATTCGTCAAGACGCCGCCCTGCCACCAGAAGCCGTCTTGCTGCATGTCCTCGGCCGCGGCGACGAAGCGCGCGGCGACGGCCGCGAAGTCCTCGTCGCGTAGGTCGTGTGAAAAGATGATGCGCCCGGTCCCGATCCAGCTGAGCGAGAGCTCGCGCGCGCGCAGATAGTACTGAAACATCCAGTTGTATCGGCTCGGGGCCAGGTAGAGCACCGTCCAGATGGACGCCATGTTCGCGACGCGGACGGGCAGGCCCCGCGCCTCGAGGGCCTCGTTGAGGCGCGCGGCGCGCGCATCCCAGCGTTCGTCGAGCTCGCTGTAGCCGTCTCTCACGGCGGGTTCGTCCAGGTGGCGGAGGAACTCGTTCATCGTTGCCATCACGACCGGATGCGAGTTGAACGTCCCGCGCGCGAAACAGACGTCGACGGGTCGGTCGTCGCGAAAGCGCTTCATGAACTCACGCCGCCCGCAGACGACGCCCACCGGCAGCCCGCCGCCGAGCGTCTTGCCATACGTGACGAGGTCTGCCCGGACGTCGTAGTACTCCTGCGTTCCGCCGGCCGCGAGCCGGAACCCCAGGAACACGTCGTCGATGATGAGCGCGATTCGACGATCGTCGCAGACCTTTCGCAGGTCCGCGAGCCATCGGCCGTACGCGGCCTTGTCGTAGTGAGCCGTTCGGTCGCTCGCCACCAGCGTAGAGTCTGCGGCCGGTGCGCCGTTGGGGTGCATCGCCTGGATGGGATTCACCAGGACGCACGCGATGTCGTCACGCGTCCGCAGCACCCGCAGCGTGTCGGGGTCGACCTCCTTCAGGGTGTAGACCTCGTGTGCGGGGCGCGGATTGCCGACTCCGGCCTGAACGCCGTCCCACCATCCGTGGTACGCGCCGCAAAAGCGGACGACGTGCGAGCGGCCCGTGTGGTAGCGAGCGAGCCTCACGGCCTGCATCACCGCCTCGGTGCCAGACATGTGGAACGACACGCCGTCCATCCCCGAGATCGCCTTGAGGCGGCGGACGTTGTCTTCGATCAGCGCGGGATAGCTGCCGAGCGTCATGCCGAGGTCGAGCGCGCGCCGCATGCCGCGCTCCATGCTCTGCTTGTAGAACTCGTGCCCGAAGACGTTGACGCCGTACGAGCCGGTGAGATCGTAGGCCCAGTTGCCGTCGAGATCGCGCACCCGCGCGCCTTGGGCCTCGGCGACGAGGCAGCCGACCTTCAGCCGAGAGGCGACGTACCTCCGGAACTGAAACGGGACCCGGTGGGCGTTCACGAACGCGACGTCGGGCAGACCGTCCTCGAGCTCCGCGCTGCGCCTCAGCGTCTCCACGGCGCGGCCCGAGAGCAGCGACGCGAGCCGCTCGAAGCCGGCTCGCCGTCGCTCGGCGACTTCGGCGGGCGCACCGTCGGTCGAGAAAAACTCCGCTTCGCCGTGCTCGTAGAACGGAATGTGACGGGCCACCCGCAGCGCCATCTTGGCGTGCCCACGAAGGGACGGGTGCTTGGCCTTGGAGAGGAGCAGCCGAGCCCAGAGCTTGCCGATCATGCGACGTGGTCCGGACGCCGGGCCTCGCCATCGTTCGCGAAGTAGAGCCCCGCGAGCATCGCCGCATCCGACATGCGCAGCGCCATGTCGTCGGGAGCGTCCTGAGACCGGTTGCGCCGCCGGAGCGCGTCCGCGTCGAAGACCGCGGTGAAGGGGTCCTCGACCTTCTGCGACTCCGCGTACTCGCGCGCCTGTCTCCCGAGCCGCGATCGGAGCTCCGGATCCATCAACCTCAGCATTGCGTCCCGCAGCTCGCCGACGTCATAGCCAGAGATCTTGAGCCCCGTGACGCCATCCACCATGAGCTCCGCCGGCCCGCCCACGGCCGATACGATGACCGGGACCCCGGAGGCCTGAGCCTCGATCGGCGCGTTCCCCCAGGTGTCGGTGGTGCTCGGGTAGAGCTTCACGTCCGCCGACGCGACGGCGCGGGCCAAATCCTCTCGTTCGAGGAAGCCGGTGAACGTGACCGGCGCTCCCGCGAGCCGCGCTTTGAGGTCCGCGAGGTAGGGGCCATCACCGACCACGATGAAATGGCAATCCGTGCGGGTCTGCCGCAGGGCAAGGTAGGCATCGGCGGCTTGCTGCAGGTTTTTCTCGACGCCAACGCGGCCCACGTAGATGAACTTCACGAGCGACTCCTCCCGCTCGAGACCGAACCTCTTCCAGAACCCGGGCGTCCGGTTTCGCGGGTGGAAGCGCTCCACGTCGACCCAGCGGTCGAGGATGAGAAGCTTGCGGTTGCGTAGGCCCCTCTTGTGGAGCAGGCGCGCGATGAACTTCGACGGGACGAGGACCTCGTCTACGGCGTGGTAAAAGGCGATCATGTACTTCCAGGCGAGCGCCTCGAGGCTGATGTCCCGCGTGTAGTTCTCGACGTACTCGGGGATGCTCGTGTGGTAGGTCGCGGCCGTCTCGATCTGGAGAGTCTGCGCCGCGAGCAGGCCGAGGAGCCCCATGATCCCCGGCGTACTGATCTGCATCTTCGTGAAACCCGACTCCTGAAGATACCGGAGCATCTCGAGGAACGGCGGGAAGCGAATCTGCAACTTGTCGTACTCGGGAAAGTCCAGCCGGGCGATCGGGGTGAACAGCTTCAAGCGGCCCGACGCGAGGAACCGGCCGATCTCCGGGTCGCGGATTTGCTCCTGGTGCTCGTCGTGGTCGAGGCACGTGACGACGGTAAAGTCGATGTTGCGGCGCTCCGCCTCGCGGATCATGCGCTTGATCGTCGCGGCCACGCCGTTGATGTCGAAGAACGTGTCGGTCACGAGCACGACCTTCGGCCGCTCGGCGAGGCCGAACGTCTTGCGCACGTCGCGCACGATGAGGCTGTCGGAGCTCTGCGCCAGGAACGAGACGAGGTACGGCGCGCAGACGAGCGCGTTGGACGTCGCTAGCGCCACGGCCTGCTTGACGAACCCGATGAGATTGAGCCCGCTGCCCTCTCTCAGGTTGCGCAGGTAGCGGACGAAGATCCGGTTGAGGAGCGTGCCGATCGTGAAGAAGATGCGGTCGTCCATCTGCGCGTTGGCATCGAGGTGAGCGAGGCCGTCGCGAAACGTCGGATCGGCGAGCAACCCGAGGACCTCGGACTCGAACACGCGCTCGAACGGTTCGCCCCCGGGAGAGTGCAGGCCAAGCCCCCTCGGAAGCACCTTTTGCACGAGAATTTTCGCCCGAAGAACGACCCACTCGGCGACGCTCTGTTCCCCCGATTCGAAGGCCAGCCGCATGAGCGAATGCACGGGGCCGCCGATGCTGACCGGCTTCGCGCCGGCGCCTTTGCTGCGGGTGCTTCCGTCGTACAGGAGCTTGAGAATGGAGTGCGCCAGGGTGATCGGCCCCCCGTGAGCGCCGCTCGGGCGCGTGTCGCGCCGGCGCACCGCGTCGGTGACGTCGTTGGGAGCGGGCCGCGACGCCTGGTGCGGGAACTCGGTCCAGGTGCGCCCAGGGTTGATGCCGGAGTGATCGTCCGAGCCCCCGACGATCCCCTTGAGCCACGGCGTTTCGCCCTTCGGCTCGATGCGGTGCTTGTTGGCGAGGCGCTCGATCATCGCGCGGTCGAGCCCTTCGAGCATCGCGAGCGTCACGCCGTTGAGCGCCTTCGTCCGCGAGCCGTTGCGGACTTCGAAGCTGTTGCAGAGAAGGAATGCCTTCTCGATGTGGGTGATCGAGAGGGCTCCTTCGCGGCCGTACGGTCGGTTCTGGGTGCTCATCAGCGGGTGCGTCATGAAGTACGCGATGTGATTGCCCGTCGGGGTTTCCGCGGCGATCTGCGCGTCGACGTAGGCGATCATCTCGTAAACGTTGCGCCGCAGCCGGTGGATTTCGGCGAACTGGGCCTCGGTGACATTTGCAACCGTCACGTGGATGTTGCAACCGTCCTCCGGGAACGTCGTAGTCATCTCCGAGCTGATGAAGACGTCGGTGCGCCCCGCGTCGAGCAGCTCACGAACTCCGTCGATCGAGTTGTGGTCCGTCAGCGTGACCATCGTCATGCCGCGCCCCTTGAGGAGGGCGTAGAGCTTCTTCGGGTCGGAGTACGACTCTGGCAGCGAGAGCGCGTTCGCCGCGTAGTAGTCCGTCACATTGGACGCGTAGGAGTGCAGGTGAAAGTCGATCTTTCCCCAGAGCAGGTCATTCACACGACAAAGGTCAACACTCCCCTGTGACCGTACGGTGAGGAAATGATGTCAGCTGTGGAGAAATAACTTTGCCCACGCAGCTCGGGCGCTGGATCGAACTCGTCGTCGTCTACGGGGCCACTCCGGTCGCGCTCGCGTGGCTGTTCGAGCGACTTTCGTACCGGCGCGCCATGGCGCCCCTCCTTTGGGTCCTGTCCGCCGTCGCGCTCTTCTTGATGTTTCGCGATCCGGGGTTCGACCGGGCCGTGCTCTTCCGCCTCCCCCTCGGGCACCCGTACGTCCGTATCGCGGCGCTGCGCTTCGGCCTGCTCGCACCGGTCCTCCTCGCCCTCGGCCGATGGCTCACCGCGAGCGACTTCTTGTGGTTTCCGCGCCGCAGGCCAGCGCTCTGGCTTGCCTTCGCTGTCCTCTACCCGGCCCTGTCCGCGGTCCCCCAAGGGATCCTCTTTCGAGTGTACTTCCTTCAGCGCTTCGGTTTGCTGTTCGAGAGCGGGGCGTGGCTCCTCGTGGCGGGCGCGGTAGTGTTCTCGCTGGGCCACGTGATCTTTCGCAACGCGCCGGCGCTGGTGATAACGGCAGTCGGCGGCGCGCTGTTCCTCGACACGTACGTGCACACCCGGAGCATGCTGCTGGCGGCGGCCGAGCACGGTGCCTACGGAATGGTCGCGTTCACCGCAGGCCTGGGGCGCTTTCTCTACCTGGGAGCGCGCAAGGGCTCAGTGAATGCGCACGCCCTGTCGCCGGAGCTCCGCCTGTAGGCGCGCTACGTCGACGCGGCTCGTCGTCACACCGTCCTTGATCGACACGGCCGCCGCGACGCCGGCGCCCTGACCGGTCACCGCGCAGCACATCATGCTGCGCACCGAGGCGTGCGAGATGGCGTCGCCGGCGATGCATCGCCCCGCCACGAGGAGGTTCTCCACCGTCCGCGGCACGAGTACGCCGTAAGGGATTTCGAAGTAACGGCCCGTAGTCGGCAGGACCAGGACGCCATAACCGTCGATGAATTCGGGGAAGATGCCGATCGAGTCGTCGAACCGCGCCTGGTTCCGGACGTCGTGCTCCGTCAGGTCGTAGCGGCCTTCGATCTTGCGCGTGTCCCGGATGCCGACCGTCATGCCGTACGTTCGGAGGCGGGCGTTCTCGAAGCCGGGCGCGAAGTGATTCATCGCCTTGATGGCCTGGAGCGCCTGGCCGCGACCCTCGATCTCGGCCTTCGTCAGATCCCAGACGTCGGTCCCGTCGTAGCCCGTCAGGTGAATCATGTTGAGGTACGTCGCTTCGCCGGAGTCGGTGATCGTGCTCCACGTGCCGCCGATGCTCTTGAGACCGGCGGGGATCACGCCCTCGGCCCGCGCCCGATCGAAGGGCTTGGATAGGTACGGGCTGAAGAGGTCGTCCTCTTTGCCTCCCTTCTGGACGTCCCAGTTGAGGCCCCAATCCTTGTAGGTGGTCGGGTTCGCCGCGACGTAGTCCAGAAATCGCTTCTTGTCGGCGCCCGTGACGGAGAACATCACCGTCACGGGGAGCATCATTTCTTTGGGCGTCTTTCGATAGGGCGCGCCAGCGTAGTGAACGACGTCGGCGTCGCCGGAGGCGTCGACGACCCGCTTGGCCAGGATCGCGCCGCGGCCGGATTTGCTGTGAACGATGACGCCCTGAATGACGTCGCCATCCATGATGGCGTCGATGGCCACGGCATGCAGCAGCGGGGTCACGCCCGATTCCTGGACGAGCGTGTCGGCGACGTACTTGAACATATCGGCGTTGATGGCCTGACTCTTCGACTGCGGCTCGGGGCTGGTGGCTCCCATCGTCTTGGCACGCTGCTCGAGCTCGATGCCGATGCCTTCGCAGTCGACCGTCTTCTCGCGGCGATACCAGGCGATGCTCTCGACGCCCACGGCCGTGATGTTGCCGCCGAGGCACCCGAAGCGTTCGACCACCATCGCGCTCACCCCCGCGCGCGCGGCGCCCAGACACGCCCCGAGGCCTCCTGGCCCGCTGCCCACCACGAGCACGTCGACCTCCGACAGGACGGGCACCTCGCGCGCGCTCTCTCGAATGGTCTTCATGGCAAGCCAATTCTACGCGAGGTCGTCGCCCCGTAGAGTTCGACGCCGGCGAATCGCGCTTGGGCGTATGCTCGGTCACTCGCGAACCAGGGGGCTACGATGAGCTTGGACCGTTCATCGAATCCGGAGGCACCTTCTGACGATCGAGCGGCTCGCATTCGCGAGCTTTGCCGTTATTGCGACGTCGAGGAGCGCCTGCCGCTTGTTCCGCCGTCTGCGAAGGTGCGCGGGCTCTACTTCGGCGGCATCGACCGCACCCTCGCGAAGGCCGGATGCCACGAAGGTTTTGCGGCCCTCTTCCCGCAGCGTCCGGCGGCCGTCCTCTGGCACCCTGCGGCCGACTTCCTCGTGCGCCTCGCCGTCGGTGGCGCTCTGCTGGCTGGGCCGGAGCGCGTGCACGAAGGCATGTCCGAGATCGGGCGCGGCAACGCTGTCACGTTCGCCGAGAGCCTCGTCGGGCGCGCCCTCATTCGGCTCCTCGATCGCGACCCCCGTCGCCTCCTCAAACAGGGGATCGCCGGGCGGCGCCAGGGGTTCTCCTACGGCCGCTGGGAGCTCGAGTTTCCCACAGAACGCGAGGCGGTGGTTACGATGTCGGAGGAATACGCCTACATTGAATCCTATTTCTTGGGTGCGGCCCGAGGGACGTTTCACGCCGTGAACGTCCCCGTGCGTGCGGAGGCGGTGTTGGTCGACCGTTTCAACGGAAAGCACGTCCTGCGCTGGTAGCAGCCATGCGACGAGCCTCGGTGCTCGTTCGCATCGAGGAACGCTAGGGCTGGGCCGTTGCACACGTGAAAAGCGTGAAATTGCACACGTGAGACTTCACCGTCGCTGAAAAGATCACTTCCGAGACGTCTCGCGACGTTAAGGATGGGGTCGACGTTGGCCCAACGCGTGCTTTGCGCCGAGGTGCTTCGGAGTCAGCGGATGTCTTGCGCAGCGCCGGGCCATCTCGAGTGAGGCTGCCAACGTCCATGATTCCGCTCCCAGAGGAACAACAGGTCCCATCGGATTCGGATCTCTTCCCGGCGTCCGGCCGTGTCCCGCGCCAGTCGTACATTCGCGAGCTGGTGCCGGCGTCGACGCCCGCAGCTCCGCTCACGTCGACGCTTTCTCCCGCTTCCGCGGCGCGACGGCTGGTCGAGGCGCTCGTCGCGCGGGGGGTCGATACGTTTTTCGGCATCCCCGGAGGCCCGGTCTGTCCGGTCTTCGAGGCGATCCGGCTCACCGCGGGCGCGCGCCTCGTCGAGTCGCGCCACGAGAGCCACGCGGCGTTCGCGGCCGCGCTATTCCAGCGCGCGAGCGGCCGGATTCCGGCGGTGGTCGTCACGGCAGGACCGGGCATCACCAACGTCGTGACGGGCATCGCGTCGGCCAGCCTGGAGCGAATCCCCATGCTCGTCATCGCGGGGGACGTCGCCTGGGCGACCACCGGCGGCCGCATGGCCCAAGATTCGGGTCCCGAGGGGCTCTCCGCGGAGGCGCTCCTGTCGACGGTCACGCGAGCCCAGATCCGCGCGGCGCACTCGCGCAGTGTCGTCAGCCAGGCGCTCGCAGCCCTCGAGCTCGCGTGCAGCGCCGTGCTTCCGGGGCCGGCGCTGTTCGTGCTGCCGCTCGACCGGGCGATGGGCGAGTGTACGGAGATCGAGCTGCCGCCGAGGATCGCGCGTTGGTCGGCGGCGCCGCCAAAACAGTGCGTTATCGACGCCGTCTCGCTGCTACGCAAGGCGCAACGTCCGCTCATCGTTCTCGGCGCCGGTTGCAGGGGCCACGAGGACGCCGTGCGGGCGCTGATCGACGCGTGCCCGATCCCCTTCGTGACCACGCCGCGGGCCAAAGGCATCGTGAGCGAGCGCCATCCCCGCTCGCTCCGGAACGGAGGGATGGCAGCGTCGATGTGGGCGCGGCGGTACACGGCTTCCCCCGTCGACGTCTGCCTCGTTCTGGGCACCGACCTCGACGACACCTCGATGGGGCCGACGCCGTATGTCGGCCCGCNNCGGGATCGCGATCCATGTCGACCTCGACTCCCGCGTGTTCGGACGCATTGTCCCGACCGCGATCGGGGTCAACGCCGACCTCGGGCTCTTCGCGTCGGCCGTATGCGAGGAGATCGCCGGCCAGGGGCTGACGAACGCCCGTGCCCGGCTCGCCTTGCGCGATGCGCGTTCGATCTCGCCGTTCGACGCACCGGACGCGAGCAACGACGCCGCGTTCCCGGTGCGGCCTCACCGCCTGCTGGCGGACATCGAGGCCGCCGTGGGCCCCGGGGCGCGCTTCGTCACGGACATCGGCGAACACATGCTGTTCGCCCTCCACTACCTCACCGCAGAAGCCACGGACGCGTTCCATGTCCAGCTGAACCTCGGCAGCATGGGCTCGGGCATCGCGGGGGCGATCGGGTTGGCGATGGCCGACCCGTCGCGTCCCGTCGTGTGCATCGCCGGCGACGGAGGGATGCAGATGGCCGGCATGGAGGCCCTCGTCGCGATACGCGAGCGGCTGCCCGTGCTGTTTCTCGTCTTCAACGACGGTCGTTACAACATGGTGCACCACGGGATGCGGCAGATCTTCGGTGAAGCGGCCGCGTACGACACGCCGGCGCTCGATTTCGAGGCATGGGCACACGCGCTGGGGATGCCCGCGGCCCGCGTCGACCGCGCCGGCGAGATCGATCGAGCGTTCGTCGACGACCTCATGGCGGGGGGTGGTCCGGCGCTGATCGACGCACGGATCGACGCCAACGTACGGATTCGCGGAGGCGGCAGGGTGGAGGCCCTTCAGCACATGTCGATGCTCTCGCAAGCAGGGTCGAGGGACCGATGATCGCCATCGTCGGCATCGGCACGTGGCTTCCTGAAACGATCCGCACCAACGACGCATGGCCTGCGGCGTTCGCCAAACGCTTGCAGGGCGGCGGCGATCGCACATTCAACGATATTCCTCCCAGCGAAGACCCGCAGGCCGCTGCCATCGTCGCGCGGGACCTGGCGGCCGAAAAGGACGACCCTTTCCTTGGAGTGAAGGCCCGCCGGGTCGCCGATGCCGCGATGACGGCCGCAGAGGCGGAGGCGCGCGCCGGGCTGGCCGCGCTGAGAGACGCGGGGGCGAGTCCTAGCGACGTGGACCTCGTCCTGTCCAACTCCATCGTCCCTGATCGGCTCATGCCGTCGACGGCGGGCGCCGTCTCGCACCGTGTCGGCGCGGTGCGCGCGGTCGCGTTGGGCATCGATGCGGCATGCGCGAGCTCCATCGCCCAGCTCGACGTGGCGCGCGCGTACATCGTGGCCGGGCTCGCCCGCACGGTGCTTCTCACGCAGTCGCATCTCCTTTTGCGCGCCATGCCCATGGAACATCCGGCGACCCCTGGCCTGGGCGACGGTGCATCGGCGCTGGTTGTCACCGAGAGCAGCAGCGGCTTCGCGATCCACTCCACGTTCGCGGTCACGCACGGCGAGCAAGCCGAGGCCGTCACGTGGGTGCGCGGGCAAGACGACGCGACCGACTTGCCGTGGTGGAAGACCGGCGGCGACTTTCGACTCGGAAGCAGGCAGCCCGAGCGCGTGAAGTGGCTCATGCGCGACACCGTGACGTACGGCGCCGACACGATCCGTACCGCTGCGGACCGCGGCTCGATCGCGGTCGCGGGGCTCGGCGTCATCGCGAGCGTGCAGCCGCGGGGCTTCATCCCGCGCGCGATCGCCGAGCGTCTCGGGCTGCCGCGCAACAACGCCGTGACGACGTACGAAGAGACGGGGCACCTCGGCGCGTGCGGCCCTATCTTCAATCTGGCGCGAGCGCGGGCAACTGGGCGCACACCTGCTGGCACGCAGGTGGCGATGTACGGTCAGGGTTCGGGGTTCACGCGCGCGGCCGCGATCCTCGAAGCGCGCGGATGAAGCTTCACGCGACGCGTTCTCGAGTGCACACTGCGGTTTGCGAGGTGTCGCACGCGAGCCCTCATTCTCGTCCATAGCCGAGAGATCCACGACGGCTGGGTTCAATTCGCGGAGACGCTGCCCTGGGTCAATGGGCGGGGCCTCGCGTTCGGAGTGCTGGCTGGCGACCTGCAGGCAAGCATCGCAGAGCGCCGCGAACGCGAGCAGAACGTGCCGATCGGCTACATCGCCGCGGACGAGTCGTCCGTGCTCGAGGCCCTCGCAGGCGGGGCCGACGAGGCCGCGGTCATCGCGCCGTACGACGCGGCACAGCTTGCGGCCTTCGTCGACCGCCTCGAGCTGCGCGCGCGCCTGCGGGCCGAGAGCCAGCGGCTCCAAGAAGCGTTCGCCCACTCGGAGAGGCTGATGGCGCTCGGGACGCTCGTCGCCGGCGTCGGGCACGAGATCAACAACCCACTCTCCGCCGTCATCCTCTCGATCGAGGTCGCACGCCGCAAGATGCTCCCCGCCCTCGAGGCCGCGCGCGCCATCGCAGCCGCCGTTCAGACCGGGGAGCCCGTTCCGCCCCAGGCCATCGCCGCGCTCACGAAGCACACGGCGTCCGACCAGGGCGTCCGCGGTGTGGCGGGCATCTTCGACGACATGGGCGCGGCGGCCGACGCCATCGCATCGATCGTCCGAGACCTCCGGACGTTCGCGCGATCGGACCAGGACGAGCCGTCCGAGCGCGTCGAGGTCGACGAGCTGATCGAGCACGCCATTCGCCTCAGCGGCCGCGAAGCGTCACGGCGCGGGGTTCTCGAGCGCGATTACGCGGCGAACATGCCGGCGCTCGTCGTGCCGCGCGGGCGCGTCACGCAGGTCATCATGAACGTCTTCATCAACGCCTTCCACGCGATCGCGGAGGTCGAACACCCGAACCACCGTGTGAAGATCAGCGCGCGCGCGGACGACGAGTTCGTGGCGATCACGGTGAGCGACACGGGCCCGGGGATCCCGCCGGAGTCTCTCGAGCGGATCTTCGACCCGTTCTTCACGACCAAGCGACAGGGCCTCGGCACCGGGCTCGGGCTCTCCATTTCGCGGGCGATCCTGAGGCGGCTCGGCGGCGAGCTGTCGGTAGAGTCGGTGTACGGCGAAGGCGCGACGTTCCTCTGCTTCCTGCCCATCCCGTCACAGGAGATGCTGGAGAAGACGAGCCGGCTGCCGGCGATGCCGATTCCAAACGGCGAGTCGACGCCGGCAAGGAGCATCCTCGTAGTCGACGACGACGAGCGGGTCCTGCGCTCCTACGCCCGTCTGCTCGGGTCCCGGCATCGCATCATGGTGGCCTACGACGGTCGCGAAGCGATCGACATGATCCGTTCCGGATCGAGTCCCGAGGTGCTCGTGCTCGAGCTCGACCTGCCCGGCGAGGAGAGCCGCAAGCTTCTCGCCTGGCTCGAGGCCGAGCGCCCGGACCTCGCCCGTCGCACCATCCTCGCGACGTCCGGCGGCTCCGCCGCGCGCACGGCCGAGTTCCTGCGCGGCTACCGCGGACCGGTGGTGCTCAAGCCCGTCCACGGCCGCGAGCTGCTGGCCGCGATCGATGCGGTCGCACACGCGGCCGGCGGCGAGCATTGAGACGAAGGGCCGGGCGTCGCCCGCGTCACGTGCCGCAGAACGTCTGGTAGACGCGCCGCTCCGGCGCCGGCGGCTCGGCGAGGTAGGCGCGGTCCGGCTGATCCACGTACGGCCTTTCGAGCACCTCGACCAGCGTCTCGAAGGGCTGGAAATCGCCTCGTCGCACGGCGGCCTCGATCGCCTCCTCGATCCGGTGGTTTCGCGGGATGAAGGCGGGATTCGCGCGCCGCATCGCCGCCGCGCGGGCTTCCGGTGGGTCCCCTTCGAAGTCGAGTCGGCGGCGCCAGGCCTCGATCCACGATCGGAGCGCCTCGGGCTCTCGCGGAAACAAGGCCGCTAGCCCGGCATCCAGCGAAGGATCCGCGGCGGCCGCGCATAGCCGGCGGAAGAAGAGCGTGTAATCGACCTCGTGCGCCGCCAGGCGTGCGAGGAGCCCCTCGACGAGCGCGGGATCATCCGGCTGCTCCTGCGCGAGACCAAGCTTCGCGCGCATCACGCGCAGATACGCCTCTTCGAACCTCGCTTGAAAGCGACCTAGGCGACCGGTCGCGCCGCGGACCGCTTCGTCCCCGACGGTGGAGATGACCGGAAGCAGCGCCTCCGCGAGACGCGACAGGTTCCAGAGGGCGATGCGCGGTTGGTTCGAGAACGCGTAGCGGCCGCCGTGGTCGATGGAGCTGAAGGTCTTGGCGGGGTCGTATTCGTCGAGGAACGCGCACGGGCCGTAGTCGATCGTCTCCCCGGAGATGGCCGTGTTGTCGGTGTTCATCACGCCGTGCACGAAGCCCACGCCGAGCCACCGCGCCACCAAATCGGCCTGCGCACCGATCACCCGCTCGAGGAGCGCGAGCGCGTCGTTCCCGCTGCCCACCGAGTCGGGGTAGTGACGAGCGAGGGCATAGGTCGCGAGGATTCGCACGGCCTCCGTGTCGCCCCGGGCGGCGAAGAACTGGAACGTCCCTACGCGGAGATGACTCGCGGCGACGCGCGTGAGGACGGCGCCCGGAAGCGGCTCGTCGCGGAAGACGCGCTCGCCGGTCGTCACGGCCGCGAGCGCCCGCGTCGTCGGGACCCCGAGGGCGGCCATTGCCTCGCCCACGACATACTCCCGTAGGACGGGACCGAGGGCCGCGCGCCCGTCGCCCCCGCGGGAGAAGGGGGTGCGCCCCGCCCCTTTGAGCTGGACGTCCCGCCGCCGACCGTCCCGGCCGACGACCTCGCCGAGCAGGATCGCGCGGCCGTCGCCGAGCTGGGGCACGAAGTGTCCGAACTGGTGCCCGGCGTAGGCGAGGGCCATCGGCTCCGCCCCCTCGGGGACGGCGTTGCCTCCGAGGACGTCGGCCCCTGCGGGCGAAGCCAGCCGCTCCACGTCGGCGCCAAGGAGCTCGGCCAAAGGCCGATTGAGCCTCACGACGCGTGGCGCATCGACCGGGGTAGCGCCGACGCGCGCGTAGAAGCGCTCTGGTAGCCGCGCGTAGGTGTTGTCGAAGTGCAGCACCCTCTCTCTCTACACGACCCGAATCGTGCTTTCCTTTGGTTCATGCCGAAGGTGACTCCGATGGACGACGCGCTCGAGACCCTTGTCCTCGAAGACGAGAGCGGCGCGGTGGTCCATCTTGCCCCCGGGCGCGGCGGAATGGTGACGCGTTTCTCGGTGCGCGATGTCCCCGTGCTCTTTCTCGACGAGTCCACGCTTCGCGACCCTTCCAAGAGCGTGCGCGGCGGCATACCCATCCTTTTTCCGATCGCCGGCAAGCTCCCGGCCGGGACGTACAGCGCGGGCGGCCGTACCTTCGCGATGAAGCAGCACGGCTTCGCGCGGGATCTTCCGTGGACGGTCGTTGGCGAGTCGACGGGCGACGGCGCGAGCGTCACGCTGGGGCTCGACGCATCCGACACGACGCGCGCGGTGTTCCCTTTCGAGTTCGCGCTTCGCTTCACCTACCGGCTAAAGGGCGCTGCGCTCTCGGTCGAGCAGGTCTTCGAGAACCGCGGCGACTCGCCGATGCCGATTCTCGCCGGGTTGCACCCGTACTTCTTCGTCCCCGACGGCGCGAAGCCAGGCGCGCGCATCGACACCGACGCCACGCGGGGATACGACAATCGAACCGGGCAAGATGTGCCTGTGAGGCAACCGATCGAGCTCGCCGGCCGCGAGGTGGACATGTTCCTGCTCGACCACGGTCCTCGCGAGACGGTCCTGCATCGCTCGCCGTTGCCGGGCGTCCGAATCGAGTTCGGTGCCGACCAGCGCGTGCTTGTCGTGTGGACGCTCCCAGGACGAGACTTCGTGTGCGTCGAGCCCTGGCGCGAGAGGGCCGGGGCGCTTGCCGATGGCACCGCCCCGAGCATCGCGGCCCGCGCAACGGAATCGACGACCTTGAAGCTCTCGCTCATGTGACGGGTGACTGCGTGAACCTTCGGAGTCCGGCGTTCTTCGTCACCGTGGCCGCGCAGATCGGCGCGGCATTCGGCTGTAGTTCGTCGCACAACGGCGCGCCCGGTTCGTCCCTGCGGACGGGTGTTCCCCCGGCCGACAACTTCGACCTCTCTGGCTACACGCTCACCATCCCCGTGAACGAGTCCGGCGGCACGACGGGCGTCGCGGCCATCATTCCATCCGCGTCGCTCGTCGACGGGTACACGTCGACTTTCTTCTATACGGGCTCGGACGGCGCCATGGTCTTTTATGCGCCTTCGAACGGAGCCTCGACGGAAATGAACGGCACCGGCACCGCAGACCACTCTCGCTCCGAGCTGCGCGAGGTCTTCGACGGCGGCGACGGGGGGGACTGGACGAACGACGTCGGCGGAACCATGACCGCGACGTGCCGCGTCGATCGATCGTCGGTCAACTCCGACGAGGCGACGGTTGGCCAGATCCACTCCGATGACAGGAATCAGACGCCGTTCGTCCTGCTCGAGTATTCGGCGACGTCGAACGCCATCCGCGTGACCATCTACCCGAGCCCCGACGCCGGTACCGCGGTGATCACCAATCTCGTTCAGAACTTCGACGGGGGGACGATCTCGTATTCGCTCGGCTGGCACGGATCGACGGCGTCGATCGTGGTGAACGGCAAGTCCTTCGACATGCCCACGGGTCCCTCGTGGAACGGTGTTCCCGTGTACTTCAAGGCTGGCGCCTACAGCGCGGCGCCGAGCCACGGTAATCCCGCGGGCGATGCCACCGAGGTCTCGTTCTACGCGCTGGGCATCACGCACTGAGCGGGGGGCTCTCACGCTCCATGCGCGGGCGGAAAAGTGATAGATGTTGGGCCTGGTTGCCGGGAGAGGGAACTCCCTCCGAGCGCCGAGGGAGTTCCAAGATGAACGCGTCGAGAGCTTGTGCAGGCCTTTGCATCGTGGTCGCCGCGGGAGTGGGCTGTGGAAGCACCACCGGCAACGGAAACGGCGGCAGCGACGCGTCCAGCGACTCGGCGCTCGGCGGCTCCTCGGGCGCGAGCTCCGGGGCGGCGAGTGGATCTTCGGGCGCGAGCTCCGGCGGCGGATCCTCGAGCGGCGCGTCGTCCGGCGCAGGCTCCTCGGGCGCTTCCAGCAGCAGCGGGGCGTCGTCGGGGGCGAGCTCCTCGAGCGGTTCGAGCAGCAGCAGCTCCTCGAGCGGCACGTCCTCCGGCGGATCGTCCTCTGGCGAGTCGTCCTCGGGCGCGAGCTCTTCGGGCGGGTCGTCGTCCGGCAGCAGCTCGTCGGGAGGGTCGTCCTCCGGGAGCAGCTCCTCCTCGAGTGGGTCGTCGAGCGGCGGGGGCGCCGGGGCGTGTACGAGCTACACCCAGTGCGGCACGATTCCTTGCCAGTGTTACGACGGGACGATCGAGAACATCAACGTCTGCAACAACAACCAGTGCGTGACGTCCTGCCCTTCGAGCCAGACGCCCGCGGGCGGGAGCTGCTTCAATTCGTGCTTCTGCGCGTCGGGGACGTGCGGCTTGACCGACTACACATGCTGCGAGCTTCAGGGCACCGGCGTATCCGGCGTCGATGCCTGCACATCCGAGTGCGACTGTCAGTCCGGTCTTTGTGACCCCGGCACCGGGGCGTGCGAGTGACCGGCGCGGGATTGCCCTAGGGGCCTTCTTTTCTCGGGCAGAGCGGGATCCGTGATGACGATGCTCGGTTCCAGGATGCTGCCGGGGCCCGCACCAAGCGGGTGGTACGTGGTCGCCTTGTCGTCGGAGCTGGCGACCGGCGCTCGGTTGACGGTCCCGTTCTTCGGCGGAGAGGCGGTCGCGTTCCGCACGGCGGGGGGGAGCGCCGTCGTCACGCGGCCCTTCTGTCCGCACCTGGGCGCCCACCTCGGTCACAGCGGCCGGGTCGAGGGAGAGGTCATTCGGTGCTCGTTCCACGGCTTCCGGTTCGACGCCGACGGGCAATGCATCTCGGCCTATGCGCAGGGTCGGCCGCCGCCGAAGTGTCGCCTGCCCTTGTTTCCCACCCGCGAACGCAACGGGCAGATCCTCGCGTTCGTTCATCCCGAAGGCGCGGCCCCGACATGGGAGGTCCCCGAGCTCGACGCCGCGGGCTATCGGCCGGCCTTGTTCCGGGCGTGGAACATCGCCGGGCACCCGCAGGAAACGAGCGAAAATAGCGTGGACATCGGGCACTTCGCGGTGGTGCACGGGTACGAGCGAGTCGGCGCGCTCGAGCCGATGGTGGCCGATGGGGCGCTCCTTCGCGGCAGCTACACGATGCTTCGACGGCGATCGGGCTTCAGCCGTCCGGTCAGCGCCAACTTCACCGTGCAGGTGTGGGGCCTCGGCTATTCCGTCGTCGACGTGCACGTCCCCGAGCACGACCTCCGGACGCGACACTTCGTGTTCGCGACCCCCGCGCAAGAAGGACGCATCTGCCTGCGAATCGGCCTGGCGCTAAAGCACGTGGCGCGAAAAGCGGCCGTGCACCCGCTCGCCGTCCTGACCCCACGGGCCGTCCTGGAGCCGCTGCTCGAACGAGTCGCGTTTCGCGGGTACGCCGCCGACGTGAAGCAGGACTTCGCGATCTGGGAGAAAAAGACGTACTTGCCCAGGCCTTCGCTCGCGGAGGGCGACGGGCCGGTCGGTCTCTATCGCCGATGGGCGCGGCAGTTCTACGGATCGCCCTCGGGCGCGTCGGGCGCAGACTGATCCGTGTCGCCATCGGCGCCGCCATCGAGCTCCGTCGAGGTCTCGGCGGCTGCGGCGTCGGGAGGCGCGGTCTGGCCATCGGGCCCCGCCGAGGACTCGGCGGCTACCGCGTCGAGAGGCGCGTCGGTCGGGCCCACATCGCTCGACGTCGCGTCGTCGACCGCGGGCTCCGGGCCGTCCCCGCCCCCTTCGAGCACGCCGAGGTCGGCGTCCGGAAAGGCGACGTACTCCTTCGGGCTGCCCGTAGGACCGCCGAACTTGCACGCGCTAAGCAAGGCCGACGCGGCCAGCAAGACGGACTTCACCAGGTCACCGCGAGGTTGAGACCTCCCCCGACAAGCCAACCCTGACTGCCGAAACCAGGCCAGCCCGGGTTGTTCGTCTGCAGGCCCTGGGCGCCGGCGAGCGGGCGTCCGTCGAGGATGCTGTTGTCGGGGACTTCGTCGGCGACGAGCGCCGGATAGTGGTCGAGGCCGTCCGCTGACGGCGGCGTCGGGAGCTTGGTTTGATAGCGAGGGATGAGACGCTGCACCTGGAGCTGCGCGCCGACGCGAAAGTCGCTGCCCCAGAGCGAGAACGCGCAATCCGCGCCGCCGTCGAAGCCCAGGCGATCGTTGTCGACGTAGTTGGTGCGACCCGTTTGCAGCGGCACGGGAGAAGGCTGGTACTCCGAGTCGAGGAAGACGCGCACGTCCCCGTGCTGCACGCGCGCGCCGACGACGGGGGTCAACGTGTCGTACCAGCCGTACGCGGCGATGGGCGCCTCGCTGTGCCGATCGACGTATGTCGACCATTGCCCATAGATGAAGGTCGCCGCGATGGTGATGGTGTCGGTGCTCGTCGTGACCAAGTCGTACGAGGCGCCGGCCGCGAGCTGCCACGGCATGTAGTCGTGCGTGAAGTCGACGCCCGCCTGCTCCTCTACGCCGTTGGCGAGGAGAAACGTGAAGTCCGTATCGATCTGCAGTTTCTCGGGTGCGTGGGCCGTCGCCGTCAGGCGCAATCGCGGCAGGGGCTTGTAAGAGACGCCCACGTGCGGGGAGAGCGAGACGAGCACCTTGACGTCGGAGTCGACGAGGATGTTCTGAAGCTCGCCGGTATTGGACACGTACGTGGGCGTGAAGGCCTCGGTCGTCAGGTTCAACGTGAACCCCAGGCCCACGGAGAGCTGGTCGGTCACCTTGAGGCCGCCTCCGAAGGCGATCGACGTCGCGACCAGCCGGTCGCCGTAAAGCTCCGGGTGCAGGCTGTTCGTGAAGTACTGCTCTCGCTCGTCGCTGTAGAACGCGTCGGCCCCCGTGAACTTGCTGTACGGGATGACGGCGTAGCCTCCGAGCGCGAGCCTGTCGTGGAACAGCTTCGTCACGAGGCCGATCATCTGGTAGGCGAAGAGGTCGTGGCCGGAGCCGTCGCCCTGGCGCGGTCGCGCCGGGAGCGCGGGCGACGTCGGCGTCGCGGGCCGGCCGTTCTGCAGCCACGTCGTTGGAATCGGATACGCAGACCACGGGACGCCGTTCGCGTACGTCGCGTTTTCGATGCCCACGGGGACCGCGTACTGGGTGCCGGGGCGACCCGCGAGCGAGATGCCGATCTGCTCGCTCAGGATGAAGACGCCGAGGGAGAGCTCGGTCTTGGCGTCGGTGAG
Source organism: Myxococcales bacterium (assembly GCA_003139415.1). Taxonomy (GTDB): domain Bacteria; phylum Myxococcota_A; class Polyangia; order Polyangiales; family Polyangiaceae; genus Palsa-1150. Next base: position 5,711 of record PLIR01000142.1, on the reverse strand, counting down.
CAGCGCCGGATTGTAGTACGTCGACGCTGCGCCACCCTCGACCGTGCGGCCGTTGAAGCCGCCCTGACCGCCCACCCCGCCGACCGTCTCGAGCAACGGCGACGCCGACGCGGGCCGCACCCAAGCCACGGCGCAGACCACGAGGGGAAGGCCGAGCCAAGCGCGCGTCGGATTCAAGCGAGGGCTCACGATACGGCTACTTGAGCGCGTCCGGGGTGAGCATCGAGACGAGGGAGCGAACGGAGGCGCAGATCTCGGCGTCCGTCCCCGTCGCCTGGGTGGGATCGAGCTTCGCGAACCATACGTAGTGCTGCGACGGATCGCTGTCCGGAACGTCCTGCTCCGTGATGACCGACGATCCGCTGTAACCCAGGGAGTCCTGGTCCGAGTCCCACGTGACGGGGACCTCGAAGGTGGTCGCGTTCGCGGCGACCGAGCCCGAATACTGATTCCAGTCCCTTTGCACGCAGTACAAGTCGCCGGAGGCGGGGCCCGTGACGACGAGCGTGATGCCCGGGTTGCTCGCGCCGCACCAGCTGATCCAGCCGGGCGTGAAGCTCGTCGCCTTCTGCGACGCCTTCGGCAGCGTGGTCGACGGGTCTTCGTAGTAGGCCACCGTGGCGCCGCGCACGGTGTACCGCTTCTCGAAGTTGATCTCGCAGCCCGACGACGTGACCTCCATCGTGCCCGCTCGGCCGGTGTCGCTGTCGTACTGCAAGAAGTCGGGCCAGCACGCCTGCGAGCTGACGTTGGCGCCGAGCGCCGAGACCGCGACGACTTCGTATCCGCAGTGAAGGCCTTTGGTGACCACGAGCTGGTCCGCGTTCTGCGTCACCTCGTAGTAAAACCAGTTGTGCGAGGCCTGCGTCTGCCCGAGCGCCTCGGCCAGGACGCGCTGGGCGACGAGCCAGCGGCCATTCATGTTGCACGCGGGGCTCGTGGGCGTCCCGCCGGAGAACGCCGCCGCGTCCGCGGACATGGTCGACGCGTCGTCGAGCTCGGAGGCGTCATCGGACCCAGCGTCGCCGGTCACCCCGTAGTAACCGGGAGCGACGGAGTCGGGCGCGCAGGCCAACCCAAGTCCTGCGCCGAGGGCGAGCATCAGCCAAGGAACGGACGCCGCGATTGGCCCCTTCATCCCGGCGCGGCGCCGATTGCACCGTGCGTGAGCGACGTCGTCAAGCGCAGTAGCAGGCAAGTGATGGCGACGGCCATCGCGGCGGGGCGGTCCTCGACGACGCCCGGGCGGGCGCGTCACGCCAAGGGCGCACGGCTTCGCCAATTAGGTGTAGGTTAGAGTAAGCACCTGCCGAGCCTGCGCTTCGCCGTATGTTACGAGGGAGGAACCTTGATGAAGAAGTGGACCAGCATCGGCACGGCCGCGACGATCGCGCTCTTCGGCCTCCTCGCCGGCTGTGGCAGCTCGGCGCCCGCGACAACGACGGGCTGTACGCCCGGTCAATCGGTCGCGTGCACCGCAACCAGCGGCTGCGCGGGCGCGCAAATATGCGCCAGCAGCGGCCAGGAGTTCGGGCCCTGCACGTGCACGTCCGATGGGGCAAGTAGCTCCGGAGGCAGCAGCGGATCGGGGGTCTTCGGCGCGAGCAGCAGCGGCTCCGGGAGCGGCGGCGGCGACGATTCGGGCGACGACTCCGACGGGACGACGGCCGACGGGGCTTCGTCCGGAACGGACTCGGGGGACGCCACGGTGGACGCGGCGCCGTCCGGCAGCAGCTCGGGTGACGCGACGGTCAGCGGATCATCGTCCTCGGGGAGCGGTTCCGAGAGCGACGCGACGGCAAGCGGATCTTCGTCGGGTGGCCCTTTGGACACCGATGGGTCCGTGTCCGAGGCCGACGGCGGCGACGCGCCTGCCGGGAGCGCCGGTGCGGCGGCCTATTGCGCCGTGGCTTGCGCCCGCGTGAGCGCGTGCCTGGACGCATCGACCTGCAGTTGCACCGTGGGAGCCCTCCCTCTGACTCGCAGCGACTACGCAGCCGGCCTGACGACGTGCGAATCGGAGACCACATGCGCCGAAGTCGCTTCGACCGACGGCGGTTCTGATTCGGCTCTCGAAACTTGCGAGACCAACGTGCTGACAAGCATCACGCCCACCGCGGCGGTCACCACGCTCTGCACGGAGCTCGATGCTTCTTCTTGCGCCGTCGACATGATCAGCGACTGCACCGACACGCTGAAGGTGTACAGCGACGTGACCATCGACGCCCTGGCCGAGTGCCTGTCCGAGCCTTGCAGCGAGCACTCGGCTTGCTTCACGGCGGCGCTGACGCCCGGCAGCTCCTCGGGCGGGTCCTCGAGCGGAAGCTCGTCGGGGGGCTCTTCGAGCGGTTCGTCTTCCAGCGGAAGCTCGTCGGGCGGCAGCTCCTCGAGCGGAAGCTCGTCGAGCGGGTCTTCCAGCGGTTCGTCTTCCAGCGGGAGCTCGTCGAGCGGGTCTTCCAGCGGTTCGTCTTCCAGCGGGAGCTCGTCGGGCGGCTCTTCGAGCGGAAGCTCCTCGGGTGACGCCGGCTCGGGCGTGTGCGAAGCGGCGTCGTGCGCGACCTGCCTCCTCGGCACTCCCTGCTGCACGATTGGGGGAACCTGCGGTTGTACCTTCGCGATCTTGTGCCTCTAGCTACCGATTGACGCGTAGGCGCAGAGCTTCGCGCCCGAATCCGTCGCATTCACATGCGCATCGCGTCGACGTTTCCCTCGCTATCTCGCGGCCTTACGCGGATGACGGCGAGGCCGACCACGAGGAATCAGATGTGGCCGCCGCCTGCCGCGATGCGCGCCGCCCGGGGCAGGATGGGCACCAGCAACTTCTGGACGGCGCGCCGCATCATCGGCACCGTCTGTCGGGGCAGGGCCACGACGACGCATCCGTTGTACGTAGCCGCCGCCGCCCGCGTGAGCACCGCGGTCGCGACCGAACCATCGTCGTCGTCGCGCAGGAGTCGGCGGTACTCCTCGCCGAACCCTTCGATATGGCGGTCAGCCATCTCGTCCACGGCTTCGCACGCGTAGTCGCGCGGTCCCAGGCCGGCGCCGCCGACCAGCACGATGGCGTCGGCCTCGTTGGCCGTCGCGACGTTCCGCACCAGCTGGATGATGTACTCTTTCTCGCGGTTGACCATCACGCTGCGCACGATTTCCAGGTGCGCTGCGCGAAGCTCGTCGACGACGATCGCGCCGATGTCGTCTCCTACGCTCGCCCGTCCTGGCGAGACCGTCGCCACCAGACATCGCACGATTCGCTCTGACGTCACCATGGCCATTAGGCTAGCGCCGCCCAGCAGCGGGCGCATCTCGGCCCGAGATCGCTTCGCGCGGGCGCATAAATAAATAACGCAGGCCCCGCCGCGACTCATTGGCGAGGAGCTCCGCGCCGGACCATCGCGTAGCCCGCAAGCCAAGCCGCACGAGCCCGGACCTTCCCCACGCGTCGGTCCGGTTGATCTTGTCCTTGGCGGCCTCGGGCCCGAAGATGCAGCGCGTGCCCGAACGATCGGTCTCTGCGGTCCTCCGCGAAGCCGCAGGGCCGATGCTGGTCATCGCAGGGGCGTCGATGTGGGGGCTCGAGACGTTCTGGCGGGTCCGCCTGAACGCAAAGTTCGACGCGGACATCCTCGTCTTTCACGAGCACTGGATGGGGCTTCTTCTCACGCTGCCGTTCTTGATCCGGGGCGCGGGCGCTCTTCGCGGAGTGTCGCGAAAAGGAGCGGTCTCGATGGTCGCGAGCGGGGTGCTGGGTAGCGCGCTCGGCACGGTCTGCTTCACCGAGGCCCTCACGCTCCTCAACGCCTCGCTCGCCAACCTGCTGCTCAACGTGCAGCCGGTCATCAGCGTCATGGTCTCGTGGGTATGGCTGCGCGAGCGGCCGCTCCCGCGGTTCTATCCGTGGGCCGCCGTGGCCCTCGCGTGCGGCGCGACGATGGCGTGGAGCCCCGACGCGGGGCAGACCCCGACGCGGCTCACGCTCGGTTTGCTGGCGATCGCCGCGACGGCGGTCTGCTGGGGCGCGTCGACCACCTTTGGCCGCGCGGCCATGATCGAGATCGACTTCAAGACGGGCACCGCCCTGCGCTATCTCGTCGGCGCGGTCGCCACGCTGCTCCTTGCCATCGCCAACGGACACATCGCCTCGCGCCTTCGCTGGTCGGTTCTGGCGTCGCCGACGACGCTGAAGGACATGGGCGGTCTCCTGATTGTCGCGGCGATCACCCCGACGTTCCTCTACTTTGCGGGCCTCGCGAGGACGCGCGCCTCGGTCGCCACGTTCGCGGAGATGGCGCAGACGTTCGCGTCGCTCGTCATCACCTGGGGCGTGATGCACGAAGCCCTGACGCTACCGCAGGTCGCTGCGGGCATCCTGCTGCTCGTCGCCGTGTTCTTCATCAATCGCGCCGTCGATTAANNCGCGCCCGGCTGACGGCGCCCGGCTGACTGCACCCGGCTGACTGCACACGCCCGGCACTTGAGAACCTTCGACTTCCGTGGCACGGACATGTGCCATGCCTCTCACCGATCGACAGCGGGCCGAGTTCGACAAGCTGGTTCGCTCTCACCAGACCCTGCTTTTCATGAAGGGCAACCGCAATTTCCCTCAGTGCGGCTTCTCCGCGACCGTCATCGGCATCCTCAACAAGGTCACCTCGGGCTACGAAACCGTGAACATCCTCGAGGATCCGGCGGTGCGCGAGGGAATGAAGGAGTTCTCCAGTTGGCCCACGTTCCCCCAGCTCTACGTGAAGGGCGAGTTCGTCGGCGGCTGCGACATCGTCAAGGCCATGTACGCCTCCGGGGAGCTGCAAAAGCTCTTCGGCGGGGCGGCTGAGCCGACGAAGCCCCCGAACGTCATCATCACCCCGGCCGCGGCGAAGGCGTTCGCGGGCGCCGTCGCCGAGGCGGGCGGCGACGTGCTCCGGCTCGAGATAGACGCGGGCTACGACTGCGACCTTCACGTTGGCCCCAAGGCAGCCGGCGACGTCGAGGTGGCCTCGAACGGCGTCACACTGTACGTCGAGCGCGGCTCCGCGAGCCGGGCCGACGGCATCGGCATCGACTTCGTCGAAGGGCCGAAGGGAGCGGGCTTCAAAATCACGAACCCCAACGCGCCCGCGCGGGTCAAGCCCATCGAGCCGAAAGAGCTGAAGGCGCTCCTCGACGCGGGGCGGGTGGAGCTCTTCGACGTGCGTCCGGAGAGTGAGCGTGCCAGGGCTTCGATCGCGGCGGCGCGGAAGCTCGACGGCGANNTCACCACGGTGTACAACCTCGAGGGCGGGATCGAGGCGTGGTCAAACGAGGTCGATCCGGCGGTCCCCCACTACTGAATCGAGCGCATCGCATGAGCGACCATTCGACGGACTTCCAGGGTGATGTGTGCGCCGCCATTCGCGACGCCATCGGCTCAAAGCTCCCGGGCGCGTCCGTCGAGGTGTCGGGCGGCGGGGGCCACTACTCGATTGGCGTCACGTCGCCGGAGTTCGCCGGCAAGAGCATGCTCGCCAGCCAGCGGATCGTCTACACGGCGATCGCTCATCTCATGGGAGGCGACCGGCCCCCGGTCCACGCCGNNCGACTCGTTGACGACGAAGGTCGGCTGAACGGCCGCCGGCCCCGAAGGCGCGAGCCCTCTCCTATCGGCTGAGGGCGTGCTGAGCCGTCCCGCCGACCCCGGCGTCGCCCGAGCGGTCGGGCGAATGCCTCAAGCG
>PLIR01000289.1 GCA_003139415.1 Myxococcales bacterium | reverse complement strand
CTTCGAAGCCACGGGTCGTCCGTTCGAATCGGACCGGGCGTACCGAGACCGAGCATGGCCCCTACGCCCGCCCCGCCCCGCAAGCTCCACGCGATCCGGGGCCGCCTCACGCCCCCGACGGCGTACGCGGCGCCGGAGGTGTACGGCCGCGGCGCCATCCTGCGGATCGTGCGCTGCCTTCCTCCGATCGAGCAGGCGTACTCGCTCGTGCGCTTCTCGATCATGCGGCCCAAGCTGCTGAGCGTGATGGACCTTCTCCTGACCGACGAGGGTCGCATCCTCGACGTGGGGTGCGGGTTCGGGCTGTTCGCGGCGTACTTCGGGCAGACCCACCCGGGGCGCCGCATCGTCGGGGTCGATCCGAACGCGCGCCGCATCGGCCTGGCGCGCCACGTGGCCGCGCGCCTCGGGCTTCGCGATCACAGCTTCGTCGTGGGCGACGTGCGGGACGCGTCGATCGAGGGCCCCTTCGACGCGGCGTACGTCCTCGACGTCATGCACCACCTGCCCCGCGCCGACCAGCGCCCCGTCCTCGAGCGCCTGCGGTCGCTGCTCGTGCCGGGAGGCATCCTCATCGTCAAGGACATCACCACGGAGCCTCGCTTCGGGCTGGTCTTCACCGAGCTCCTCGACCGCCTCATGGTGGGCTGGGACGAGCCGCTTTCCTACCGGCATCACCACGAGTGGGGAGAGATCCTCACCTCCGTGGGGTTCAAGGTCCGCATGGTGCGGGTGCCGGACATTCTCCCTTACCCCCACGTCGTCATCGCGGCGAAGAAGGTCTAGATGATCCGGCACATCCTTTTGCTTCAGCCGCGTGCCGGGGCCACGCCGGACGCCATCGAGAGTTGCCGCGCCGGGCTCGCATCGCTCGTCGGCGCCGTCCCCGGGCTCGTCGACTTTCACTGGGGCGAGAACTTCGCCCCGCCCGAGCGACGCGAAGGGTTCGCTTACGGCTTCAGCATGGACTTCGCCGACCGCGCGAGCCTCGACGCCTACGGTCCCCACCCGGCGCACAAGCCGGTGGCCGCCCTCGTGCGCGCGTCGTTCGAGAGGATCGTGGTCTTCGACTTCACGCTGTGACCCTGCGGGTCCCTGATAAGATGCATTCGTGACGCTGAAGTCCGATCCCTCACGCCTCGCTGCGGCGGACACGGCGCCGAGTCGCCTCATCGGCGTCACGTCGGTCGAGGATCGCCTCGCCCGCACCGAGGCGGCGCTCGCGCGCGAGGTGCGGGTGAGCAGGGCGCTCCGCGGGGTCGGCGTCGCGCTCGGGACGACGCTCGACCTCGACGAGCTGCTCGAGCTCATCCTGCAAAAGATCACCGACGCCCTCGAGGCGGATCGCACGACGCTCTACTTGCTCGACGAGACGACCGACGAGCTTGTCTCGCGCATCGCGCAGGGGCACGCCGTCTACTCGATCCGGCTGAAGAACGGCGAGGGCATCGCGGGACACGTCGCGCGCACGGGCAAGCCGCTGCACGTGCCGAACGCGGAGAAAGACCCTCGGTTCAGGGACGAGTGGGACGTCCTCTCGGGCTACCGGACGCGCTCGATCCTCGCGGCGCCGATGCGAAATCACTTGGGCCGCACGATCGGCGTCGTCCAGGTGTTAAACAAGAAGCGGGGCGACTTCACCGACGAAGACGCCGACATCCTCGCCGCCCTGGCGACCGAAGCGGCCGTGAGCATCGACAACTCGCGTCTCTTCATGTCGCTCACGCAGAAGAACATCCAGCTCCTCGACACGACCGAGCAGCTCGAGCACCGCGTCCGCGATCTCAAGCTGCTCTTCGATCTGGAGCACGCCATGGGGCGCGCCGGCACGCTCGAGGAGCTCTTCGTGGCCGTGCTCGGCGAGGCCATGCGGGCCTGTGAGGCGCGGATCGCCGCCGTCGCGCTGCGGGATCCCGAGGCCGGCACCGGCACCCTGCACTACGTCGACGAGCACGCGAAGAAGATCCGCCGCATGGCGTACCCGGAGAACACCGGCTTGATCGGCTGGGCGATCCGCGAAGGGCGGGTCCTCGTCTCGAGCGACGCCGAGAACGACGAGCGGCGGGACAAGTCACTCGACGACCGCATCGGGGGCCCGGCGGCCAAGACGGCGATCGCCGTGCCGCTCGAGGGGGACCAGAAGGCGCCGATGGGCGCGATCGCGCTCTACAACAAGCGCGGGGACGGGCCTTTCAGCGACGAAGATCGAGAGCTGCTCGAGCTCATCGCGGCGAACGCATCGACCGCCATCCGCCTGCAGCTGTCGCGCGAGGCCCGCGAGCGCGAAGAGCGACTGACGACGATCGGGCGCCTTCTCTCGAGCGTCATCCACGACCTCAAGACGCCGCTCGCCGTCATCAGCGGCTACGTCCAGGTGATGCGCACGTCGAAGACGGTGGCCGAGCGCGGCAAGTACGCGAAGCTCATTCTCAAGCAGTTCGACCACATCGGGGCGATGCAGCGCGAGGTGCTCGAATTCGCGCGCGGCGAACGCACGATCCTGGCGCGCCGCGTCTACCTCCAGAAATTCTTCGCCGACGTCCGCGAGCAGCTCGAGCCCGATCTGTCCAAGCGCGGCGTAGAGCTGGTGGTCGACGTCCAGGAGCGCGGGACCGCCCGCTTCGACGAGGGCAAGATCCTGCGCGTCGTCCACAACCTGGCCCGCAATGCGGCCGAGGCCATGGGCGCCAAGGGCGGAAGATTCACGATCCGCGTGACGCGCGACCAAGGGGACGGGGCCCTCGTCGTCACCTTCTCGGACACGGGCCCCGGCATCCCGAAAGAGATCGAGCACCGGCTGTTCCAGTCGTTCGTGACGAGCGCCAAGAAGGGCGGCACGGGGCTGGGGCTCGCCATCGTGAAGAAGATCGCCGCCGAGCACGGGGGCACGGTCACGGTGCAGTCGAGCAGCCGAGGGGCTGCCTTCACCCTTCGCATCCCGCAGCCCGCGCCATGACGCGCCATGACGCGCCATGACCAGTCAGCGCGCGAGCCGGTGGGGGCGCGCTGCGCGGTGGGGAGGCGTCCTGGGCGTCGCGACGGTCCTGCCGCGCATGGCGCTGGGCGGAGGCGTCTCGCCCCCGTGGGTGGCCGAAGAGGAGGTGCCGCCGCCCTCGTGGGCGCGCTCGGTCGTCGCGCATCCCGACGATCGCGGACAGCCCGGGAGCATGGTCCTCTTCGCGGGCCCGAGCCGGGCGAGCGGGCGGCGCGGCGTCACCGCCGATGGGGCGGCGCTCCCGTTCTTCGGGCAAAAGCGCGGGTCGGGCTGCTACGGGAGCTGGTGGCTCGTCGGGCCGCTGGCCTGGACCTGCTCGGACGACGCCGCGCTCGCCGCGTCGGATCCGTCGGCGCCGGAGCGTATGGTCGACGACAGCGGGCTCTTCGCCGCGTACTCGTTCGTCCGGGGCGAGACCGCCGCCGCGTACTCGAGCATCGAGTCGGCTCAGGCTGGGGAGGCGAGCGAAGAGCTCGAGCACGGCTGGTCGGTCGCGGTCGTTCAGGAGGTCTCGTCCGAGGGGGCCCCGTGGGCCAGGACGACGAAGGGGCTGTACATCGCGAAGGCCGACCTCACCCCGGCACACCCGTCGCGCTTCCGTGGCGAGGCGGTGGACGAGGGACGGCTCGACTTCGCCTGGGTCGTGGCCGATCGGGCCGCCGTGTGGCCGACGCAGGCACCGAAGGGCAAGACCAAGGACGCGCGGCCGCGGTTCGAGCTCGTCCATGTCCGAGAGGCGAGCGGTCCGATGCTCCGCATCGACGACACGGCGTGGGTGGCCGCCGGGGACGTCGCGCGCCCGCGCCTCTCGCCGCCGCCCCCAGAAGTGACGCGCGCGGGGGAGCGCTGGATCGACGTCGACCTGCAGGCGCAGGTCCTGGTCGCCTACGAGGGAACGAGGCCGGTCTTCGCCACGCTCGTGTCGACGGGTCGCGGCGACGGCGAGACGGCCACCCGCACCGGCGTCCACCGCATCTGGGTCAAGCTCGTCGCCTCCGACATGAGCAACATCGAGCGTGACGACGGCGCGAGCCACTACTCGATGCAGGACGTCCCCTATGTGCAGTTCTTCGATGAGGGGATCGCCCTGCACGGGACGTACTGGCACGGCGACTTCGGACGCCCCCACAGCCACGGGTGCGTCAACCTGGCGCCGCTCGACGCCCATTGGCTCTTCGACTTTACCGGCCCGCGCCTACCCCTCGGGTGGAACGCGGCCTACCCGACCCTCGTCGACGAGGGCACGGTCATCCAGGTGCGCTGACGCGCGCTCAGGGAGCGGCGGCGCCCTTGAGGCAGAATCAGGGAGCGGCGACGCCCTTGAGCCAGAAGGCGATGACGAAGGCGATGAGGACGAGCGACTCGATGAGCGCCAGCCCGAGGATCATCGGCGTCTGAATGCGCGCCGATGCGCCTGGGTTGCGCGAGATCCCTTCGAGGGCCGCCGCGGCCGCGCGACCCTGGCCGAGCGCCCCACCGAGGACGGCGAGCCCGATCGCGAGGCCGGCGCCGACGGCGGCGTAGGCCTCCACGTCGAACTTGTTGGAGCCGGCCCGATCGTCCTGCGCGAATGCCGCGAGCGGAACGAGGAAGGCGGCGGAAAACGTGAGCGCCGCGAGGGCGAGCTTCTTCAGGGTCGACATCGTCACTGGCTCCTTGTGCGTTGCTGGGGCGGAAGAGGCGAAAACGATCCGCGCGCGCCCTCTTAGTCGTTTTTCGTTCGGGTGGCTAGGGCCTCGACGCACAAGCTGACAAGGGCGTACGAGCGCGCAAATGATGCGCGTTGCGGCGGCTCCGTCACGCGGCTCCTCCGGCCGCCTGCATGACGCCTTCGCCGTGGACGGGCTCGTGACCGTGCGCGTCGGCGTCGTGATCGTCGTGTTCGGTGGCGAGGGTGATGTAGATCGACGTGAGAATGCAGAAGACCATGACCTGAACGATGCAGACCAGCGTGCCGAGCACGAGGACGGGGATCGGCAGGAACAAGGCGACCATCCCGAGCATGATGGTGACGAGCAGGTGGTCGACCGCCATGTTGAGCATGAGACGAATGCTCAGGGTCATGGGGCGGATGAAGAGCGAGAACGTCTCGACCACGAAGAGCAGCAGGTTCACCGGGACGTACGCCCAGCCGAGCCACGGCCCGAAGAGGTGTTTGACGTACCCGAGGCCCCCCTCTTTGAACCCGTAGTAGTTGAACATCACGAAGACGACCGCAGCGCAGCCAAGCGTGATGTTCCAGTTCGATGTGGGCGGCGCGAACCCCGGGATGAGGCCGAGGACGTTGCTGAACAGGATGAAGATCGACAGCGAGCCGACAAGGGGGAAATAACGCTTCGCGCGCCTCGGCCCCATCATGTCCTTCATGATCCCGTACCAGTAGCCGACCCAGACCTCGAAGAACGTGCGCAGCGTGAGCGTCGTCTCCGGGAGGATCGCGTGAGACGCCGGGGCGTTGCCCTTGGCGCTGACCAGCGCGGGGCGCACCAAGAGGACGAGCATGACGATGAACAGCATCACGGCGAAGCTCGCCGCGAGCGGCTCGGCGCCATGGACCGTCACCGGCTGGTGGCCGAGGAACGTCTGCCCGAATACGGCCATGTTCTGGCGCAGCGCGGGAAACTGGGCGAGGAGGTAGCTGAAAAAGGAGGTGTGCTCGGGCATGGGCGGATCAGAGATCCTCCGTCTGCCCGCTTCTATCGCTCACGAGCGAGCCGATGGCAATGCCGATCGGAAGGGCGCCGAAGCCAATCAGCATCGGCACGGGGGACGCGATACCTCGACGCATGAGCAGCCAGGCGACCGCGACCAGACCCACCATCTTCACGGCGGCGAGCAGGCTCCAGGCGCCCCGGCTCTGCGCCTCGGCTGTGCGGCGGGTGTCCGGCAGCAGGGCGGCGACCACGCGAGCGAGAGCCCAGAGGTTGCCCGTGGCCAGCGCGCCGCCGCAGGCGACAGAGAGGGCCGGACGGCCGCCTGCGAAGGCCAGGGCGCACACGGTGAAGACCGCCGCGCTCACGGCGACCGCGGCGAGCGACGTGCGCAGCCGCGCGTCGAGGGCACCGGCCTCAGGCACCAGGCCCCCGGGGAGGTCGACCATCGTCTCCGGGAGCCTCCTCGTCCGGGGCGCCGTCGGCGTGGGCACCGTCGGCTCCCTTTGGGTCCTCCGGGTGCAACCAGCTTTTGTCGACGGTCCATCGTGAGCCCGCGGGGTTTCGGGCCTCTTCGCGCTCGATATCGCGCTGCATGCCGTTGGCCGTGCGGACCATATTGAGAAAGCCGACGGCGACGCCGAGCAAGAAGCCGACGAGGAGACCCCACCCGTGCCCGCCGAAGTACCGGGTGTCGAGCCACTGCCCCAGGCCCCCCAGGATGAGGATCGTGAGCACGAACTCGATGCCGACGCTCCCGTAACGGCCGATCGCCACCCACGGCTTGGACATCGCTCTCCGTATGTGACGCCGGGGCGCGTGGCTGGCAACCGACCCCTTTCCGGCGATGGCCCGCGGCCTCACGCCGTCCGCTCGAGCCGCCCCATCTGCTCGGCCCGCTCGCGGAGCACATCCTGCAAGAGCGGCCTTAGCGCGGCGAACGCGCGTGCCCGATGGCTCACGCGGTTCTTTTCGGCCTCGTCGAGCTCCGCCATTGTCTTGTCCATTCCGGCCACCACGAACAGCGGGTCGTAACCGAAGCCGCCCGACCCCCGAGGCGTACGCGTGATGGCGCCTTCGCACGAGGCTTCGACGACGCGCGCCTCCGGGTTGCGGCTGAACGGGTCGATGAGGGCGAGCACGCAACGGAACCGCGCGGGATTGGGCCCGAGCGACGGTTCGTGGAGCCCGCCGAGGGCGGCGATGAGCGCGGCGTTGTTCTCGGCGTCCGTCGCGCGATCGTGCGCGAAGCGCGCGCTCTTGACCCCGGGGCGCCCATCGAGCGCGTCCACCTCGAGGCCCGAGTCGTCGGCGAGCGTGAGCATCATCGTGGCTTGCGCGGCGGCGCGCGCTTTCTTGAGGGCGTTCTCGGCGAACGTCGCCCCGTCCTCCACCACCTTCGGGGGATCGGGCATGACCTGGGCGAGCGAGCGCACGACGAGGGGCAGGCCCACGACGAGCGCCTCGAGTTCGAGGAGCTTGCCGCGGTTGGTCGTCGCCACGACGAGCGTGTCCCGGTAGGCGGCCGTCACCGGGGCGCTCATGCGACGTACGCGGCGAGGTCGACCCCGGCGCGGAGCAACGTGTCCCGCTGGAGCTGGGCCAACCGCGTGGTGCCCACGAGCGCCAGGTCGACCATCGCGTCGACCTCCCGGCGCTCGACCGGAGTGCCTTCGGCCGTTGCCTGGACCTCGACGATCTTTCCGCTGGCCGTCGCGGCGACGTTGAGATCGACGCGGGCCTTGGAGTCCTCGACGTAGCAGAGGTCGAGGGCGAGGCCGGTGCCGTCGAGGTAGCCGACGCTCGTCGCCGCGAGAGGTTCTCGCAGGGCGCGCGCGTTCAGCTTGGCGAGCGCGAGGACCATGGCGACGAAACCTCCGGTGATCGATGCGGTCCGCGTCCCGCCGTCGGCCTCGAGGACGTCGCAGTCGATCGCGAGGGTGCGCGGTCCGAACTTCTTCAAGTCGATCGCGGCGCGAAGGGCGCGGCCGATGAGCCGCTGAATCTCCTGGGTGCGACCGCTTGGGGCCCGGCCGCGGCCGTCGCGGTCCTGGCGGCGGGCGTTGGCGCGCGGGTGCATCTGGTACTCGGCCGTGAGCCAGCCTTGCCCCTTGCCCTCGAGGAACGACGGCACCTTGTCGTCGATCGACGCGGTGCAAAGGACCACCGTGCCGCCCGAGCGGTACAGCACCGATCCCTCGGACGGGCGGTGGAAGTGCACGATCATCTCGACAGGACGAAGGGCGTCGAGTGCGCGGCCGTCGGGGCGTGCCATGGCAAACACTGCTTGTAGCACGTCGACGCCGCCTACCGCGGCTGCGCGTCGACGCTCGCGGGCACCCACACGCTCTTGGCGGGCGCGATCGGGAGGGCGACACGAAACGTCGTGCCGCCGCCGTCACGCGGCTCGCACGTCACGGTGCCTCCGTGCGCCTCGACGATGTGGCGCGTGATCGCGAGGCCGAGGCCAGTGCCCTCGCCCTTCGTCGAGAAGAAGGGGGTGAACACGCGCGCGCGGATCTCTTCGGGCACGCCGCCCCCTCGATCGTTGACGTCGATGACGACGCTCATCCCTTCGGCCGCGACGCGGACGTCGATGGGCCCCCCGCGGGGCATCGCCTCGCGCGCGTTGCGCAGGAGGTTGAGCAGCGCCTGCCGCAGCTGCCCCTCGTCGAAGAGCGCCGGCGGGAGGCGCGCCTGCACGTGAAGCTCCACGGTGCACCCTGCGCGCTCCACGTCGCGGCGCGCGAACTCCACGACGTCGCCCACGACGCCGGCGACGTCGTCGGCCTCCATGCGTGGCTGCGGCAGGCGCGCGACCCGCAGGTACTCTTCGCTCAGCGACTCGAGGCGTTGCACCTCGCGCGCGATCGCCGCGAGCAGGCTCTTGACCTCGGAGGGACGCGAGCCCATCGCCGCCGGATCGCGGGCGAGCTCCTCCTCGAGCATCTCGACGTTGAGCCCCATGGCCGAGAGGGGATTGCGGATCTCGTGCGTCACGTGCGCCGCCATCTTGCCGATCGCGGCGAGCCGCTCGTTCGAGAGGGCGAGCTGCTGGGCGCGCGACAGCCCGGACACCATCTTCTCGAACGCCGCCTCGAGCTGCGCGATCTCGTCCTCGCCTGGTTCCACCGGCCGCACGGTGAGATCGCCGCGCGCGACGGCCTGTGCGCGCTCGGTGACCCGGGCCAGCGGGGCGAGGAGCCGCCGCACGTGAAAGGAGACCACGAGCCCCACGGCGAGGGTCAGGGCCGCGAGAACGGCCAGCGCCCAGATGGACCGGAGCTCGCGGTCGCGCGCGGCGGAGGACAGCTCGTCGATCGCGCCGCTCACGCGTCCCGCGAGCAGGCGCAGGCGCTTGTCGGCGTCGTGCTCGATCGCCCCGAGCGACACGATGGTGTGGTTGATCTCGTCCCGGTCGCCGCTCCCGATCGCGGCGAAGAGGTGCTCGAAGAGAGGGCGATCGCCCTCGAGGAGCGCCTCGGTCGCGTCGAGCTCGGTCGACAACTGCGGGACGAAGGCGCGGGTCCTTTCGCCTCCGACCTCGGGCAGGGTCTGCGTGATGGCGGACCGCGCTTCGACGAACATCGTGCGGCGGGCCCCGGACAACGTCTCCAGCAGCACGCGCGTCGAGGCGGGCTCGCGCTCGTCGGGGATGCCTTCGACGAGCGTCGAGAGCGTCGTCTGCGCGGCCCGCAGCTGCGCGAGGCGCAGGGCGACGGGGACATACCCTCGCGCGAGCTCGACGCTGTCGTCGGCGGCGCGCTTCTGCGCGCCGATGCCCCACCCGAGCGTCGCGGCAAAGGCCAGGACCGTGATGCCGAACGAGACGAAGACGCGGCGCGCGATCGTCGAGCGGGGGCTGGGAGCTGGGACCGTTGGGCTCACGACGGGGGGCGCCCTCGACCCCGACCTCGGTTCAGCGATACGTGAACTGGAGGTCGTGATCGCAGATGCGGAAGACGTCGCCCTCGGCGATCTGCTTGCGGGCGATTCGCTGGCCGTTGATCGCGACGCCGTTCGTCGAGCCCATGTCGACCATGAAGTAGACGCCGTTCTGGAACTCGACCATCGCGTGCTGACGCGAGACGTTCGGGTCCTTCAGGGTAAGGTCGCTCGACTGCTTGCCTCGACCGATGACGAACCTGTCCTTGGTGATGGGATGGCGCTCGCCGTTGTAGACGAGGGACAGGGAAGCGCCGTGCGACCCGTTGGAGGGACCTGCGCCCGTCGCGCGGGCGTGGCCCGAGCGGGGCAAGGGCGG
>PLIR01000403.1:579-5322 GCA_003139415.1 Myxococcales bacterium | reverse complement strand
CGACCCGCTGCCACCCTCCGAGTGCGTCGAGTGGGTTCCCACCGATCTCGACTTGCTCTGCCGCTCACTGCTGCAGCGAGAGCCCAACATGCGACCGACGGGCATGGAGATTCTCCGTCTACTCGGCGTCACCCGCAGCAGCGCGCCCGCGCCCCGAGCTCCCGGCAGGGCCAACGTGGAACTCATGGGACGCGAAGGACAGCTGCAGGCGCTGCGCGAAGCGTTCGAAAGGTCANNCGGGCGAGACGATCACTGTGCGCATTGGCGGCCTTCCAGGGATGGGCAAGTCGACGGTCGTGCGCCACTTCATCGACGGCCTCACGAGCGACGCCGTCGTCCTGCGCGGCAGGGCCTACGAGCGCGAGTCGGTTCCCTACAAGGTCGTCGACAGCGTGATCGACGCGCTCAGCCTCCATTTGCTGGCGCTGGAGGACGACGGCAATCCGGTCGACCTCCCGGCGGACATGTGGGCGCTCGCGCGACTGTTCCCCGTGCTCGAGCGAGTCCCCGGGATCGACGCGACCCTCGCCGCGTCGGGCGACGACCCGACCAGCGTCCGGCGCCGTGCGTTCGCCGCGCTGCGCGAGATCTTCGCGTCGCTCGCCGGCCGCAAGCCGGTGGTCCTCTTCGTCGATGACGTTCACTGGGGCGACGCGGACAGTGCCGCGCTCCTGCTCGATCTTCTTCGCCCCCCCATCGCGCCGCCGCTGCTCCTTCTCTTGGTCCAGGACGACGCGCGCGCCCCAGCGAGCCCGTTCCTGAACGATCTGCGCGTCCGGTGGCCCGAAGGAGCGCAGATGCGCGAGATCACCGTCGGTCCGCTCACCACTGAAGATGCGCGTCGCCTCGCCCTCGATCTGCTCGGCGCGGACGATGAGCGGGCGCACCGGACGGCGCATTCGGTGGCGCGCGAGGCGCGTGGAAGCCCGTTTCTGACCGAGGAGCTCGTCCGCGGCACCCGCGGCAGCCCGCAGTCCGGCGAGCCGACGTTCGCCGAGGTCACGCTGGAGGAGATGGTAGGAGCGCGACTCGCGCGGCTGCCCGACCAGGCGCGACGGCTGTCAGAGATCGTCGCGCTCGCGGCGCGACCGCTCCCGATCTCGGTCGTTGCGGACGCGTCGTCGGCGGGCGACGACGCCGACCAGGTCATCGCACTCCTTGGCGCCGGACGTTTCGTGAGGACGGGGCTCCACGACGGACGGGAGATCGTCGAGATGATCCACGAACCCATCCGCCGGACCATCGTCGCGCAGATCCCGGCGTCGACCCTGCGCGAGCACCACGGTTGCCTGGCGAGGGCACTCGAGGACGTGGCGAGCGCGGATGCGGAGGCGATCGCAATGCACTGGCTGGGCGCGGGCGAGAACGCGCGCGCCGCACACTTCGCAGAGAGCGCCGCCGAGCAAGCCGCCACGAAGCTCGCCTTCGATCAGGCGTCACGGCTGTTTCGTCTGGCGCTCGAGAACGTCCCCGCGTCGTCGCCGGACGTTCTCCGACTGCGCCCGCGCCTCGCCCGGGTGCTGCAGCACGCCGGTCGCCACGGAGAATCGGCGAAGGAGTTTCTCGCCGCCGCGCAGGTGGTGACTGCGGACGCGCGCCTCGGATATCAGCAAGCTGCCGCCCAGCAGTTGCTCAGCGCCGGGCGTATCCACGAGGGTGCCGAGGTGCTCCGGGGCGTCCTCGCCGCGGTCGGCATGAGGGCGCCCCGCTCGCCGAGGGCTGCTGTCTTCTGGCTGTTCGTCTATCGACTCTGGCTCGCCCTCATCGGTCTACGTTTCCAGGAGCGCAAGCCGGAGGACGTCTCGTCGGAAGACCGCTTGCGACTCGAAGCGCTCGCCACCGTGGCCGTGGGATTCGCGATCGTCAACGTGATCGTGGGGGCGTGCATGCAGGCACGATACTTCGTCGAAGCGCTGCGGGTGGGAGATCGATTCCAACTGGTGCGCTCTCACAATGGCGGCCGCGCACTCGGCCGCCACCGGCAAACCACTCGGGGAGCGCGAGACGAAGCTCGTCCAAATGGGCCGCCGGCTCGCCGAGGAGCACGGGACACCCGAGGCCGCGACCTACTTCGAAGGAATCTGGGGCGTCGGCCTCTTCCAGCGCGGTCGCTGGAGAGAGGCGCTCGGCATGCTCGATCGCTCTGACAGGGAGGGCATGCGGGGTCTGGCCGGATCGTCGATCGCGCGCGTCTACGCCGTCCTCGCGCTCCTCTACATGGGCGATTTGAAGGAGATGACAAAGCGGACGAATAGCCTCCGCGAGATCGCCCGCGACCGCGGCGACCTCTATACCCTGGTGACGCTGGATACGACCGCGGGCGCTAAGGCCTCTTTGGCGGCGGATGACCCGGGGGGCGCGTTACGCAGCCTGCGCGACAGTCTTACCCAGTGGCCGAAGACGGAGTTCTTCGTGCAGCACTGGATGGCCATGATCTACGAAACCGAGATCGAGCTCTACGTCGGCGACGGCGATCGCGCCTACCAGCGCACCGTGCGAGATCGGGCCGCCCTGAGGAAGAGCTTCCTGCTTAGCTCGGCGATGATTCGCGTCCTGACATTCTTTGCGCGCGGGCGGGCCGCGATCGCTTCGATCGAGTCCAACCCCGAGCTCCGGCAGAACCGGATCGCCGAGGCACGGCTCATGGCCCGACGACTCGCGCGCGAGTACGCCCCATGGGCTGGAGCGCTCGCCTTCATGGTTACGGGAATGGCCGAGAATGCGGCGGGGAATCGCGCCGCCGCCGTGGACGCCCTCCAATCCGGAGTCGAAGCCGCTACCGCGACCGACACGATCTTGTACGCGGTTCCTGCGCGCCACCGACTCGGAGAGCTACTCGGGGGCGACGAAGGGATGAAGCTCGTGCAGACGGCACTCGACGCGATGGCGGCCCAGGACATCCAGAACCCCGCACGCTGGCTGGCGCTGCACATGCCCGGCAAACGATGGTCCCGCTGAAGGACCACGCCTCCAGTCCGAGCGGAAGCGGAGAAGCCGAGAGGATCCGCTAGCCGAACTTGGACCCTACGGGTCGTTCCCCCGGTCGAACGCTCAGGGGCTCACGCGGCGCGGCGTCCAAGTCAGGCGTATGCGCTCAACTCTCGGTCCTCCGCGCTCAGGGCGCTCCAAGTGGCCTTTGCGTTCGGTCCGTACACCGTCCGGCTTTCGATGTACGCTAGGAAGCAAGGCTTCCATGCCCAACGCCTACATCTCGGGAACCGGATTCTTCGCCCCGCCGCGCGTCGTGACCAACGACGACCTGCGATCGATCTACGGCATCGACACCAACGACGAGTGGATTCAACAACGCAGTGGCATTAAGGAGCGCCGCTTCGCGGCCGAAGGCGTGAGCTGCTCGGACTTGGCCGTGCCCGCCAGCGAGCAGGCTATCCAGCGGGCCGGGCTCCAGAAAACCGACATCGACATGATCGTGTTCTGCACTCTCTCTCCGGATCAGATGTTTCCAGGTACGGGTGTGTACCTTCAGCGCAAACTCGGTTTGTGCGACGCGGGACGATTCATCCCGTGCCTGGACGTCCGCAATCAGTGTTCCGGTTTCCTGTACGGCCTGAGCACGGCGGTGGCCCTGATTCAGAATGGCTCGTACCGGCACGTGCTCTTGGTCGGCGCCGAAGTGCACTCGTCTGCGCTCGATCTCACCACGCGTGGCCGCACGGTCGGTGTCCTCTTCGGGGATGCAGCCGGCGCGGTGGTCTTGAGCGCCACGCACGAGGACCGAGGTGTACGTGGGACGTATCTCGGTGCCGATGGTCGCTACGCGGATACGCTGTCGATGAAGATCTGGAACATCGGCAACCGACCGTTCATCCCCGTGGACGCCGACGGCTTCGGGCGCATCGAGCCGCGGTCCATGTATCCGCAGATGGACGGCCGGGCGGTCTTCAAGAACGCCGTCGAACGCCTGCTGGTCGTTCTGGGCGAAAGCCTCCAGAAGCACAACTTGGCCGCGAACGACGTGGACCTGTTCTGTTTTCACCAGGCCAACCTGCGCATCAACGAGTACGTCCGAGACCAAATGAACGTGCCCGCCGAGAAGGTCATCAACAACATCGAGCGCTACGGCAACACGACCGCGGCGACGTTGCCTTCGCTGCTGTTCGAGGCCGAACAGAGCGGCCGTCTGCGGCGCGGCATGAAAGTCGTCCTGGCTGCGTTCGGCGCCGGCTTCACGTGGGGCTGCTCCGTCATCGATTGGTGACGGTGCCGGGCCCTGCGGCCGCCTCGGTCGGCTCCATGAAGATGCTCTACCCCTACGACCAGACGGTCTTCCCGGGCGGCATCCCCGCCCCGGTGCTGCAATGGAGCCAGACGGGAACGCCCGACGGCGTGTACGCGCACTTCTCGTCGCAGCTCTTCGACTACAAAATATGTTTTGCTGGTTCGTCGCCTACGAACTTCACCATGGCGTCGACGGGGGCGAGCGCGAAGCGCTTGCCCTCGTGCTCGATCCAGGGTGATGCGTCGGGCTCGGCGAGCGAGCGCGCGACGGTGACGAGGCGTCCGGCGAGGAAGTGAAGCGAGGTCTCCCAGTCCTGTCCCTCCATCGCGAGGGTGTTGTCCCGTCGGACGCGCCGGCGGGCGCGGACCGTGAGCGCGTCGATGAGTCGCTTCTCGTCAAAGGTATCGGTCGGACGCGGGGCGGAGGCGAAGACGTCGGCAGGGGTCTTGCCCATGAGGGCTGCGTGCGGGGCTCGGTGGTAGGCGAGTAAGCAGCGGTAGAGG
>PLIR01000403.1:0-554 GCA_003139415.1 Myxococcales bacterium | reverse complement strand
CGGAATCAACACGGTCTCCAGGGCCCACTGGTCCACAGGCGCGCACATGATCGTCGCGAGCAACGACACGGACCTCGTCTGGATCAACCTCGACGCGGTCGACGCGGGCGCCGCGCGAGGAACGATCGCGCGCAGCGGCACCCAGACCGGCGGCTCCCTGGCCGGCGCACCGTCGTGGAGCCACGACGGCAAGACGATCGCGTACGTGGCCACGAACGAAGTCACCGACGGCCGCCTCGGGAGCGCCCTCGCGTCGTTCATCTCCACGGATCCCGGCGCGACGGCCGACCTGTTCACGGTCCCTTATAACAATGGCCAGGGCGGCACCATCGCGCCGGTCATGGGCGCGACGGGCCCGAACAACGAAGAGTTTTACCCGGCCTTCTCCCCGGACGACGCGTACCTGGCCTTCGACAAGGCTGCCAATGGCCTAAGCATGTACAACCAGGCGCAGGCCGAGCTTTACGTGATCCCGAGCAAGGGCGGCACCCCGACGCGCCTCCACGCCAACGACCCGCCCGCGTGCTCGGCCGTCTCGAGCCCGGGCGTGACCA
>PLIR01000243.1 GCA_003139415.1 Myxococcales bacterium | reverse complement strand
GCGCCTGCGTCCGCGCCTGCGTCTGCCGCGTGGGTGACAGCGGACGACAAAGCAGCGAACATCCGCGCATCTCTCCCACGACGACGATCTCTTTGAAGCGGCGTCGCCGGACGGCCGCGCCTCTCGCGTCGGCGCTGGCGTTGCTCGTGGTCGCGTTGTTTGCGTCGGCGCTGCACGGTGGCTTGGCGTGGGCCGACGGGCCCGACCGCGGGCACGTCGTGCTCTCGGTCGCCGGCCACGCCGGTCCTCTCGAGCTTCGACCGCACGGCCGAGGATGGTCGGGCGCATTCCAGATCCAGAACGCGGGGCCGGGGTCGCTGCGCGTGCTGCGGGTGGCCGTCATGGACGCCGCGGCCGACATCGGGCTGCCGCGCGGGCTCCGCGTCACCCTCGGCGAAGCCACACCCGCGACGCTCGCGCCACGAGAGATCCGGGACGTGCTCGTCTCCTGGGACGATCTCGGGCCCGTCCGCAGGGCGTTCGCCCAGGTCGTCGTTACGTCGACCGATGAAGAGCGCGGCGAGGTGGCGATGAGCGTGCTCGCCTCGACGCCGACTTCCATCGGCTGGGTTGGGCGGCACGCGCTGTCTTTGCTGGTGGTCTGGCCGCTCGCCTTGGTCGCCTTTGCGGCCCTCTTCGGCGGCGGCGGGCCATGGGCTCGCACGTGGCTTCGCCGCGCGGCCATCGGCGTCTTCGGGCTCGAGTGGCTCCTTGCCCTCTGGGCCTACGGCGAGTTCGTGCCCAGCCTCGGGCGTCCGGACGGAGACGATGGATTTCAGCTCGTCGACCGCCGGGTGATCTCCGCGGCTGCCGGCATCGAGTGGCACCTCGGCGTCGACGCCACGAGCATCTTGCTCGTCGTGCTGGTCGCCACGCTGGTCCTCGTGGCGGCGGCGGGCATCGACGCCGGCACGTCGTCGTATCTTTCGCTCGCCCTGCTCGCCTCCGGCGCCATCGGGGCATTCGTTGCCCTCGACCTCGTCGTGCTCTTCGCCGCCTGGGAGCTGGCGTCCGCGTCGGTGCTGGTGATGGCGGCCGCCCAGCGCGCGGAACATCCGGGAGCGGCTAGCGAGTCCGTGGCGAAGGGCGTGGCCGTCGGGGCCGTCGGCTTGCTCGCGATGCTGGCCGCGCTGGGCGCGTTCGTGTGGGCGTCCGGGCCGAGCTTTCTCGTCGACGGGAGCCACGCCGCGCACACCCTCTCCGTGCCGGATCTCGCTCGGACCTCCTTCGACGGCGCGAAGCGGATCGCCGGCCTCCCCCTCGGCGACGCGGTCTGGGCCATGCTCCTCGTCGCGCTGGTGTGTGCGCCGGCGGCCACGCCCCTGCGGGGCTTGCTGCCGGACGTCATGCAGGACGCATCTGCGCCCGCCGCCGCGGCCCTCGGGGGTATCGCGATCGCGCTGGGGCCTTACTTGCTAGTGCGGCTCGCATTCCCGAACCTTCCTCGGGGTGCGGGATGGGCGGCGCCGGTGGTGGTTGCCCTTGGCGCGTTCGAGATGATCCAGTCCGCCGTCCGTGTCGTCACGAGGCGCGATGCGCGCAGCGGGCTTGCGCAGGCGACGATCGCCCTCGCGGGGGCGTGCCTCTGCGCCGTTGGTGCGTCGCGCTGGAGGTGAGCTCTCGCGGGCGCGGGCGTGGGCGCAGTCGCGCGCCTCCAAAGACAAGGATAGGTTCGTCGGTGGGGCGGGTGATCCGTGAGGGCCTGGTACCTTTACATTGCGCGATGCGCAGACAAGACGCTCTATGTCGGGATCGCGCGTGACGTCGCGGCGCGGATCGCCGCGCACGATGCAGGTCGCGGCGCCCGGTACACTCGGGGGCGCGGGCCCCTCCGGGTGCTGGCCACGCGGCGCTGCCCCACCCACGGGGACGCGCTCCGACTGGAGCTCGCCGTCAAGGACCTGACTCGCGCCGAGAAACTGGTCGTCGCGGCCTCGCCGCGCAAGCTCGCCAAGCTCGCCAAGGCTTGTGCAGCACGCTGACCGAGCAAGCCGAATCGCACCCGGCGCCGTGCGCCGGGACCTCTCTCACTCCTTCAACGCTTCGGCCCCGCCGATGATCTCCATCAGCTCCTTGGTGATCGCCGCCTGCCTCGCGCGGTTGTATTGCAGCGTGAGCCTGGCGATCATGTCTTTGGCGTTGCGCGTCGCCGCGTCCATCGCCGTCATCTGCGCGCCGAAGAAGCTCGCCTGGCTCTCGAGCAGCGCGCGGTAGATGCTGATCTCGACGTACATCGGTACGAGGCGCTCGAGCAGGGCCCGCTGGTTCGGCTCGTAGAGAAAGTCGGTCGGGGCGGTGCCGTCGGTGACGGACGCCTCGCTCGAGACGACGGGCAAGAGGCGCGCGACGGTCGCCTTCTGCGTCATCGCACTCTTGAACTCGTTGAACACGAGGTAGATCGCGTCGACCTCGCCCTTCTCGAAGCGCGGCACGAGCCAGCGCGCGATGCCGCGCGCCTTCTCGATGTCGAGCCCGTCGAACGGGCGAGGAAAGTCCCGGGTGACCGTGGCGCCCCGGCGCCCCAGGTACTCGCGGCCCTTGCGGCCCAGCGTGACGAACGTCACCTCGGCCCCGGTCGCGGCCTTCTCACGCCACTCGCGTTCGGTGGTCTTGTTGAGGTTCGTGTTGAGGCCCCCGCAGAGGCCACGGTCGGACGAGACGACGACGAAGAGGGACTTTTTCTCGGCGCGGGCCGCGAGCAAGGGGTGCGCCGGCTCGGTCTGCGAGTCGGCCGACGCCCCCATCGTGCGGGCGACGGAGTGCAGCACATCGCTCGTCTTCACGGCGTACGGCCGCATGGCGACGATCCGCTGCTGCGCGCGCGTGAGCCGCGCACCCGCGACCATCTTCATCGCGCGTGTGATTTTCTGCGTCGATTTGGTGCTGGTGATCCGCTTGCGGATCGCCTTGAGCGACGGCATGGCGCGTTACTTCTTTCCGTCCGCCTTGCCGAACGCGGTGGCGAACTCGTCGAGCGCCTTCTTGAGGAGCGCCTCGGTCTCTCCGTCGAGCGTCTTCTTGGTGCGGATGTTCTCGTAGATGCCGGGGTACTGCTTCTCGACGAAGTCGTGCAGGCCCTTCTCGTACGAGGCGATCTGCGAGATCTCGAGCCTGTCGACGTACCCGCGCGTGCCCGCAAAGATGATGACGATCTGCTTCTCGACGGGCTGCGGGACGTACTGTCCCTGCTTGAGCAGCTCGACGAGGCGAGCCCCGCGTTCGAGTTGGTTTCGCGTGACCTGATCGAGGTCGCTCGCGAACTGGGCGAACGCCGCCATCTCGCGGTACTGCGCGAGCTCCAGCTTGAGGCGGCCTGCGATCGACTTCATCGCCTTGATCTGCGCGCTGCCGCCGACGCGGCTGACGCTGATGCCGACGTTGATGGCAGGCCGGACGCCCGAGTAAAAGAGATCGGTCTCGAGGAAGATCTGGCCGTCGGTGATCGAGATGACGTTCGTCGGGATGTACGCGCTGACGTCGCCCGCTTGCGTCTCGATGACGGGCAGCGCCGTGAGCGAGCCGCCCGAGCGCGGGTTTCGCACGATGTGGTAGCCCTCGCCCTTCTCCTTGAGATCCGCCTCGGCGTGATGCTTGCCGAGCTCGCCCTTGAACGTCTTGGCGTCCCCGCGCTTGTCCCAGTCGGTGACGTCCTTCTTCACGATCGTGAACTCGTCGGCCATCTTGGCCGCGCGTTCGAGCAGGCGCGAGTGGATGTAAAAGACGTCGCCCGGATAAGCCTCGCG
>PLIR01000190.1 GCA_003139415.1 Myxococcales bacterium | reverse complement strand
GCGACATCAAGCCGGCGAACCTGATGATCACGCACCAGGGCGACGTCAAAGTGCTCGACTTCGGGATCGCGCGTCTCCGGGACGTCGCCCATGTTCGGGCCACGCAGACGGGCACCTCGCTCGGCACCCCCGCGTTCATGGCGCCCGAGCACGCGATGGCCAAGGGCGACGAGATCGACGCGCAGACCGATGTCTGGGCTGCGGGGGCCACGCTCTTCACGCTCGCCAGCGGCAAGCTGGTGCACGACGCCGAGAACGCGCAGCAGATCTTGATCCTGTCGGCCACCAAGCCCGCACGGTCGCTCGCCTCGGTGCTGCCGGACGCCCCTTCGGCGCTGGTCGAAGTCATCGATAAGGCGCTCGCCTTCCACAAGACCGAGCGCTGGTCGAGCGCCGCGGCGATGCGTGAGGCGCTGCGAAACGCCTCGCGCGAGGTGCTCGGCTCGGTCCCCACGGCGGCGACGCTGTCGGAGATCCTCGACGACATCGGCGCGGACGAGGCCACGGCCGAACGTCCGATTGCGCCCGTTGCGGCGGTTACGCCCGAGAGCACGACCTCGCCCGCCGCTTCGGCCCCCGCCCGGGGCAGGGGACCCAAGGCCCCCACGAGCGCCGGGCGCGCGAGCGCTCCCGCCGTGGGGTTCATCACCGACGAGGCGGTGTCCACCGAGCCCAAGATCGTCGTGCGCCTTCGGCGGCCCGGGCGTGCGGCGGCGGTGGGGGGCGCCCTTGGGCTGGCGGTGCTCGGCGTCGTCATCGCCATCATCAGACCCGCAGGCCCCGACCCCGCCGTGACCACGGTTCGCTCTGCGGCCCGGTCCTCTCTTCCGCAGGCGCCTCAAGCCCCGTCGCCCGTCGAACCGACGCAGCCTGTCAACGAGCCGGCGCCCTCGCCGCCGCCCGCGGCCCCCTCGGAGTCGCTGACGGCGGCGCCCCGCACCGTCTCGGCCGTCGTTACGGCCAGCCCCAAGACGCGGCAACTCTCGCAGGTTGCGTCGGCCGCCCCGGTGGCGGCGCCGCCGCCCGCAGGCTCCGCGCACGTCAGCTGCAACCCGCCGTACGAGTTCGACGCCAAGGGCGACAAGCGATGGAAACGCGAATGCCTGTGACGCGTCGAGCGCCGTGGGTGCCGCTCGTCGGGGTAGCGTGCGCGGTGCTCGCGAGCGCCCCATCCGCGCGCGCAGCCGAACCAGCGGCCAAGGAACCCACGAAGGGCCAGTGCATCGACGCCGACGAGGCGGCTCAGCCGCTTCGCAAGAGCGGCAAGCTGCGGGCGGCGGAGGAGCACCTCCTCGTCTGCGTGCGTCCAAGCTGCCCCGGTCCCGTACGCGACGACTGCGCGCAGCGCCTCAGCGAGATGCGCGCCGTGCAACCGACGATGGTCTTCGTCGTGAAAGACGAGTCCGAGCGCCCGCTCTCCGCGGTGACCGTGACGGTGGACGGGACGGTCCTCGCGACGAAGCTCGACGGCACGGCCCTCGCGGTGGATCCGGGCGAGCATCACTTCGCCTTCGAGGCGGAGGGCCGCATCCGAGAAGAGCGCACCCTCATGGTGAACGAGGGCGACAAGGGGCGACAGGAGCGGATCATGCTCGTCGCCCCCGTGGTGGAGACGCCGCCGCCGCCGTCGTCGAAGGCTCCCGAACCAGCCCCACTGGCCGAGCCGCCGCCCCCACCGGGGCGCACGCAGCGGCAGGCCGGCATCGCGCTGGGCGGCGTGGGGCTCGCCGGCGTCGTGGTGAGCAGCATCTTCGGGATCGCGGCCAAGTCCCTGTACGACCACGCGCTGAACAGCGAGTGCGGGTCGAACGTGAAGTACCCGAACCCCTACGAGTGCCTCCAGCCCGGCGTGACGGACAGCAACTCGGCCCACACCGACGCCGTGGTCTCGACGGTGGGCTTCATCGTGTCGGCAGCGCTGATCGCGGGCGGTGCTACGCTTTACTTCATGGCGCCGAACGGCGTTTCCGTGGCCGTCGCGCCAACGGTCGGTGCAGGCGGCGCGGGGCTCGGCATCGGCGGGGGCTGGTGATGCTCCGCTCGCGATGGATGTGGAGCGTCGCCCCCACGGGCGCGCTGATCGTCTGCGCGTCGTGCGGGGACATCTGGGGGTTTCACGACTTGGTCGCCGGCCCGCTCGGCCCCCAGTTGGTCGACGAGGCGGGAATGCCGGACTCCACCACCGACACGATGGTGACGCCGCCGGCGCCCGACGCCGTGAGCGATGTCGCCGATGCCGCCGACGAGGGCGACGCTCTCGAGAGCGACGACGTCTCCGACGCATCCGAGGACGCCATCCCATCGGACGACGGCGCGCCCGATGCGACGGAGGCAGGGACGGACGCGGGCGACTCCAGCGCGGACGCCGAAGTCGACGCCGGCATGGACGCTAGCGCGGAGGCCGAGGCAAGCGCTCCCCCGTTCGACGCAGCGGCCGATGCGTTCGCGACGTGCCAGGCCATCTGCTCGGGGTGTTGCGACTCGACCGGCCATTGTCAGAACGGCACCCAGTCGAGCGTCTGCGGTACCGGCGGAGCCCTCTGCCAGGATTGCCCCGGCAGTAGTTGCAGCTTGTTGTCATCGGCGTGCTGCAAATCCGTCAGCTCGGGCGGCGGGAGCTGTGCCTGCACGGTCTTGGGCATCTGTAACTGACGCCGCAACGAGAGGCGAGCCTCCGCGCTCGCCTTGCGACCTGCTCCGGACCCCGGTAACGGACCCGGACCATGTCGCAACCTTCCGATCCGCCCTCGGACCCCCACTGCGTCGAAGAGCTCGCGGCGCGCCGCGACAAGGCCCTCACGATGGGGGGGGCCGTCAAGGTGGCCAAGGTCCACGCGGCCGGCAAGCTCACGGTGCGCGAACGGATCGACCTCTTGGTCGACCCGGGGACGTTCCGCGAGGTGGGCCTGCTCTCGCACAGCGACTTGCCCGAGGTGCGCGACAAGACACCGGCCGACGGCAAGGTCTGCGGCTTCGGCGCGATCGACGGCCGGACCATCTACGTCTCGGGCGAGGACCCGACGGTGCTCGCGGGCTCCGGCGGCCGCGTGGGCGTCGAGAAGGATCACGACGCGATGTCGTACGCGGCGGGAAAGGGCTACCCGTGCGTCTCCCTTGGCGACGGCGGCGGCGCGCGGATCCCCGACATCATGGGCGCGACGGGGATGATGGGCATGGTCTACCCGATCAGCGGGCCGCCTCGCGATCGGCGCGTCCCGTTCATCGCCACGATCCTCGGCGAGTGCTACGGCGGACCGACGTGGAAGGCGGCGGTCGCCGACGTCGTCATCCAGGTCAAGGGCGCCGTGATGGCGGTGTCGGGGCCGCCGGTGCTCGCGGCTGCGACGGGCGAGGTCGTGACGGGCGAAGAGATCGGCGGCTGGGAGCTTCACGCCAAGGTGACCGGGCAGGTCGACCTCTTCGCCGACGACGAGAAAGCCTGCATGTCGCTCGTGCGCCGTGTGCTCTCGTACTTCCCGAACAACGCCGACGAGCTCCCGCCCGTGACGCCGTCCGACGACAGCCCGACGCGACGACTCGACGACGTCCTCGACGTCCTGCCCCACCGGGCAAAGGTCGCCTACGACATGCACAAGATCCTGTCGCGGGTGTTCGACCGGGACAGCCTGCTCGAGCTCAAACCGATGTTCGACGCGAGCCTCATCACGGCGCTCGCGCGCCTCGGCGGGCGTCCGGTGGGCGTCCTCGCGAACAACCCGATGCAGCGCGCGGGCGCGATGGGCCCGGGCGCGTGCGAGAAGGCGACCGCGTTCATCTGCCTGTGCGATTCGTTCCACATCCCGCTCGTCTTCTTGCACGACACCCCGGGGTTCTTCGTCAGCAAGGCGGCCGAGGAGAAGAAGATGCCGCTCAAGATCATGACGTTCATCGAGGCCCTTCACCACAGCACGGTGCCGCGCCTCTCGGTCGTCGTGCGCAAGTCGTACGGCATGGCCCACTGCAACATGAGCGGCGGGAACATGCGCAGCGACTACCTCGTGGCGTGGCCGACGGCGGACGTGTCCTTCATGGCCCCGGAGGCTGCGGCGAACGTCGTCTTCGGGCGCAAGGTCGACGACTTCGACGACCCGGAGGGGCCGCGCGCGGAGCTCATCGATCGCATGAAGCGCATGAACGCCCCGTGGGAAGCCGCCGGCCTGGGGCTCTTCGACGACGTCATCGATCCGCGCGATACGCGCCGGGTCCTCGTCGAGGCCCTGGGCCGCGCCGTCGGGCCGCGAGGGGACCGAGGGCGCAGCGAACGGCGCCTGGCCAGCTGGCCCCGGATGTTCTGAGCGCTCGAGATGGAGAACCCAGGGTGACGAGCGTGGAGAGCGAACGCAGGGAAAAATAAGCAGCTTCGCAATCAAGCCGCCGTGACGTAACGGGAACGTCACACGTACAAGGGGCGGTCGGGTGTACGGAAAGGCCTTTCGAGGAGTCGCATCATGGCCTTGTCGAGCGCAGAAGGAATCGTCGCCGGACCCGAGTCCATATCCGAGCATCCCAACGCGTCGGTGCATTCGAAGATGTCGAAGCCGCCCGGCCGCGTGGCGACCATCGTCTTCGGGATCGTGCTGGCGGTGGGCCTCACGTACGCAGCTGGGCAGCTCATCAGCGACATTTCGGTCGTCCACTCGTCTTCGGCCTTCCCGTACATCCTCCTCGGGATCGCGCTGCTCATCGCGCTCGGGTTCGAGTTCGTCAACGGCTTCCACGACACCGCCAACGCGGTCGCGACGGTCATCTACACGCACTCGCTCGAGCCGCACGCCGCCGTCATGTGGTCTGGCGCGTGGAACTTCATCGGCGTCCTCGTGTCGTCGGGGGCGGTCGCCTTCGGGATCATCTCGCTGCTCCCGGTGGAGCTGATTCTCCAGGTCGGCGGCGGGGCCGGCTTCGCGATGGTCTTCGCGCTCCTCGTCGCGGCGATCATCTGGAACCTCGGCACGTGGTGGTTTGGCCTCCCGTCTTCGAGCTCGCACACCCTCATCGGCTCGATCATCGGGGTCGGTCTGGCCAACCAGATGCTGGCGCCGGCGGCCACCGGCACGAGCGGCGTCGACTGGGCGCAAGCCGGCAACATCGGCAAGTCGCTCCTCATCTCGCCCATCGTCGGCTTCGTCTGCGCGGGCGGGCTGCTCCTTTTGATGAAGGTCGTCATCCCGAACAAGCACCTCTACGAGGCTCCCGTCGGGACCAAGCCACCCCCGTTCTGGATCCGGGCGCTGCTCGTGACCACCTGCACCGGCGTGAGCTTCGCCCACGGATCGAACGACGGCCAGAAGGGCATGGGTATCAACATGCTCCTCCTCGTCGGCACCCTGCCCACGGCCTACGCGCTGAACCGCGCCGTCTCT
>PLIR01000412.1 GCA_003139415.1 Myxococcales bacterium | reverse complement strand
GCACCTCCGACTCGAACTCCCCCTATGCCCTGCCAACACGCCTCTCGGGTTGAATCGCGGGCCCTAGCGGACGGAGTTCGCACGCTCCAGCACCAAGGACACGGCCCGCCCGATCACGTCCGATAGATCCGCGCGCTCGGCGGCGTCGAAATCGCTCAAGACCCAGTCGACTACCTGCCCGCGAAACCCGGGGGCAGGACGGCCGATGCCGACGCGGACACGCGAGAAGTCCGCGGTCCCGAGGGCCTGCACGACATGGCGCACCCCGTTGTGCCCCGCGTGGCCCCCGCCCACCTTCGACCGAACCTCCCGCCACCGCAGGTCCAGCTCGTCGTGCACGACGATGATCTCCCCCGGCTCGGATTTGAAGAAGGTCGCCGCCGCGCGGACGCTTTCGCCGGACAGGTTCATGAACGTCTGCGGCTTCAACAGGACGGCCGGGACGCCGTTCGGCAGATCCCCGCGCGTCCAGAGGCCAGAGAACTTCTCCCGGAACGCCGGAAACGAGCCCTCGCGCGCGAGAGCGTCGACCACGAGGAAGCCGATGTTGTGCCGGTTGCCCCCGTACGAAGGGCCGGGATTGCCGAGACCCGCGACGAGAAGCACGGACAACCCGAAGAAGCGCTACTTCTTCTTTTCTTCCTTCTTGTCGTCCTTCTTGGCCTCGGCGGCAGGAGCAGCGGCGCCCGCGGCAGGAGCAGCAGCACCCGGCGCAGCGGCAGCCGCTCCAGCCACCGGCGCGGCGACCTCTTCGACTTCCTTCTCCGGGGCGACGACGGCAACCAGCGTTTGCGTCGCGGCGAGGCGCACGACCACGCCGGCCGGCAGGGTGAGGTCCTTCGTTGCGATGTGCTCTCCGAGCTCGAGGTGCGTGACGTCGGTGCTGATCTTCACCGGCACGACGTTCGGCAGACACCGCACGGGCAGCATCCGGTGCACGATACGAAGGACGCCGCCCTTCGCGACGCCCACGGCCTTGCCCGTCGTGACCAGGGGCACCTCGACATCCACCGCCTGGTCGAGCTTCACCTCGACGAAGTCGACGTGCTCGAGAGACCGCGCGAGCGGGTGCAGCGTGAAGTCCTTGATCATCGCGAGGAGCTTCTTCCCGTCGAGATCCAGCTCGATGAGCGTGTTCTTTCCGAGCTCGCTCCGGAGGATCGCGGCGACGTCTTTGGGGCCCACGGCGATCGACGTGGCAGGGAGACCTTTGCCGTACGCCACGGCGGGGACGAGGCCCTCCTGGCGCAGGCGCCGCGCGGCGCCCTTTCCGTCGGCCTGGCGCGGCTTGGCCGCGAGCGTTTGCATGGTCGTGGCGGTCATTGGGGGCCGGCTACGTAGCACCCCCGGGGCCCCCACGCAATTCACGCAAAGAGAGAGCTGACGCTATCGGAGCTGTGGATCCGCTTGATGGCCTCGCCGAGGAGGCGCGCGATGGAGATCTGCTTGATCTTGGGACACGCCCTCGCCGCGTCCGAGAGCGGGATGGTGTCGGTCACGACGACTTCGGTGAGCGGCGACTCGGCGATCCGCCTCACGGCGGGGCCCGAAAGCACGCCGTGCGTCGCGCACGCGACCACGGTTCGAGCTTCCTTCTCCGCGAGGGCCCTGGCTGCGCCGCAGAGCGTGCCCGCCGTGTCGATGATGTCGTCGATGATGATGCAGTCCTTGCCCTTGACCTCGCCGATGAGGTTCACGACTTCGGACACGTTCGCGCGCTCGCGGCGCTTGTCGATGATGGCGAGGCTCGCGCCGAGGCGCTTCGAGTACGCGCGCGTGCGCGCGACGCCGCCCGCGTCGGGCGACACGAAGACCGTCGACGAATCGAACTTCTTGCGCAGGTAGTCGTCGAGAAAGACGGGCAGCGCGTGCAGGTGGTCGAAGGGAATGTTGAAAAAGCCCTGGATCTGGCCCGCGTGCAGGTCGACCGAGACGACGCGCTGAACGCCGGCGACCTGGAGCAAGTCCGCCACGAGCTTCGACGTGATGGGCGTGCGGGGCGCGACCTTGCGGTCCTGCCGCCCGTAGCCGTAGTAGGGCATGACGGCCGTGATGGATCCCGCGGAGGCCCGGCGCAGGGCGTCGACCATGATGAGCAGCTCCATCACGTTGTCGTTCGTGGGGCTGCTCGTCGACTGGATGACGAAGGCATCGACGCCGCGGACGTTCTCGCCGATCTCGACGAAGCTTTCGCCGTCGCTAAAGCGCGTCACACGACACTTGCCGAGCGGCGTCTCCAGGTAGACGCCGATGGCAGCGGCCAGCTCCGCGTTCGCGTTCCCGGAGAAGAGGCACACCTTCTTGAACACTTACGCGAACCTCCGTCGTGCGGGACTCGCGCCGCCGTTACGCGCCCCCGGCCCCCCCAAGTAGCTTGGCGCGCAACAGGCTGTCAACGGACGCGCAACGGGCGCGCTCCGCCGAGCCCTTCGGCGGGCAACGCGCCGGGCCGCATTTTGGGCTCTTTGGCGGCGCCGCCGTCCAGTGCCGGGTCGCCCACGGCCGCCGCCGCGGCCGGCATCTGCGGCTCCGGAAGGACGGGAGCCGCGGGGTCGGGCAGCTGCGGCGGTTGGACCGCGACCGCCGCCGGGCGTCTGAGGGGAGCGCCGTCGTCATGCGTGAGCGTCTTCACGATCGCCGCGATGCAGAGCATGCCGGAGACACCCACGGCCACCCGGACGTACCGTGCGAAACGCGCGCGACGCGCGATCGCCAGCGGCGTCAGGCTGCGGACGCGCCTATCGCGCGCGTCGAGGCCGAACAGATCCTCTTCGGTTTCCGGGACCGTGCCGTGCGACGGGGGCGGCCATGAGGGCCGCCGCGTGGTGAAGAAGCGCGCGTCGAGGTCGACCGGTGGAACGCTGTGCTCGTCCTCGGGCACCTCGACGTCGGGCACCTCGTCGTCGGGTACCGAAACCGCGGGCGCCGACACCGCGGGCGTCGAGATAGCGGACGCCGAGACCGCCGAGGCTTCTTCGACGCGAGGGACCGCGACTTGCCCAGCTAGGGTCGTCACCTCCAGCTGCTCGCGTACCGTCTCGACCGCCGCCAGCCTCTTCTCGGATCTCTTCTTGGCTCGCCGGCTCTTCCGCTTGCTACTCATGCGTCGGCATCTCCGTCGATCATCTTTGCGCATCCATCCGTTCCCGTCATGGCCCATCGACATCCATCCAGCTCTGGCACACGGCCGACGGTCGAGGTCGTGCTCCGCGCTGCGCGCGCCGCGGAGCCACTCGGGCGCGGACACCCTTGGGTGTGGCAGGACAGTATTGCCGGCGGTCTGAAGGACGCCGAGGTCGGCGATGAAGTCCAGGTGCTGGCCCCCGATGGGTCCCCCGTCGGGCGCGGTCTGGCGGACCCAGGGTCACCCATCGCCGTGCGACTCTGGACGAAGGGACGCAAGCCGATCGGCGAGGACGTGTGGAAGGCGCGCTCCGAGCGGGCCTGCGCAATGCGGCGCCGTCTCTTCGACGACCACGCTACCGATGCCTACCGCGTCGTCCACGGCGAAGGGGACCGAATGCCGGGGTTCGTCGTCGACCGCTACGGGCCCGTCGCGGTGGCGCGGACCGACGGAGACGCGGCAGCCACCCGGATCGATGACTTCGCCCGCGCCGTCTGGCCCGAACTGGAGACGCTCGGCGTCGCGTCGCTCGTGCACCGCGCCGGCGCCAAAGGCGAGACGCCACGGATCGAGGTACTCCGCGGCCGTCCGCCGCCGGACACGATCGAGGTCCGCGAGCACGGCGTGCCGTTCGTCGTGGACCTGGCGCGCGGGCAGAAGACGGGGGCCTTCCTCGATCAGCGAGAGAACCGCGCGCGCGTCGGCGAGCTCGCGCGCGGCCGGCGTGTGCTGAACCTCTTCTCTTACGCGGGCGGCTTCTCGGTTCACGCAGCGCGCGGCGGCGCCACGCACGTCACGAGCGTGGACGTCGCTGCGGCGGCGCATGCCACCGCGCAGGCCACGTTCCGCGCCGCGGGCGTCGACGCGCGCGCCCACGCGTTCGTGACGGCCGACGTGCGCGCGTTCCTCGACGCGGCACGCGGGCGCGGGGATCGCTGGGACCTCGTCATCAGCGCCCCGCCGAGCTTCGC
>PLIR01000200.1 GCA_003139415.1 Myxococcales bacterium | reverse complement strand
CTATTTGCTCGAGTGTGGCGCGAAGGCGGTGCGCGTCGAGTGCGACACATCGAACCCCGACGTGTGGAAGGCGTACCGAGAGCAGACCGAGACGGAGCTCATTGACCTGGACGAAGCCGACGGATGGATCCACTTCGTCAACGTCTGCGACAAGAGCCGAGACAAGCTCGTCGTGGTGAACACCGCGGCCCGCAACAACCTCGCCGTGAAGAAGTACGGGCAGACGCTCGACGGCAGCCTGCAGGAGCTTGGCAGCAGGCTCGTGGCCCTCTGGGTGATCAACCGCCAGCGCGACAGCGTGGGCCTGCTGAAGCAATTCATGTCGGCCATCCCGCGCGCCGAGGTGCACGTCGTGCGCAACGGCTACTTCGGCGACGAGAAGAAGTTCGAGCTCTACAATGGATCAAAAATGCGCGAGTCGGTGGAGAGCCGAGGGGGCAAGTCGATCACGCTGCCGGACCTCGCCGATCGCGTCGCCGATGGCATCTACGTGAACCGGTTGTCCATCAGCGGGGCGGCCAAGTCCCTTCCGATCGGCAACCGAGCGGAGCTCGGGCGGTGGCGCGGGGAGGTGCGCAAGGTGCTTGCCGGGGTCGTCTCGTGAACATCGAGGGATCGATTGGGAAGGTGTTCGCCGAGGACATTCCGTGAGCGTCGAGGAGGCGTTCGCGAAGGCGGTCGGCCATCAGTCGTCCGAAAAGGAGCGTGCGCGGCTCTATAGGGTGGGCGACGCCCTGGGCCTGCACGACAACGACGCTTTCTGGAGCATCGTGATGCCGCTCGAGCACTACGACGCGTTCTTTCGGCAGTCCTCGGCGCAGCTGGCCGAGCAAACCTCGCGCTCCATCGACGGGGAGGCTGCGCAGGTGCAGCGCGTGCTCTCCGAGACGGTGGCCGAGGCGAGCGAGGAGATCGCCCGCAAGCTCGCGGAAAAGCCGGTGGAGCTCCACCACGTGACGACCCCGCCCGCCGCCGTGGTGGCGTTCGGCGGGCCGTGCGTGGCATCCGGCTACAGCCTCGCGTCCGCGGATAAGCCGTTCGCCCACGGCGATGAGGGCGCCCCGTGACCCGCGCGTCGGCTCTCACAAAGGCAGCCGCCGCGGGGCTCGATCCCGTGAAGCCAGCGGAGCTCGCTAGCAACAGGAAGGAAATCGCGCCTCCGTCCACGGCAGGAGCGGGACTCGACGCCCGGTCCACAGGCGTTGCGACAGGGAGCACCGACGCGGCCGTCGGCTTGCGCGGCCCGGGTCTCCACCGCGGGCGCCCGGGCAGGACGCGCAAGACCCGAGCGGGCGCGGTCAACGACCAGCGCGAGCTACCCGTGGCCAGGGACGCCACGTCGCGCTGGCTCACGTACCCCGAGGCCGCCGCCTACTGCCGCTGGTCTGTCTCGTATCTCCGCAACCTCGTCTGTGCCGGCCAGATCCCCGTGTACGGCAAGCCGCGCGTCCGTCGGTTCCGACGCGACATGCTAGACCTCTTTTTGACCGACCCTGATGCTGCGATGCGCTCGTTCCGCGCGGAAAGGAACGCGCATGGCAGTTAGAAAATTGTCTCTCTCATGGCAATACGACTTCACGATCTCGGGCTTCGGACGGCAACGGCAAGGGGGCTTTGTGACCCGCGCCGAAGCCGTACTCGCGGAGAAACGCGCGCGCGAAGATCTCATCTCGGGCGCACGCAAGGTACTCTTCCGCGAGGGGTACGCGCAGTACATGGCGGCGACACGTATGAAGGACCGCGCCAGGGATGCTTACGAGCATGTCTGGAAGCGGATCGAGCCCAAGCTCGGCCATCTCTATGTAGAGCAGGTCGACACCTCGGCACTCGATACCTTCAAGCGTTCGCTTCCCGCGCACCTCGGCCCGAAGTCGATCAACCAGCACCTTATTCTTGTCCGCGCCACGCTTCGCTTTCTCTGGAAGCGCGGCCGGCTCCGGGGCGTGCCCTACGTCCCCATGGAGTCGGTGCCGACCAAGCACGTGGACTGGTACACCCGGCAGGAGCGGGACCAACTGCTCGAGGGCCTCTTTCGCCTCGAGCCGCAGTGGTACCTCTTCTACTACCTCACGACGCGGCTCGGGCTGCGCACGGGGGAGGTGTACGCGATCGGGCATCGTCAGATCCGCCGCGAGCCGCCGCA
This sequence comes from Myxococcales bacterium, assembly GCA_003139415.1. GTDB lineage: Bacteria > Myxococcota_A > Polyangia > Polyangiales > Polyangiaceae > Palsa-1150. The sequence continues at coordinate 6,687 of PLIR01000200.1, read as the reverse complement.
GCTCGTGGTCGATCGAGCGGTGCAGCGCGGGACGAAGACCCGGGATGCCCGGCTCGCCCCGCGCAAGAACGACGAGGCGTACGTGCTCGACCTCACGGCGGACGTTTTGGCCGCCGTGGATTGGCACGTCGGCGCGGGGTACGGCGGTCCCGAGTATCTTTTCTCGAAGACCGACACGTTCCCGCGCTACATCGACAGCCACGTCCGGCCGCTCCGGCTCGTGCAGCAGAAGCTCGGTCTCCGCGTGCTCAGCCACCACAAGGTGGGGCGGCACTCGGTAGCGAGCCAGGCGGTGACGGGAGGCGAGTCCGTCAAGGCGGTGCAGGCCCAGCTTGGCCACCGGTCCGAGCAGAGCACGCATCAGTACGCGCACCTCGGATCCGGCCCGCAACGCCGGCTCGTCGAGGCGCTCAGACCAGCACGAGCACCGCACGAGAACGCACGCCACGGCAACGTGGCGTCAACGGACGCGCAGAACGGCGCGCCCGAAAATTCTCACGTCAACCTGGCGTCAACGGCGGCCAGAGAGCCCGAGGGGCGATCGCGTAACTACGCGGAATGATTAGTTGCGCGGGCAGGATTTGAACCTACGACCTTCGGGTTATGAGCCCGACGAGCTACCAGGCTGCTCCACCGCGCGGCACTCTCGTAACTGAACGGACGCAGAACGACAAGCGGCATCTTCCCGCTGGCTAGCTGGACCGTTGATCCCGCGAGCCCCGCGGGCCACGATCTCGGCCACGGGGATGGGCCGTCGCCCCCTCCAAAAAGACCGCCTACAGCGTCCAAATGCCCGCCCGGGAGACCATTCTCGCCCTGCCGTTCCCCGCCGAACGGGTTCCGCGAGCCACGGCGATCCGGAGCACGACCCTCATCTCGTCGCTCGGCACCCTGCGCGCCCTGGGCCTCGCCGAGGCCTACTTCGCGCAGCTCCCTTCGGGGCACCACGCCGCCATTCGCGACCTCGTGACGGGAGTGTGGCTCCCCATGGATCTCGGCATCGCCCACTACGCGGCCATCGAGCGCCTGAATCTCTCGGCGGAGCAGGCGCGCGAGAACGGGCGCCGTGTCTCCCAGAGCGTGCAGAACTCGTACTTCGTGACGCTCGTTCGTACCCTCGGCAGCGGCGTCACGCTCTGGAGCGTCCTGCCTCGGTTGCCCTCCTTCCTGGCGCGCCTCGTCGACGGCGGCGCCTGCGCGGTCTACAGGGACGGGCCGAAGGACGCGCGGGTCGAGATCCACGGCGTGCCCATCGCTCGCTTCAGCTACGTGCGGCTCGGGTGGGCCGGGATGTTCGAGAGTACGCTGGAGCTCTTGGCGCGAAGGGTCTACGTGCGCGACGTGTCACCACCCCGGACGTCCTCGATGGCGGCGTTCACGATCGCCTGGGTGTGACGGAACGACGTCATGGCGCGCGCGCTCCGAGACCGACGTACACGGCGCGGGCGCGAAAGCGCAGCGGGGCCTCGCCGTACTCCTCGAGCGCGTGGGCGATCCACCCCGCGGTTCGCGCCACGGCGAAGATGGCCTCCGTGGACCCGATCGGCATCTGCATCGCAAACGCCAGGGCACCGAGCGCGAAGTCGACGTTCGGCGCCACCGGGGCTCCGCCCGACGCGAGGCGCATCACGTCGTCCAGCCGTCGCCGATCGTCGCGCTCGAGGGCGGGCGCGAGCCGGTCCAGGAGGTGGGCCGCGCGCGGGTCGATCCCACGGTAGACGGGGTGACCGAACCCCGAGGTGGCCCCGCCACGGTCGAGTGCTCGTGCCAGTGCGATCTCCGGCGACGACGCGGCGGCGTGCACGAGCAGCTCGTGGACGGCCCGCGCGGCTTTGCCGTGCAGTTTGCCCGCCACCGCCCCGAGGCCCGCGAGAACGACGCAGAACGGATCGGCCCGCGCGGAGGCCGCAACTCGCGCGGCGAGCGTCGACGTCGCGAGTTCGTGATCCGAGAGCAGGACGAGGGCCGCGTCGAGGATCGCAACGCGCTCGGCGTTGGTCGGGAGCGGCGAGAGCCGTGGCCATAGGCGCCCGGCCAGGGTGGCCTGCGGAGCCTCGTGCCGGGGCGCGGCCGCGGTCCACGGCAGAATCTCGACGAACGTCGCGATGAGCGCCCGCGCGTGCGCGACGACGGCTGCAGGGCGCAGGTCGCCGCGCAGGGGCTGGGTGCAGGCGAGGGCGGCGGCCCCCACAGCCAGGCGTTCGGTGGGCGGGGTCGTCGAAGGCAAGGGCCGAGTCGCGGCATGGGCCACACGAAGGCCCTGCGGCGGTGCGGACCACGCCGGCCTCTCCGCCTTCGACCCGTTCCACAAAAGCTCGGCCACGTCCTCGAACGGCCCCGTGCGCGCGAGTTCGACCGCGTCGTGACCGCGAAAGAGCAAGCGGTCGCCGTGGATCTCGGTGATGGACGTGGCGAGGGACACGTCCACCGTACCGACCCGCGCTCCGTCGGTACGCGGGCGTCCGTGGCGGGCGAGACGCTCGACGTCCCCGGCATCGAAGCGGCTCGTCCTGCCGTCTTCGGCGATCGTGCGTTTCAGCACGCCTCGGCTGACGTACGCGTAGACGGTCTCGATCTTTACGCCGAGGCGCGTCGCGACCTGTTTGGCCGTAAACCCATTGCGCGTCATCAACGTGGACACTAATCAACGTTGACGAAGGCGTCGACCGACCCAGAATCGTGGGCATGGACGACGCCGACGTTCGCCTCTTCGAGCAAATCGGTTCCGCGCTGCCGGGCGCTGGGCCTCCCCCGCGGGTCGCGTTCTCGGGGCCGTTGCGCTTGCTCCCGTCGGTCTACGACGTGGGCGCCCTTGCCGCCGCGACGGTCGCGTCGGCGACGGCGTCGGTGTCGGCGCTCTGGGCCTGCCGCACGGGACAACCGGCCCGGCCGGTGCACGTGGATCGGACGCACGCCGCCGTGGCGTTCCGGAGCGAACGCTACCTCGAGGCATCGGGTTGGACGCCCGTCCCCGTGTGGGATCCGATCGCGGGCGACTACCGCACCGCGGACGGATGGATCCGCCTTCATACGAACTACGCCTCGCATCGCGACGCCGTGCTGCGCGTGCTCGGCGTGGCGGCGTCGCGCGATGCGGTGAGCGAGGCCTCGAGGGCCTGGAAGGGTGAAGACCTCGAGGAGGCCGTCGTCGCGGCAGGCGGTTGCGCGGCGCGGTTGCGCACGGCGGCCGAGTGGGCGGCGCATCCGCAGGGAGCCATCGTTGCCGGCGCGCCTCTCTTCGAAACGAGCTCGAGGCCCGCCGAGGCTCTCGACCTGGGCGCTCCGTGCCACGCGCCGCTGGAAGGGGTCCGTGTGCTCGACCTGACGCGCGTCATGGCCGGACCGGTCTGCACGCGGTTTCTTGCGGCCTACGGCGCGGACGTCCTGCGCGTCGATCCGAGCGGCTTCGAGGAGGTGCCCGCCCTGCTGCCGGAGATGACGGTCGGCAAGCGCCGCGCCTTCCTCGATCTGAGGGAGGATGCGGACCGTCATGCCTTCGAGGCGCTCCTCGCCTCGGCCCACGTGCTGGTGCACGGCTATCGCAGCGACGCGCTCGACCGGCTGGGCCTGGGCGAGGAGCGCCGTCGCAGCGTCAATCGATCTCTCGTCGACATCGGTCTCGACGCCTACGGTTTCGCCGGCCCGTGGGCGACCCGGCGCGGGTTCGACAGCCTCGTGCAGATGAGCAACGGGATCGCCGATCGCGGCCGAGTGGCCGCGGGCGTGGACCCGCCCCATCCTCTGCCCGCGCAGGCGCTCGATCACGGCGCCGGCTATCTCATGGCCGCCGCGGCATGCCGTGGCGTCGCCCGGCGGCTCGTCGAGCGCAAAGCGTGCACGTTCCGGCTCTCGCTGGCTCGCGTCGCAAAGCTGCTGATGGACATGGGTGACGATGGCGAAGTCCGCGGACGCGATCTCGGCGAGGCGGACGTCGACCGCTGGCGCGAGGCGGCCGAGACGACATTCGGCCCGGTCCGTCGCGTGAAATGCCCCGGCGCCATCGAAGGCTTCGAGCCGCGATGGACGCGCACCGCAGGCCCCCTCGGCATCGACCCGCCGGCGTGGACGTGACGCACGCCCCCGGACGTCGCGCGAGGACGCCTTGGACTCGGAGCGCTTCTCCCAGCTCGCGTCATTCGCATCGGCGCAGTCCCGCTCGATGTCGCTTTCAGCCCATCGTCTGGGATCGGCGCTGAGCCGACGATGCCCACGCCACGAGATGGGCGCAGACGCTCCGCTGCCACGCATGGGGCTGCCAGTCGGGCGCTGGGGGTGGCCCCAGCTGGACCTATTCGTGCCTACGCCGTTGCAGGAACCACTACCGGAGGACCGCCATGAGCGAGCCCATGAAGTCTCAGCCCACCCCCACCCTCGCCGGCGCGACTCAGAGCGCTCGGTCACGCGCAGTATCGGATTCACCGCGCTCTTCGGCCGTCCCGTCGTCCGGCCCGCGGCGCACAGCGACCGCGGCGCCGACGGCGCCAGTATCTCTGCGTCCGTCGATCTCTGTGCCGGCGACGCGGAGCTCGCCGCCGCCGGCGCTCGCACGATCCTCGACACCTCCGCCCCCGCTGGTGCGTCGCCCGTCGACGCCGCCTCCTCTTCCGGGTTCCGCGCATGGCTCGACGCCGCCCCCTCTTCCCAGTCTTCCCGTTGCCCCTTCTCTGGCCGCGCATGCGATCGTCACGGCTTCGCCTCCTTCGCCAGCGCTCGATGCTGCGACGCCGGAGGTAAAGCCCGCGCAGGAGGCCGTGATCGATGCCGCGCGGCCCGCGCTCGACACGGCGGCCGCCGAACCTCCCCAGGCGCCCTCGGAGATCCGTGCGCTGGTCAAGACCACAAGGGAGAGCTTGGTTGTTCTTCGCGGTATGCTCGCCGAGCTCGAAGGGCGCCTGGCGACGCTGGAAACTGCGTTGCCGCGGGCGGAACTACCCCCGAGAAGCCCCCGAGAGGCGGCATCGTTCACGAAGGCGTCGCCGCTGGTCGCTTGGCTCGCCCTGGCCCGCTCCGCCTTGGCGCGATGGCAGGATGCTTGGTCGAAGCGCTACGAGCGGGCGAAACCATTTCTGCCACCCTGGCGGCATGGCTAAAGAAGGCAAGTCGCCGTCGCGGCGATCGCCCTCACCGCCGTCGGCTTCATCATCGGCATGGTCGCCGAGTCGGCAGCCGGCCGGCATACAGACCTGCCACAGATCGCCAACTCGCCTCGTCGTTGGCGTCCTACCGCCCCCGCATCCTGCGGGTCAGCAGGCCGAACCGCTAGCACCTCGGGTCGCGTCAATGGTCCCGGCGTCGNNGAGCTGCTGGTCGAGGCGCCCCCCGAGCTGCTGCTCGAGCTGTTGGTCGTACCGACGCCGCCGTCCGCGCAGACGGGCGTGACGTTCGACCACGAGGTGCCGTCCCACTCCCACGTCTCGGCACTGCCGACGAAGACGGTGCGCTTGCGCGCCGAGTCGTAGGCCATCGCGCCGGGGCCGGGCGGCGTCACGGCGGACGCGGACGGCGTGAGGTTCGTCCACGCGCCGCTCGCCCAGGCCCACGTCGATCCCGTCGGCGGGGCCCCGAAGAGGATCCCTTGGTCCGTCGCCGCGTGGTACGCCATGCAGTTCATGCAGGCGCCCGCGGAGGGGCCGGCCCCGGTCGTGGCGGACCACGTGCCGTCCCACGTCCAAGTGTCGGCGAGGTTCGAGCCGCATCCGCTGTCGGAGCAGCCGCCCCACAAGACGATCGAGGATGACTGTGCGTCGTAGATCATCGGGAAATACGCCCGGGCCGGTGGGCTCATGCCCGAGGTGAGATTCGTCCACGTCGTGCCGTCCCACTCCCAGGTGTCGGAGAGCTGATCCGAACCATCAACGTTTCCGCCGAAGAGCACGATCGCGTTCTTCGACGCGTCCCACACGAGGCCTGCGCCGTTACGAGCGGGCGGAGCGCTCTGGGCGTCGCCAGCGCTCTGGGCGTCGCCAGCAAGGGCGAGTGTCCAAACCGTGCCGTTCCATTCCCAGGTCTCGTTGTAGTCGATCTGGTTGATATCGATCCCGCCGCCAAAGAGGACCGTGACGCCGTGAGCCGCGTCGAAGGCCATCGCGCTGCTCGCGCGCGGCGAGGGGCTGATGCCCGCCGGGGTGACGTTCGTCCAAGTCGTGCCGTTCCATTCCCAGGTGTCGTTGAGCCAGGGACCCGAGTTGCAGTTGGTGGAGCTCGGGCAGCCACCGAACAGGACGGTCACGTTGCGCGTCGAGTCGTAGGCGATCGCCGCGCCCGAGCGCCCCTCGGGACAGGGGACTGGCGGAGGCCCGCCGCCCAATCCCGAGCTGCTGTCCGACGGGCCGTCGCCGGAGCCCGAGTCCCCGGAGCTTCCGCTCCCGGAGCTGGAGCTGCCTCCCGCGTCGGACGGACCTCCGTGCGACGTGGACGAATGGCCGCAAGCAGCGATGTACGCGGCGCCCACGACGATCCCTGCGGCGATCCGGACGACGAACGAAGCTCTCCCCATCTCGGAATGATGAACGACAATGGCCGCCCCGCACAGGCGCCGGTTCGTGCCGATGAGTTTGGTCCCCGCTGTTATACGAATATCAACGGGGTTTGTATTAGCGAGCTCTCGACGGCGCCCGCCTGGGGCGCCACCGCCTCCGAGCATCGACGACGAGGCTTCGCGGTGGCGCAGACGGGCTGTGAACCCGG
>PLIR01000428.1 GCA_003139415.1 Myxococcales bacterium | reverse complement strand
AAGTGGGGTCCTTCGCTTCGCTCGGGATGACAGCAAAGGTCTGACCGCCCTCGACGGCGGTTCTAGCTGAGCGCGAGCATCCGGTCGATCGGGATGCGCGCGCGGGCGATGAGGTCCGCCGGCATGTCGATGCGCGGGGTGAGGTCGCGCAGCGAGAGGTACACCTTCTCGAGGGTGTTCTTTCGCATGAAGGGGCACTCGTTGCAGGCGCAGTTGGCCTCTGGCGGGGCCGCGATGAACGTCTTGTCGGGCGCCTGCTTTTGCATCTGGTGCAAGATCCCCGACTCCGTCGCCACGATGAACTCGCGCTCGGGGCTGGCCACCGCGTACTTGAGGAGCGCCGTCGTCGACCCGATGTACTGAGCCATCGCGAGGATCGGCTCTTCGCACTCGGGGTGGGCGATGACGATGGCCTTGGGGTGCCGCTCCTTGAGGGCCACGAGCTTGCGCAGGCTGAACGTCTCGTGCACGACGCAGCTCCCCTGCCAGTGGACCATCTTGCGGCCGATCTTCTTCTCGAGATAGCGGCCGAGGTTCTTGTCGGGCGCGAAGAGCACCGTCTTGTCGGCGGGGACGCTGCGGACGATCGCCTCGGCGTTCGAGGACGTGACGATGTAGTCGGACAGGGCCTTCACCTCGGCCGTGCAGTTGATGTAGCTGATGACGACGGCGCCGGGGTCGACGGCCCGGTGCTTCGCGATCCATGCGGCGAATCGGTCGGCCGGGCAGCCGCTCGCGAGCGAGCAGCCGGCCTCGAGATCGGGCAAGACGACCGTCCGCGTCGGGTTGAGGATCTTCGCCGTCTCGGCCATGAAATGGACGCCGGCGAAGCAGATGACGTCGGCCGTGGTCTTCGCCGCCGCCTGCGCGAGCTGCAGCGAGTCGCCAATGAAGTCCGCGACGTCCTGGATCTCGCTCTCCTGGTAGTAGTGCGCCAGGACGACGGCGTTGCGCTCGCGCTTGAGTCGATCGATCGCGTCCTCGATGTCCAGGGGGATCGCGACGGCTGCCACCATGCCCGTGAACCTAGGGTCGCTGCCTCGGACGCACAAGCGGCCGCGCCCGGCTCGTCGCGCGCGGACGGGTGCCGCTTACCGCCCCCGGACGGGTCCCGCTTACCGCCGGCCCAGTTGGCGCTACTTCGCGTCCTTGAGCAGTCTCTCGGTCACGTGGCTGCCGAGGTTCTCGGCCATCAGCTTGGCGACGAAGTCCTCGAGCTCCTTGAGCTCACTTTCGTCGCGAAACTTGAACCGGATGCCCATCCCGGCCGGCTGCGTCTCGGTGGTCTTGGACTCATCCACAGCCCACATGACCTGCCCGAGCAGCTGGAGCTGATCCGTCTGGCCTGGAATCGACAGGACGAACACGAACTCGGTTCCCACGTCGAGGGGCTTGCTCGTGCGGATGAACGTGCCCCCCTTGGAGATATTCTTGGCGTAGTCCGCGAAGAACGTGTTCATCCGCTTGTAGTCGACGCGGAGCGTTATCGCGTGCCGCTCGGACAGCCGGCGGTTGTTGCTCGACGGCGGGCCGGACATCGGCACGACGATGCGCGACGGAGCGTTCTCATCCCTCGGCGGTACCATCCGACGTTTGCTAAGCTTATCACACCCATACCGCATCCCCGCCGGCTAGGATGCGCCCCCGAGGATCGACGGAAACCATGCAGGAAGCGGATATCTTCGAGCGCATCCAGACGCTGCGTGAAACGGTGACGGGCGTACCTCAGCGTCTTCGTACCCTTCGCGACGAGGTAACGGGCGTGCCCGATCGCATTCGCACGAGCGCGAAGGTGATCAAGCAGAGCGGCATTCTCTACGAGATCTCGCTCCAGGGGATCGTGGCCCTCGCCACCGTCGTCGCGCGCAGCGGCAGGAACCCGTCGGTCATCTTCGCGTTCCACGCGAAGAACTCGCCCAACAAGACGGCCATCTTGTGGCACGACCGTCGTCTCACGTTCTCCGAGTTGAACGACCGGATGAACCGCGCCGCCGTCGGGCTACAGCGCCGCAACTTCCGGCGCAACTCGAGCGTCGTCATCATGATGCGCAACCGGCCCGAGTTCCTGGAGGTGCAGGGCGGTGCCGGTCGCATTGGCGCAGCGGCCGTCAGCGTCTCGTGGCGGTCCACGGCGGCGGAGCTCGTGTACCTGGCCAAGCATTGCGGCGCGAAGGCCATCGTCTTCGAGGCGGATCTCTGGCCGGTCGTCGAGCAGGCCAAGAAGGGCCTCGACCTGTCCGGTCGCGACTTCATCGCCGTCGGCGCCGACATCCCCGGATGCGACCGGTACGAGGACGACTTCCTCGCCTCGCGTGGCGCCATGCCCGCGGTCGAAAGCGGCGCCCAAGAAGACGCTGCCGTCGTCATCTACACGTCCGGCACGACGGGCAAGCCCAAGGGCGCCGTCCGCAAGTTCCCGAAGGACGGGATGCACGCCATCATGCAGTTTCTCGGCGAGACGCCGATGCGCGCGGACGACGTCCACCTCGTGACGTGCCCGCTCTACCACTCGACGGCGTTCGGCTTCCTCTCGTTCAACGCGCTCCTTGGGGGCACGGCCGTGTTGATGGACGAGTTCAAGCCGGAAGCCTTGCTGCAGCTCGTCGAGAAGCACGGCGTCACGACGTCCGCGGTGGTGCCGACGATCCTGCACCGCGTGATGGCGCTCGGGCCCGAAGTGCTGGCCAAGTACGACGTCCGCTCGATGCGGGGGATCTTCACCGTGGGCGCCCCGTTGCCGGGCCCCCTGGGCACGCAGGTCATGGACCACTTCGGCGACGTTCTCTTCAACTGTTACGGGGCCACGGAGACGGGCCTCGTGACGATGGCGAAGCCGGACGATCTCCGCGCCGCGCCGGGGACGATCGGCAAGGCGCTGCCGGGCAACGAGGTGCGCCTGCTCGACGACAACGGCAAGGACGTCCCGCCGGGCACCGTCGGTGAGCTTTACGTGCGAAACAAAATGCTCGTCGCCGGCTATCACAACGACGCGGCGTCGACGCGCGCGAGCATGAGGGAAGGCTTCTTCAGCGTGGGAGATCTCGCGCGCCGGGATCGCGACGGCCGCTTCTTCATCGAGGGCCGCAAGCGCGACATGATCATCTCGGGCGGGGTCAACGTGTACCCGGCCGAGGTCNNCGTTGGAGTCGAGGACCCCGAGTGGGGCGAGCGCGTGCGCGCGTTCGTGGTGCGCAAGCCGGGCACCTCTCTCGACGAGGGCGCGCTCAAGCTGTGGTGCCGCGATCGGCTCGCCGGGCCCAAGGTGCCGCGCGACTTCGTGTTCCTCGACGCGCTTCCGCGCAATCCCACCGGCAAGGTGCTGAAGCGCGAGCTACGCACGCAGGCGATCGCGCCGGCGACGGCCCCGGCCGTTCAGGCGGTCGGGCACCGCTGA
>PLIR01000301.1:609-15560 GCA_003139415.1 Myxococcales bacterium | reverse complement strand
TTCGTTGTATTTCGCATGCGTTTCATAAGCGTCTCGCGTCATCGTTGGCGCACCACGACAAAAGAGACGCTGCATCTCGCGGGCCAGCGCATTGCAGCGCCCCGGTCGGTTGCCCGCCTGTGGAAAAGCCGAGTCGCGGCTTCGCGGCTTGGCGGCTCTCCCTCTCTGTCGCCTCTCTTCAGACCTGCAGCACCACCTTGCCGAACGTCTCGTTGCTGTGCATCGCGCTGTGGCCCTGCGTCGACTGCGTGTAGCGGATGTAGTCGTAGTAGTCGCGGATGGCGGGACAGTCGTCCTTCGTGGCGGGCTGGCCGACGGAACCCGTGCACGTGCCGTGCGGGTCGATCGGGACGCTCAGGGTGCTGAAGAACAACTGACCGTTGCCGGGGGGCTGGTAGTACGTCCCCACGCAGTTTCGCCATGGGAGCGGCGTTCCGACCTTGTCGAACCATGGGTGGAACGGCACGCCGATGAAGTCCTCGGTCTGCACCGGGACCGGATTCTCGGTCGAGCCGATGAACTGCGCCGCGATGTTGTCCCAGTGGACGGGGCTGTCCTCCTGGAAGCTTTCCCAGAAGGGGTGGTCCATGTGCACCGTCACCTGCGCGATCGTCGACTGACTCGATGACGCTGCGACGCCGCGCGGGTAGTCCTCCCCCGGAAGGGGCATGCCCTGCAGGCTCATGTTCTGGCAGTTGACGTAGCTGGTCGGCGTCGAGAACCCGAGCCGGAACGAGAACGTGAGCTTGTCGACCGGGCCGAAGTCGTAGCCGCCGTCGGCGTACGTCGACACCTCCGCATCGCCCTCCTGCACGAGGCCCGCGTCCTGCCCCGCTCCGGCGTTCGTCTGCGTGCAGGGATACGGATTGCTCGGGTTGTTTCCGTTCCAAGTGGCCATGCCCACGTAGAGGACGGAGTAGCCATTTTGCACCATGTACGCGAAGTCGGCCGCCTCGCTGTCGTCGAGGTTCACGTTGTACGCGTCGTATGTCGCCTGCACGGTACTGAAGCCGAAGGCGTACGTCGTACCGCCGGAGGTATCGAACGACGCGCCGCCGTTGTCGTTCTGGTTGACGATCGATCCGAGCGCCGTCGCGCGCTCGGGGTAGCCGCCCTGCCCGACGATGGGGCCCCCCTTGTGCAAGTCGACGACGAACGGTCCGTCGAGGTGCGCCACTTGCGAGCCGTGCTGCGACGGATCGGTGGTGCTGAGGTCCGGGTCCGACCAGAGCGTGATCTTGTCGACGTTGACGATGTACTCGAAGATCTCGAACTGCCAGCCGTCGGGCATGTACGTGTCCGACGCGAAGTCGACGGGCGGGAACGGGTAGCCCGTCAGGGCGTTCGACTCGCCCGAGATCGTCACGTAGAAGGCGCCGGCGCCCGGGTCGGGCGGCGACACGAAGGTCTTGAGCGCCCCGCCCTCGCCCTCGATGACGGCGCTGGCGCCCCCGTCGGGCTTACCACCCGCGTCGACGAAGCCCCCGAGGGCGCCGTCGTCTTCGTCGTTCAGCGAGCAGGCCGGCGCGGCGAACACGGCCGACCCGACGGCGAACCATGCGAACGCCAATGCGGCGACGCGGCGGCGGCGGGACGGCGTGGACATCGAGACGGCCCTATCACGACAAGCGGGTCGATGGCCGCTCACGGCTGCGCGCCATAGCGAACCGAGAACGGTGCCGACGAGATGATCTCGCTGAAGAGGTCGACCCCCGCCGTCGCGCCCGGGTCGCTCCCCGACAGGAAGCTGCTGTTCGGGATGCAGAACGTGGGCCCGCAGATGCTGTCGTTGCACGTGAGCGCTCCCAGACACGTCCCCAGCCCCGCGTCATCCGAGCAGCACGGTTGGCCGCTGCCCCCACACGTCTGCGTCGACGGCGGGGGCGTCTCGGGCGCCAGAGCGTAGTCCTGCGGCGACACCGGGACCGCGGTGTCCGCGCTCAAGCAATTCGGGTCGGTCACCGGCGGAAGCTGGCCCGCCGAGAAGTCGATAGGGTCCACCTGCTGGGTGAACCAGATGCGGGGATCGACCGTCATCTTTAGCGTGCCGCCGGGGGAGAACGTCAAATCGAGTCCGCCGATCTGCACGATGCGCGACTTGCAGATCGGGTCGTTGCCGGGCTGCGCCGGGTCGGAGCTGCCATGGGACCGGTTGTCGTTGATGGTGACGATGGCGCCGAACGACGCCACGGCACCGTCGGGACCCGTGGCGGTTCCCTCGAGCTCGACGACGGGGGTGACGTTGACCTCGTTGACGTCGCCGTCGGTAAGCCACACCTGCCAGCTCAGCGCCGTGTCGGCGGTGCCCGCGCCGTAGACCGAGAACTCCTGCGGCGCGGTCGACAGGAGGTCGACGTCGACTGGCCCCGGCACCTGCGCCGCGTAGACGCCCGACGCGATGCACACGGGCCCGTCGAAGCCGGTGCCGGGCGGCGCCTCGTCGAAGTACAGCGCGCCCACGTGCATCCGGGCGGTCGTGAGCTGGATCGTGAAGTTTCCCGCGCGAAACGGCTCCGCGGCCCCGGCCACGCCCGACGCGTAGGCGGAGAAGGCGAGGAGGGTGTCTCCCGTGGTGCCGTTGCACGACGCCAGGGCCGCGGCGACCCCAACGATCGGCGCCAGCGAACGCCTTGAGCGCATCGCGGCGGACATCACGACCCTCCCCCGAGCGTCGCCGAGACCGTGAACAGGATCGTGCGCGGGGCCCCGGCGGTGAACGATCGCTCCGGCGCGAGCGTGGGCTCGGGCAGGTACTTCTGGAAGTTGGACGCGTAGTTGTATTCGCCGAGGCGATACTTCGAGTCGAAGAGATTTTGCCCGGAGAGGCGCAGGTTCCAGATCGTCCAGGCGAGGCTGACCGACGCGTCGGAGACGAAGATGATGTCGCTCACCTGCCCGTAGGGCAGCGGGCGGCGGCCCACGTAGCTGACGCCGTAGCCGACGGTGGCGCGGACGGGGTGCGCTGCGATCGGCCACGGAAGTTCTTGAAAGAGGGCGCCATCGGCGCGAAGCACGAGGTCCGGAACGTACGGGACGAGCAGGCCGCAGTATGGGGAGCAATCGCCCGTGGTGTCGAAGAGCGCGCGCACGAGCGTCGCGTTGGCGGCGACGTCGAAGAAGGGCCCGAGCAAGCGCGCGGCGCCCGACCAGCCGGTACGCGACGAGCCGCTCGAGAGGGTGTTGCGGCCCTCGGTCGGATCGAAGATGAGATCTTGCCCGACGTGTGTCCGGAAAAACTCACTCTTGAGGGACAAGTCCACGGGCATCGCGACCGTGGCGCCGGATGGCAAAGTACGCCGGATGGCGCCGACGCCGCCGTTGTACGAGACGCCGAGGTCTTCCGATTCGACGCGCACGAACGGCGTCCCGATCCCCTGGCTCACGTAGCTTGGGTCCACCGATCGGACACCGTCGCCCGCGCTCGCCGAGAACTCGATGTGGTCGAACGGCCCGACCACCACGGTCCCGCGCGGCATGATGGCGGCGCTGCCCGTCGACGTCCGCAGGATCGGCTCGACGTAGTTGCCGTTCTCGAGCTGGCTGAGGCAGCTCTGGTTGATCTGCGCCGCGGCCATCGATTCGGACGGGTTGTCGACGCTCTGGATCGCGCAGTTGTTGAGGACGTCGAAGAGGAATGTGTCGGCTCGTACGCCGCCGCGCAGGCCCAACCAGGGCAGGACGTGGACGTTGCCGTCGACGTAGACGCCGATGTCGCCAAGCGTGGACTGGTAGTCGGCGTCGGTGGCGTACGGGTCGTTGCTCCCGGCGGCGACGCGGTACTGGGTGGAGTGCGTCGTATCGAGCCGGGCAAAGTATCCGCCTTCGAACTCCTGGTTCAATCCAAGCGCCTCGCCGTGCCACCGCGCGAACCCCCGCGCCCCGACCCCGACGTCGTCGTAGTGGAAGTCGATGAGGTCTCCGCGCTGATCGTGTGGCTCCTGCGTCGGCTCCTGGACATCGAGCAGGAAGCCCGTCCAGTTCTCGCGCAGGCGCATCGACCGGTCGATGACGAAGAGCTGCTGCGACACGACCGTGTCCTTGAAGTGCCCCTCGTAGGTGGCCGACAGAGACGCGCGCGTGGACGTATTGCCCGTCTGGGCGGGATCTTCGGTGCCGTAGAAGCCAACAATCCCGGCGGCGTAGTCGTCTTCGCGCACGACCCCCGCGTTGTTGAACTCCGTGGCGTACGCCGTCGCGTTGACGCGCAGGACGCCGGCGTGACCAAGCGCCGTCTCCCACTGCCCGATCGCCGTGCCCCGCTTGGCTTGCCGGTTCACGCCGAAGCCGTCGGTCGTGTAGAACTCCGCGCCGGCGAACGTCCCCGCCGGCGCGTCGGCGGGACCGTAGAGCACGAGCAGCCGCTGGGTGCCGAAGCTGCCGGCCGTGTACTCCGCCGTGAGCCCTCGCCGATCGAGCCCGAGCTGATAATCGGCGCTCCCGGCGACCGCGAAGTTCCCCTGCTGCGGCGCGTACGGCCCCTCGAGCACGCGAACCGAGTGAATGAGCTCCGGGATGATGAAGTGCGTGTCGGCGTACCCGTTGCCGTGATAGTTGCCCGGGTCGTTGATCGGGACGCCGTCGACGCTGAACTCGAGGTCCTGCCCCTCGTGCGCATCGAAGCCGCGCAAGAAGACCTGTTCGGCGTGCCCAGATCCCCCCTCGTTCGTGAGGAGAAATCCCGGCGCGAGCTTGAGCGCGTCCGAGGCGTTGGCGCGCGGCACGGCCTTCAGCTCTCCGAGCGTCACGTCATAGTCTGCCACGCCTAGCTTGCGCCTCACGACGCGGCCGAAGACGTCGACTTCCTCCACGGCTGCGGGCGCGGGCGCGGACGCGGGCGCGGGCGCGGGCGCAGGCGCGGACGCAGGCTCTTGCTGGACGGCGGGCTGGGATGGGAGGGTCGTCTCTGCCGCAGGCGCGGGGGTGACGAGCTCCGGCGGGGGGGCGGGGGGGGCGAAGTGGAACGGGACGCGAATCCGGCTCGCGACGGGCTTCCCGCGCCGCTTGGCTGGGACGAACGTCCACTGGCGCGCCGCGACGATTGCCGCTTCGTCGAGGTCGGGGGCGGCGGACTCCAGGACGTCCACCTTCGACACGTGACCGTCGACGTCCACGGTGAGCGCCAGCACCACGTCGGCGTGCTCGCGGTCCTTGAGCGCGGAGGGCGGGTACACCGCGTCGACGTGCTCGACGACGACGGGCGGCTCGACGTCCGGCGGCGGGGCCGGCTGGGCGAGAACCGGCGTGGATGCGAGGGCGAGCGCCAGGGCGAGCCCGACGGCGAACAGGCCGATGGGTCGGGCGGACTCGGGGGGCATCGTGCGCTTCAATCCCGGAGGCAATTGCAACTCATTTGCAACTCGACTTGCCGCGTCCATTACCCGAACGGCGGCAGATCGCAAGGGTCATAGGCGATGCTCCTCTCGGCCGGATGGCGCCGCCGGGTGTGGGCGCCAGTGACGATTCTCGAGGTCGATCGCGGCTGAGGGCGGGCCACGACCCCCTTGGGGTACTCTTTGGGGACGATGGCGAGCATTTTCCGCTCGGGGCTCTTCGACGGCGGCGTCGCGATCGTCACGGGAGGTGGCAGCGGCATCGGGCTCGCCATCGCGCACGCGCTGGGCGAGCTCGGGGCGAAGGTCGCCATCGCCGGCCGCGACCCCGAGCGGCTCGCGCGCGCGAAGCACGACCTCGAAGCGACGGGGATCGTCGTTCATGCGGCGCCATGCGACATCCGCGATGTGGACCAGGTGGCCGCGTTCGTCGCGGGCGTGCGCAACGCGCTCGGCGAAGTGTCGGTCCTCGTCAACAACGCGGGCGGGCAGTTCCCGATGCCGGCCGAAATGCTTACACCCAAGGGGTGGGATGCCGTCATCCGCAACAACCTGAACGGCACCTTCTACATGACTCGCGAGGTGGCCGTGACGTCGATGATCCCGCGCCGGCGAGGCCGCATCGTCCACATCACGGCGAACGTCCGCCGGGGCTTCCCGGGCATGGTGCACACGGGCGCGGCGCGCGCCGGTGTCGAGAACCTGACCAAGACGCTCGCCGTCGAGTGGGCGCAGCATGGCATCACGGTGAACGCGATCGCGCCCGGCATCATCCGCTCCACGGGGACCGATCGCTACCCGCCGGAGTTCGTCGAGATGGGCCGCCAGCAAAGCCCTGCCAAGCGCCTCGGGACGCCCGAGGAGGTCGCGACGCTGTGCGCATACCTCGCGAGCGACGCCGCCTCGTTCGTGACGGGCGAGACCTGGTACATCGACGGCGGGGCCCACCTCTGGGGCGACACCTGGACGGTCCCCGACCACGGCGCGCCCCCGAAGGCGTGAAAGGAACCGCGCATGCTCGACTTCAGCGAAGAGCACAAGGTCGCGCAGCAGGCGATCCGCGCGTGGGCGACAAGCCGCCTCGCGCCGCGGGTGCCCGCGCTGGAGAGCGGCAACGAGCTTCCCTATCCGCTCATGCGCGAGCTTGGCGCCACGTTCGGGATGATCGACCTCGTCAAGGCGCAGTTCGCGAAGATGCGCGATGGGGGGGGCGGCAAGGGCAAGGCACGCGGATCGGGGGCGGAGTCGCCGCTGATGGCCATCCTGATGATGGAGCTGTCGCGCGTGTGCCCCGGGTTCGCGCTCGCGATGGGCGCGTCGCTCGGCCTTTGCGGCGGCGCGATCCTCGCCCGCGGCACGCCCGACCAGAAAGAGCGCTTCGCCCTACCTGTGATGACGATGGAGCGCATCGGTGCGTGGGCACTCACCGAGCCGGGCGCGGGCAGCGACGCCTTCGGGTCGATGAAGACCCGTGCCCGCCGCGTCGACGGCGGCTATCGCCTGTCCGGCAGCAAGACGTTCATCACCAACGCGCCCCACGCCGACGTCTTCGTCGTCTATGCGCGCATGCCGGAGGAGGGCGACGTGCGCGCGTTCATCGTCGAGCGCTCGATGGACGGCGTGGCGACCGGCCCCGCCTTCAAGAAGATGGGCATGCATTCGTCGCCGACGGGCGAGATTTTCCTCGACGACGTGCGGGTGCCGGCCGATCAGCTCCTCGGCGGCGACGACGGCCGCGCGTCGCGCGCCGCGGCGAAGTCGTCGCTCACGGGCGAGCGCTTCGGGATGACGCCGATGGCTCTCGGCATCGTCGATCGCTGCCTCGAGGAGTGCACCCGGTACGCGCGCGAGCGCATGCAGTGGGGCAAGCCCATCGCGACGTTCCAGCTCGTTCAAGAGAAGATCGCCCGGATGTACGTCGTGCGCAGCATCATCCACGCGCTCCTCATGAGACAGCTCGAGGCCGACCGCGCTGGGGTGCCCCTGCCCATGGAGGAGGCGAGCGCGTCCAAGCTCTATTGTGCGCGCATGACGACGGAGGTCGCGATGGAGGCCGTGCAGCTGAAGGGCGGCGCCGGCTACATGCAGGAGGGCATCGTCGAGATGCTCGCGCGCGACGCGAAGCTGCTCCAGATCGGCGGCGGCACCGACGAAATCCAGATTCTGCGCATCGCGCGCGAGCTCTTGAGTGAGGGCTGAGCGGAGCCAGCGGCCGTCTATCCGACCGAGACGACCGTGAGCAATCGCGTCTTGCCCGCGAGCGCGACCTCGCACTCTTCGCCCGCGCGCTTGCCGAGCAATGCGCGCGCGAGAGGTGATCGCGGCGTCAGGACCTGGACGGAGCGGTTTGCCAAGTGGCTACCCCCGCCGTGCGGCGCGATCCAAAAGAGCGAACGAACGTCGTCCTCGTCGATCGCCACGAGCGCGCCAAGCGCCACGCCCGCGTCCCCGCGCGCGTCGCGCAGGACCATCGCATCCAGCTCGGCGAGCGCGGTCCTCAGCTCGTCGATCCGGAGCGCCTCGCCGCGCGCGAGGTACGACTGCTCGAGCGCCCGCGTGTCCTTGTCGTTCTCGGGCTTCGCCTCGTCGTGGGTGGCCGCCTCGCGGGCGGTCCGGTACGCGCGCTCGCGCGTCGCCAGGTCCGCCGCGAGGATGCGGGCGAGCTCGTCTCTCAACGATGCCTTCGTCGGCGGGGGCATGGCGGGTCGGCGCAAGGTACAGGCGCGAGGGCGCGTCGCCAGCCCGCCATGCAACACGTCCTCTTATACCCCCTATGCGCTCGCGACCGCCGTCGTCTCGGGCTGACCCGAAGCGACGGACACGGAGCCAACAGGCACTGACACGGAGCCAGCAGGGGATGGCACCCGCATTGCGTGCTCGCAGCGCATGAAACTCCGGATGCTCATCCGTCGTCGAATACTCCTGACCGGCGCACTCGCGACCGGCGTCATCACGGCCCTCGTCGCGCCTACCGCCCATTCCGATCCGAAGACGGTGCAGGGCACGGCGGCGAACGATGTGCAATCCGTCGGGGCCGGCATCGATACGTATGTGTACGGATACCCGTTGGTCGCCATGGAGATGACCCGTCGCGTGACGACCAACGTCGTCCTTGGCGGTGAGCAGCGCGCACCGATGGGGCAATTCGCCAACATGCGGACGTACCCCACGGCCGCGTTCCACGACGTGGTGTCGCCCAACGCCGACACGCTTTACTCGTCGGCGTGGCTCGACCTCTCCAAAGAGCCCTACGTCCTGTCCATCCCGGACATGAAGGGCCGGTACTACCTGTTCCCGATCCTCGACGCGTGGACCAACGTGTTCGAAAGCCCGGGCACGCGCACGACGGGAACGCGAGCTCAGAAGTACGCAATCACGGGCCCCGGCTGGGACGGCACCTTGCCTCCGGGCGTCACTCGGTACACGGCGCCGACCAACGTGGTGTGGATCATCGGGCGGATCTACTCGAGCGGCACGCCCTCGGACTATGCCGAGGTGCACAGGCTTCAGGACCAGCTCTCCCTCGTCCCGCTCAGCGCCTACGGAAAGCCGTATACCCCTCCAACAGGAATGGTCGACCCGTCGATCGACATGCAGACCTCGGTGTCCGCGCAGGTCGACAGAGCGGACGCGGCCGCGTTCTTCGGCATCATGGCGCAGGCGCTGAAGGAGAACCCGCCCGCTCAGTACGACGCGCAGGCGGTCGAGCGGATGGCCAAGGTCGGGGTCTTCCCAGGCCAGGACTTCGACGCGAGTAAGCTGCCGGCGCCCATCGGCATCGCGCTCAAGGCCGCGCCCAAGCTCGGACAGGCCCGAGTCATGCTGCACACGAAGGACATCGGCCGTCACGAGAACGGCTGGTTGGTCCCGACGGAGATGGGGCAGTATGGAACCGACTACGTGCAGCGGGCGAGCGTCGCAGCGTTCGGCCTTGGCGCCAACCTGCTCCAGGACTCGGCCTACGCCATCGCGGAAAAGGACGCGGACGGCAACGAGTTCGACGGCGCCCACGACTACGTCGTCCACTTCGCCGCGGGCGAGCTGCCCCCGGTGAAGGGCTTCTGGTCGCTGACGATGTACGACCCCAAGCGGTTCTTCGTGCCCAACGCGCTGAACCGCTACTCGCTCGGCAGTCGCGACAAGTTCGCCAAGAACCCGGACGGCTCCGTCGATCTGTACATCCAGAAAGGCAACCCCGGCGGCGCCAAGGAAGCCAACTGGCTGCCGGCACCACCGTCCGGGAAGTTCATCCCGATTCTGCGGCTCTACTGGCCGAACGAGACGAGTCCCACGATCCTCGACGACAGCTGGGCACCGCCGCCAGTCCGGCACGCCGACTGACGCCCGCGACCGGTCAGACGGGTGAGGCGACGGCCCGGGCCACGCCCTCGGCCGCGCGGACGGAGTCGTCGAGGAGCTCGGCGACGGCCGAGGACAGGTCGCCCACGGTGAACGGCTTTCGAAGGAGGCGGTATCGACCCTGCTCGATCCCGCGCAGCGTGAGCTCCTCCTGGACGTAACCCGACACGACGAGGACCGGCCGCCGCGGATGGGCGGCCTCGAACGCCGCGATGACTTTGGGCGCCGACTGCCCCGGCAGCACGCCGTCGGTGCAAAGCAGATCGAGCTTGCCGACCGAGGCGATCACCTGCATCGCGCGGTGACCATCGGCCGCCGTGAAGACGCGGTGACCGCTCTCCTCGAGGATGGACTTCATCAGCTGGCGGATCGCCACGTCGTCCTCGACGACAAGGATGCGGGCCTCGCGTGGGGCGATCGTCAAGCGCGAGGGATTCGACACGCGCGTGGTGAGCGACTCGATCGTCACGGCGGGCCAGTGGAACGTGAAGCGCGCCCCCCTGTTCCGCTCGCACTCGAGGGCCACCGCGCCCCCGCTCTCGCGAGCGAGGTAAAGGACCGTGGCGAGCCCCAGACCCGTCCCCGCCCCTTGGGGCTTGGTCGTGAAGAACGGCTCGAAGATTTGCTCTCGGAGGGCGGGATCTACGCCAGGCCCGCTGTCCTCGACGCTCAAGAAGGCCCAGGACCCGGCCGCGAGCCGGCCGCCGATCGCGACCTCTTCGACGTCGACGTCGCGAACGCCCGTCGTCACCCGCAGCCGCCCACCGCCGGGCATGGCGTCGCGGGCGTTGACGACGAAGTTCAGCGCGACCTGCTGCACGTCCATCTCGTCGGCTCGGACGATCGCGCCGCCCGCATGCTCCACGTGCACGTCGATGTCCTCGGGCAACACGCGGCGCACCACGAACAGCGCCGCGTCGACCGCCTGATCGAGGCGCACGTCTCGAACGCACCGCGCGCTGCGACGGCCTATCGTGAGCAGTTGCCGCGCCAAGGCCGCCCCTTGGGTGGACGCCGCGAGGATGCTCGCCCGCGCCTCCTCACGCCGAGACGCGTCGGCGCCGGGCTTGGCCCCGAGTTCGGCCCAACATTGCACGACAGCGAGCAGGTTGTTGAAGTCGTGTGCGACGCCCGCGGCGAGCTGCCCGACGACCTCGAGCTTCTGGGCCTGCTGGGCGATCCGCTCGGCGTCCTTTCGCTGCTGCTCGGCGTTCTCGCGTAGGGCTTGCTCTTCGCGCAGGGCCGTCAGAGCCTCCTGCATGGCGAGCGCGGAGCTCTCGATGTGCTCGACGGCGAACGTCACCGCGAAGCCGAGGAGCAGCCAGATCGAGAACGCGATGGTCCCCGCCCGGGACCACGCGAGGGCCTGGGTCAGCGAGACCGACGCCGGGTCGGGGACGGGCAGCACGCCAGCGACCATCGCCCACCCCGCCACGCCGACGCCGGCGAGCAGCAGCCCGATCACAACCCCCATCGCCCGCCGCCCGAAGAGGAGGCCCGCGGTGATCACGGCGCCCGCGCCGAGGAGCGGGGCGGTCCCGTGGAAACCGACGACGGCGAATCCCATGAGGCTTCCGATGCCGAAGACGCCGACGACCAGGGCCGCGCGCAGCCGGAAAGGCCACCCGGGCCGCACCACGGCCGCACCGAGAACGACCACGAGGCCGACGGCCCAGAGGGCGGCCGCCCGCTGACGCCCGTGCGAGACGGCGAACGAGAAAAATACTGCCAGGGCGCCCACTCCCGTGCAGACAGCGAGCAGCCGCAGCAGGAGCGCCTCTCGCCAAGGCGCGTGTCGACCGTCCATCATGGCGCCGACTCCCTTCCCCCGACTTCTGCACGCTAGCCTCGTCATTATCGGGGAGCAATGGAGACCTCCTTGCAGTCGAGTACGCGGCCGCGATAGCGTCTCGCCAGCCCGAGGGCGGGCGGCCATGGCGAACAAGACTTTCCATCTCCCCGTCGTGCCTGCGGAGTCGCTCGGGGCAACGCTCCGCACGGACAACTGGTGGGCCGGCCCCGCGCTGACCTTCTTCGTTCTCTCCTCGTTCATCGCGTACGCGACGTGGCGCACCTTCGAGGGCGAGTATTTCGAGTGGGACGCGTACCTCTCGCCGTTTTACTCGCCCCTCTTCGACGTCTCGTGGGCGCACAAGGCGGGCCTCGCGTTCATCACGCCGGCGATGCTCATCTTGCCGGGCCCCCTCAGCTTCCGCTTCACCTGTTATTACTATCGCAAGGCCTATTATCGGTCGTTCGGCTGGGACCCGCCCGCGTGCGCCGTGGGCGAGCGCGCCGCGCACCGATATAGCGGCGAGACGAAGCTCTTCATCTTCCAGAACCTGCACCGCTACGCGATGTACGTGGCCGTCGTGTTCCTCGTGCTCCTCTGGAAGGACGCGATCGTCGCCATCGTCGGCTGGCGGGACGGCATCCACGTGGGCGTCGGCACGCTCGTGATGCTGACGAACGTGGTCCTCCTCAGCGGCTACACGTTCGGCTGTCACAGCTTTCGCCACGCCATCGGCGGCGGCGTCAACAGCTACTCGACCGCGCCCTTCGGCGCGCTGCGCTTCCGCCTGTGGAAGCTGTCGACCGTCCTGAACGAACGCCACATGCTCTTCGCCTGGATGAGCCTCTTCTCCGTCGGGCTGACGGACTTCTACATTCGGATGGTGTCGTCCGGGACGATCACCGACGTGAGGCTCTTCTGACGATGGCGGACCACGAGACGAAGTTCGAGAGACACGAGCACGACGTGCTCGTCATCGGCGCCGGCGGCGCGGGCCTGCGCGCGGCGATCGAGGCGAGCGCCGGCGGCCTGAGCGTGGGCTTGGTCTGCAAGTCGCTGCTCGGCAAAGCGCACACGGTGATGGCCGAAGGCGGCGTCGCCGCCGCGCTCGGGTACGTGGAGCCCAAGGACAACTGGAAGGTCCACTTCCGCGACACGATGAAGGGCGGCCGCTACCTGAACCAGTGGCGCATGGCGCAGCTCCACGCCATGGAGGCCCCCGACCGCGTCAAGGAGCTCGAAGAGTGGGGCGCGCTCTTCGACCGCACCCCCGATGGGCGCATCCTGCAGCGCAACTTCGGCGGTCACAAGTATCCGCGCCTCGCGCACGTGGGCGACCGGACCGGCCTCGAGATGATCCGTACGCTGCAGCAGCACGGCATCCACACCGGCATGAAGGTGTACATGGAGTGCACCGTGACGCGCCTGCTCGTGTCGCCGGCCGCCGACGGCAAGCCCGCGAAGATCCGCGGCGCGTTCGGCTACTGGCGCGAGAACGGCCGGTTCGTCGTCTTCCGCGCCAAGTCGGTCGTGCTGGCGACGGGAGGCATCGGACGCGCGTTCCGCATCAACTCCAACTCGTGGGAGTGCACGGGCGACGGTCAGGCGCTCGCGTACCTGGCGGGGGCCGAGCTCATGGACATGGAGTTCATGCAGTTTCACCCGACCGGGATGGTGTGGCCGCCGAGCGTGCGCGGCACCCTCATCACCGAGGGCGTGCGCGGCGAGGGCGGGACGCTCCGCAACAAAGACAACAAGCGCATCATGTTCGACTACATCCCGGAGCTTTACGCCAACGAGACGGCGAACACCGAGCCCGAGGCCGATCAGTGGCTGCGCGAGAGCACGTCGGGCACCGCGTCCAAGGCGCGGCGCACGCCGGATCTCTTGCCCCGCGACATCGTGGCGCGCGCGATCCACAGCGAGGTCAAGGCCGGCCGCGGCAGCCCCCACGGCGGCGTCTTTCTCGACATCCACTCGCGCCGCAGCGCCGAGGACATCAAGCGCAAGCTGCCGGGGATGTACCACCAGTTCAAGGAGCTCGGCGACGTCGACATCACCAAGGAGCCGATGGAAGTCGGCCCGACGGCGCACTACACGATGGGCGGCATCCGCGTCGATCCGGAGACGCAGCAATCGCGGATCCAAGGCCTCTTCGCGGCGGGCGAGTGCGCGGCGGGGATGCACGGCGCCAACCGGCTCGGCGGCAACTCGCTGTCGGACTTGCTCGTCTTCGGTCGCATCGCGGGCGCCCACGCGGCCAAGTACGCCAAGGGCGCGACCGCGGTGGCCGTCGACGAAGGCGAGATCGCCGACGCCGAGCGCGAGGCCCTCGCGCCGTTCGCGCGCGAGACGGGCGCGAACCCGTTTCTCTTGCACGAGGACCTCAAAGACAAGATGCAGACTTTCGTCGGCATCATCCGCAGCGAAGAAGACTTGACCCAGGGCCTCTCGCACCTCGAACGCATCGGCAAGGAGCTCGCCGGGGTCAAGGTCGACGGCAACCGTCACTACAACGGGGCCTTCCACCAGGTGTTCGACATGCGCAACATGCTCATCGTGAGCGAAGCGATGGCGCGGGCGGCCTTGCTCCGCAAAGAGAGCCGCGGCGGGCACGCGCGCGAGGACTTCCCGGAGATGGACAAGGCCCACTTCGCCAAGGTCAATGTCGTGGCGAGCCTCTCGGGGTCGGGCATGTCCGTCACCGAGGTGGTGCTGCCGGACGTTCCGGCCGAGATCAAAGCCGTGCTCGAGGAGGGTTAGACCCGTGGATGCGAATCAAGGCGCGGGCAAGAAGGCGACGCTGCGCGTGCAGCGGGGCGACGCGAGCGGCACCACGCTTCAGTCTTACGACGTCGAGACGTACCCCGGGATGGTGGTGCTCGACGCCATCCACGACATCCAGGCCAAGCAAGAGCCGTCGCTCGCCGTGCGCTGGAACTGCAAGGCCGGCCGTTGCGGGTCGTGCAGCGCGGAGATCAACGGCAAGCCGCGTCTGATGTGCATGACGCGGATGTCGCACTTCGAAGAGGGGGCGCCCATCACCGTCACCCCGATGCGAAGCTTCCCGATCATCAAGGACCTGGTGACCGACGTCTCGCACAACTACGAGATGGCGAAGAAGATCCCGCCGCTCAAGCCGCGCCCCCGAGATCCCGACGGCACCTGGAGGATGCAGCAGAAGGACATCGACCGGATCCAAGAGTTCCGGAAGTGCATCGAGTGCTTCCTCTGCCAGGACGTGTGCCACGTCATCCGCGACCACCGCAAAGAGACGTTCGCGGGGCCGCGGTTCCTCATCCACCTGGCCGGGCTCGACATGCACCCGCTCGACACGCTCGACCGGCGCGACATGGTCAAAGAGAGCTTCGGCATCGGCTACTGCAACATCACCAAGTGCTGCAGCGAGGTGTGCCCCGAGAGCATCCACATCACGGACAACGGCATCATCCCGCTGAAGGAGCGCGTGG
>PLIR01000301.1:0-570 GCA_003139415.1 Myxococcales bacterium | reverse complement strand
GAGGCCGAGAGCATCTGCCGCGACGTGCTCGACCTCGAACCGGCGCACCCGAGGGCGTGGAAGCTTCTGGGGCTCGCCATCACCGATCGATTCCCCTCGGGGCCCGTCGGGCTGCTCGAGCAGGCCGTCCAGGCGTTCGAGAAGCTGCCGGACGAGTACGAGCGCACGTACCACCTCGGCGTCGCGTGGGAACGAGCCGCCAAGAGCCACGTCGAAAAGAACGAGTCGCACAGCGCCGTCGCGGCGTTCGAGCACGCCCTCGCGCTCTTCGAGGCCGCCGAGCGCTTGCGCCCTGATCTGCCNNGACCCGGTGCTCCGCTGGAACCGGTGCGTCCGTTTGCTGAACTCGCACCCGTCGCTGCGCGCGGCCATGGTCGCCCCGCGTGAGGACGAAGTGCACCTCGGCGACTGAGCTGGCGACGAAGAAGGTAAGCCCCGAGCCTTCCACGGAGCGGTGGCAAAGGGGTTATTCTGGTGCAATGAAGCCATCTCGCGGCCTGCGAAGCGGCCTGCGGGCACCACTCGTGCTCATCGGGCTGTCCATCGTGGGGGCTCAGTCCGCGGGGTGTG
>PLIR01000376.1 GCA_003139415.1 Myxococcales bacterium | reverse complement strand
GGCCAGTCATAACGAGGACCTAGGGCGCTTGCTCGAGAGGGGCTACGCGCTGAAGCTCGAGAGCAACTACCTCGTTGTGCGCGACGTTCCCTACCTCGATCACGCAAGGCAATTAAAAATCGGGGCACTCGTCACGAAGCTGGTGTTCATCGACAACGTGCGGATCGGACCGCAGGAAAATCATGAGATCTTCTTCGCCGGATCGCACCCGCACAACGTCGACGGCACCCCGATCCCGAACATGGGCGGCGGGGCGCGCAGCCTCTCGCTGAAGGATTCGAGCATCGCCGTCGAGCGCTCGTTCTCCAACAAACCGAGGAACTCGGCAGCTCTGGAGAATTTTCCGAACCTGTTCGAGAAGATCGAGAGCTACGTGACGATCATCTCGGGGCCGGCCCAGTCCCTTCACGGCGTCACGCCGCTCACCCGGCGCATCGACGAAAGCGAAATGGCGGACTCCGTATTCAAGTTCCATGACACGCTGACGAGCCGCGCCGAAATTGGCGACCTGGCTCAGAAGTTCAAGGACGAGGTGATAGCCATCATCGGCCTGGGGGGCACCGGCGCATACCTCCTCGACTTCATGGTCAAGACGCCCGTCAGGGAAATCCGTGGATTCGATCACGACACCTTCTATATTCACAACGCTTATCGTTCGCCCGGACGCCTTACGGCCGAGGAGCTCGGACAGAGAAAGGCCACGGTCTACAACGGGCGTTACGACAACTTTCGTTCGGGGCTGGTCGTCGAGCGCCGGTTCATCGATGCCTCCTCCGAAGCCGGGGTAGGGGGAGTGACGTTCGCCTTCGTGAGCGTCGACAAGGGCTCGTCGCGCGCCGGGATCTTCGATCTTCTGATCGCCAAGCAGATCCCGTTCATCGATGTCGGAATGGGACTCGACCGGAAGCCTGGCCCGCTTAGCGGGATGATGCGGGTGACATATTATCCGCGGGATACGGGCGCGCTAATACGTGACAAGAACCTGGCGGAGATGGTGGATGATCCCGAGGATATCTACCGTACCAACGTCCAGATTGCGGAGCTCAATGCGTTGAATGCCGCCTTGGCCATAGTCAAATACAAGCAGATACGCGGTTTCTATCACGATGATGGTTCGTGGGACCATTTGTTGCTTGGAGTCGACGACCTGCATCTCGTCGGCCAGTCGTGGTAGTCGCTCGCTTCGAGCTCCGTCGTGTGCAGTTCATGCCGAAGGAGCTGGAGTCGGGGCTGCTATACGTCTCGGAAGAATTCGAGGTCGCCGGGCATCTGTGCGCCTGCGGTTGCAGGGCCAAGGTCATGACGCCGCTTGGGCCGACCGAGTGGTCCTTCGAGGAAGTGGACGGACAGCCAACGCTGCGGCCGTCCATCGGGAGCTGGCAGCTTCCCTGCCAGTCGCACTACTGGATCATCGGCGGCACGGTGAGGTGGTCCAGCAAGTGGACGCCCGAGCAGATCGAGCAGGGACGACGAGGCGAGGAGGAAAGGACGCGCGCCTACTTCGAGTCGCGCAAGGCTGCGAAGCCGGGTCGGCTCGCTGCGCTATGGCACTGGCTCAAGGAGCTGGCGGGGCGCGCGTTTCGTCGGCGGTAGGTGGCCCGAAGGCACGTGCCCCGGTGTGGCGGAGCGACGAGACCATGCTGGCTTGGCTCTCGTCGCCCTCATGCCTGCGGGCGTTGCCGCAGTGGGCGTTCAGCCCTACTACGAACCCGATCGATGACGCTCTCTAGCTTCGACCGCGTCACCCTCGCCGGCTGGGACGCCGTCGAGACCGCGGCCCGAATCCGCAGCAACGAGGTCACCGCGGCTGAGGTGGTCGAGGCGGCCATCGCGCGTGCCGAGGAGGCTCGTGATCTCGGAGGCGTCGTGGAACCCTGTTATGAGCGAGCCCGCGTGAACGGAGCGAGTCCGGACGGCGCCCCTTGGCTTGGCGTGCCGACGTTCGTGAAAGACGTCGCTCGGGTAGCCGGCGTGGCCACAACCTGGGGTTCTCTTGGATCGGGGCGGTATGTCTCGAAGAGAAGCGACCCGTTCGTGAGGAGCTTCGAGCGATTGGGCGTCGTCGTGCTGGGCAAGAGCGCGACCTCCGAGCTCGGCCTCATGCCGGCTACAGAGCCCCTGGCTCGTCCACCGTGCCGCAACCCTTGGGACGTTTCTCGCTCGAGCGGTGGGTCATCCGGCGGAGCGGCTTGTCTCGTCTCCGCCGGCGTGGTGCCCGTCGCACACGGCATGGACGGCGGGGGCTCCATTCGCATCCCCGCAGCATGCTGCGGCCTCGTCGGCTTCAAACCATCGCGGTTCCGCCTTGACGCGATGGGATCGAGCACACTTCCGGTGAACGTTGTGACCGACGGCATCCTCTCACGCTCGGTTCGCGACACGGTCGCCTTTTACGTTGGACTGGAGTCGCAGCGCCGCCCGCGGCGAGTCCCCGCCGTCGCAACGAGCGAATCGCAGCTCCGGCAGCCGCTGCGAATGGCGGTCTTCGTCGAGGCCCCCGCCAGGACGCCCGTCGACGCGGAGGTGCGTGATGCCGTGCTCGCCGCGGCGCGTCTCTGCCAAACTCTCGGGCACACCGTCGATCCCATCCCGTGCCCCTTCGACGGGGGCGTGACCGACGACTTTTTGCGCTACTGGGGCTTCCTCGCGTGGGCGCAACTGAAAACGGCACGCCTCGCGCTCCATTGGCATTTCGACCGGTCGAAGCTCGAGCCCTGGAGCCGCGGACTCGCCGCGACGTTCGCGCGAGCGAAGCTGCGGACAATCGCGGCGATATGGCGCCTGCGCCGGTTCTCGCGAGCGTTCGCCACGGTGACCAATCGCTACGACGTGCTGGTCTTCCCGACGCTGGCCGAGCCCGCGCCGCCACTCGGAGCCTTGGCCGGCAATCGCCCCTTCGCCACTACGTTCGAACGAGTGCGCTCGTATGCAGCGGCCTTCACGCCTCTTGCCAACATTTCCGGCGCTCCTGCCATCTCGCTGCCGATGGGCCGCACAGCGACCGGCTTGCCCATTGGAGTGCAGTTCGCTGCCGCGCATGGCCACGATCGCATGCTGCTCGACTTGGCCCTCGCGCTCGAGGCGGCGCAGCCCTGGGAACCGATCGCCCCGCGGGAGCGATGGCTAGCGCTGGCAGCCTCCGCCTCGCCCTAGCGCATCATGAGCGACGCGCGATAGAGGGAAGCAACTTGCGGCGGCGCGAACGGCGTGAGCGCGAAGAATCATCGACCACGGCCTCCACTTCACCGAGGAAGAGCCCGCGCGCTCGCCCGCGATCGGATGGCGAGATGTCGTCGATGCCGAGAGCACGTCACGCGCCCAGACGCGGGACCTTGCCTCCCGTTCGATCCCTCGCGCGACGACGCCGTACCCGGACCCGCGACGCGAGCGCGGTGCGGACGCTCCGCGGAACGCGGCAGCGACGGGGATCATCGCGCGATGAAGCCCCGGCCCACGACGTTGTACTGAGGGCCCACTGCTCGAAGGTCGTCCGCAAAGGCGTCGAGTCGCTTCCGTACATCCGCGCGCTCGGCGCTGTGACGGTCGGCCTTCGCCATCGCACCGGTGGACGCGAACTCGATGAGCGTCGCCAGCTCCCCTCGGTCGAGCCAGATGCCGTGGGGGCCGCAGACGTCGACGACGACACCCGAGCTCCCGTGGAAGTTTCGTCGAAGCATCGGCTCGCCGCACGAGGGGCACTTGCGGTAGCGCACGGAATCGGAAAGCGGTGAAGGACGATGGTAGTCGGCCCCACGATCTCCTGGAGAGGGCGCGTGCGCGTTCAGGAGTTCCTGGAGCGTCTGGTGAGCGCGAGCAGCCCAATCGTGCCGCCGCCCTTCCCGCCGACGCGAACGAGAGCGAAGTCGGGCGCTGCATCGACCACGATCTTGAAGCCCAGCGTCTCGCCGTAGAACTTCAGTGAGCGCCGCACGCTCGCGACCGACAGGGTGAGCCCGTCGAGGTGAACGTCGATGGCCATGCGGGTCCGGGCAGTCTTGCTGGGTCCAGAGGCGAGGGCAAGAGCACGGTCGGTCAACGCCGCTCTGCTGAACATCCACGGGGCAGCATGCCGAGATGGGTCACGATCATCCGGCTGAACGCGCCGCAGGTCTGGCGAGCAATGGTAGAAGTTCACGAGTGACCGGGAAGAAGAAGAGCGCGCCAAGTCGCGCCGTCGTCCGAGCGGGCACTCCGCTACCCGCGGGGTACGCCTCCTTCCTCGACGGACTGAAGACGCGCATCCGCGCGGCCCAGGTCAAGGCCGCGCTCGCGGTGAACGCGGAGCTGGTGCTCCTCTATTGGCGCATCGGGCGCGACATCCTCGTGCGGCAAGACAAGGAGGGCTGGGGGGCGCGCGTCATCGACCGGCTCAGCGCCGATCTACGCGCCGCCTTCCCGGAGATGCAGGGCTTCTCGCCGCGGAACCTGAAGTACATGCGGGCGTTCGCGGAGGCGTGGCCCGAACCAGCATTCGTGCAGCAGGTTGCTGCACAATTGCCTTGGTTTCATAACTGCACCCTGCTCGACCGCGTGAAGGGCAAGGACGTGAGGGCGTGGTACGCCCGTCAGACTATCGAGCATGGCTGGTCGCGCAACGTGCTCCTCGCTCAGATCGAGACCCGCGTGCACGAACGCGCGGGCAAGGCGCTCACGAACTTCAAGGGCACGTTGCCGCCCCCGCACTCCGACCTCGCGCAGCAGACGCTGAAGGACCCGTACGTCTTCGACTTCCTCACGCTGGGCCCCGACGCGCAGGAGCGAGACCTGGAGCGCGGATTGCTCGAGCACGTGCGCGACTTCCTCCTCGAGCTCGGCGTTGGTTTCGCGTTCGTCGGAAGCCAGGTGCACCTCGAGGTCGGGGGCGAGGACTTCTACATCGACCTGCTCTTCTTTCACCTGCGGCTCCGCTGCTTCGTCGTCATCGAGCTCAAGACCGGGGAGTTCAAACCCGAGTACGCCGGCAAGATGAACTTCTACCTGTCCGCCGTGGACGCCCAGCTCCGGGGGGAGGGAGACCACCCGAGCATCGGCCTCGTGCTCTGCAAGGAGAAGAACAAGGTCGTCGTCGAGTACGCGCTCCGCGACACGAAGAAGCCCATCGGCGTGTCGGCCTACCGCCTGCTCGAGAAGCTACCGGCCAAGTTGAAGGGGAACCTCCCGACCGTCGAGGAGCTCGAGGCGGAGCTTGGGGGCAAGACGAAGCCTCGCGATGAGTGAGTGCGGGCGGAGGGGACGCGCGCGGTCAGATGGAACATCAGCACCTCGGGTGGCCTTGCGGGCGGACATCGATTCTACGCCTGACGCCCAATGAGGAGCAGATGCGGCTACTCGTACGCCCGGGATCGCGCGCAGCGTCCTGGCCGGTCCTCGTGGACTCAGACGTCCTTGTCCCAAGCCCCGATCGCGCTCGTACGGTGCTCGGTGGCCTCGTAGAGCCCGTCACTCGTTGCCTGGGCGATGGTCCCTGCGATCTTGTGCCGTCTCTCGAGGCGCGACAATACCGCGCCGTCCTGAATGGCCGCCACCTTCGCGCGCGGCTCGCCCTTCAAGGGAAGCTCCGCGATCGGCAAGAGCACGGCCAGTTCCTCCAACGTCAACGAGGCGAGCTCTTTGATCTGGGGCGTCACGACGTGAGAGGGCGCACCCGGAAGCAAACGTCGGGCGATGAACGCGGCGACCACGGGCCGCGGGTCTCGATCCAGCGTCGAGAGCGCCTTCACCGTGTTCCCCAGAGCGGCAAACTGTCCGGGGGACACAAGGATGGCCTCCTCCTTGCCCAGGCGTCCGATGGCGACGGGCGCGTCGCCGCTCGCGGCTCGCCTCACCAAGGCCGACAACCTTCTCCGAGCCTCGCTGATCGTATGGTGCTCGAAGACGGGACCCGCCGCCGCAGGTTTGTCCGATCGCGTTGAGCCGTGCAACGTTCGGGGACGGGGCGACGTGTGCTCCATGGCGCGAAGCGCTCGCCCGGCTCTCTTCGATGCCTTCACGCGCGCGGTGGAGGGGGAGTTCGACGCCATGTACAGATCTGTACATCATGTACAATGGAACGCCATCGCCGCCCGTCCAGTCTGGTCCACGCCGGGCGGCGAGTGTATGAACCTCCCGTGAGCCCGATCCTCACTCTGGCACGCTGCTGGACTCGTCTCTCGCCGGTGCGTCAGGCGTCCCTCCAGAAGGCGTACGCCACAGCGCGGGCCACCGGGATGGGTGATGCGGGAGCTTCGACGATTGTGTTGAGCCTGCTCACGGAGGCCGAGCGCGCCGAGCCCGACGTCCCCCCCCCCGAGACCATGGTCCGATCCACACGTGGCGCTACCGGCTGAACGAAGCCCTTCATTCGCTCGCTGCGTGGTGTCCGCAGTGCGGGCACGTCCCGGGCGGTGGGTATTTTCCGGCCAGTACATCGTCGATCGAAGTACGTCACTCCGAGGGGCCGTCGGGCGAGAGCGGCGGATGCATCTTCCCGCGGTCCACGGCCTTTCGTGCAAGGCGGGCGCCCCTGGCCTCCGCCTGGTTCTTCGGATAGGGCGCAAAGTCGACGAGCGCGTGTGCGGGGTCCGCGATCTTCTCGGGTGGCGAAGTAAGGGGGTCGGGAAGGACGTTCAGCCCCTCCTCGCGGCACTCGCCTACGCTCACCGCCCACGTCCCCGCCGACCGGAGGCCGAGCCCCTCGGTGTGGAGTTTGAAAGCGCGGTCGGGCGTCGTCAGAGACCCACGCGACACCGAGAGCTTTCCCGCGTCCTTCGCCGTCGGGCGGAACGCCTGGCTGCTGGGGCGACCATCGCGCACGAAGCTCGGATGAACCTGGCGGAACAGGAGTTCTTCGTCGTCGGACAGGGGCACCAGCGTCGTCACAGCGGGTCCGTCGTGGTCTCAGTGCGTCGCCAAATGCTCGGTGAGGAAACGACCCAGCTTGCTCTCGCCGCCCGGCTCGCCGAGCGGGACGGTGATCTCGTGCATCTCTTGGGAGCCGTTGCGCGCGGCCATGACGTCGGCCGACCGCGCACCGAGGTCGAAGCTCGTGACGATTTCCCAGCTCGTCCCGGACCACTCCGCCCGCGCGAGCCCCTCTGGCGTCGGATAGATGTACGGGCGCGGCAGCTGGAAGCCGTCGAGCACCCCCGTGAGAAGTCTCGCGAGCCAGTGGAGCGACGCGGCATCGTAAGCGGGGCTGGACTCGTCGAACCAGCCGGGGGCAAGAGCCTTAAGCGATTCAACCTGCGCCGCCACCGGCGTGGGGCATCCGGGCCGCGTCTGTTCGTCCCCCTCCTCGGCCAGGCTTACGTCCGTCGCCATCGTGACCTTCACGAGGCCGCCGTCCTGGTCGTAGAGCCCCGTCCCGCGGACGCGCACGAGCGCGGCCTCTCCGAGGGAGCGCAGCGCTAGGGGGAAAAACAACGGCGGAATGCGCACGTCGAGCTTGCGCCCGTCTGCGGTCCGCAGCACGAATCCCTCGGCGTCCTTGTCCGCCGCGCGCACCTCGCCGAGCAGATTGACATCGTCCTCGTAGGTCGCCTGCGCTTGGAGCACGAGCTTCCTGCGAACCAGGCGGTCATACACCGCTCCTTCGCGCTTGCCGGGCTGTGCGACAACGATCGACTCGTCACCGCCGAGCGTTCGGCCGAACGCGTTGAAGCGCGCCAGGATCTCCCTCGAGAGCTCCGTTGGCAGCGGCTTGTCCTTCGCCGCCGCGCCGATGCCGCCTTCGACCACGTCGCGCGCCTTGTCGAACCAGTCCGGCACCACAGCGGCTGGAAAGAGAGTCCGCAGTGCCGGCTCATCCGAGAGTCGCGACACGATGGGCACCGCGCTGCCGGGATCGACACGCTCGAGCACGAGGCGGAACCCCGCTTCGAACCCCTTCGGCAGACGTCGGCGCTCGGGGTTTGCGTCTTGGAAGAGCTTCTTGGCAACGGCGAGTACGAGCTCCTGGTAGGCGGCGAGCTCCGGCAAAGCTTCGACGGGCATCGCGGCCTCGTGGAAGCGTCCACCGCGGAAGATCAGGGTGACGAAGGGGCTCTTGGTCATGCTCGGGATAAATTCAACAACTGCGATGCTCTACGGATTCCCGTCAAGTTTCTAGCACTTATCATGTCGAGGTTCCCCTCTCTGAAGGCCGCGATCGTCATGGGCACCAAGTTTGCGGGCATCATGCGCGGGCTCGAGGAAGAGGCGCGGGACCGAAAGCCGTCGCGCAACTTGAGGCCTTCCGCGACCACTATCGCGCTGGCCGCCGGCTCGCCCAAGCACGACTCGTGCGCTCCAATCCTCGGCGCAGGTCGCTAGGCCCGCGCAGGTGAACTCGGCCGCAAACGACGACCGCCGCTGCATCCAGCCCCTCGCGACGGGAGCCGCGCCGAACGGTTCCTTGCCGTTCTTCTGAGCCGAAGACCGCGTCGCGGTCTAGCATCGGCGTGGCGTTTCTCGGGAGGCGCGGTGGATCAGCGAATAGCAGTCGGCTGGCCCCAAGCTTGGGCCGTCATCAAGACGAGCGCCGAAAGTCGTCTGGGAAAGCCCCTTCTCAGGGCGTATCTGCTCCTCGCCCTCTTCGGAATCGCAGTCGTCGCGGTCTGCGTCGTGATCATGCACTGTGAGGTTGCGGCGACGCTGAGCGTCGACGCCCGCTGAGGCGGCCCGCGCCACGGTACGGCCAGTCCGAGACGGCCTCGGACTGAAGACGTGCCCCATCGCGGGCTTTGCCTCGCAAATGGTCGCTGCCTGAGAAGTGAGTCGGCTGCCCCAGAATCCTTCTGGGCTTACTTCAGACCGATAACGAGCTGGATCTTCGCATCCCTCATCGGCATCTCTCCGCCAGACGTCCAACCGAACGGATTCGGTCCTCCGGGGCCATGCGTGGTCAAGCCGGTCGCCCGTACAGCGTCAGCCAGCGCACCAGCCGCCGTGCGCGCTGCGTCGTCCGCGTCTGGCAGCAGACCTATCGAGACCCCTTCCACTGTTCCACCCTGGGGGTTCCCCGCGCTGGACGAGAATCTCCAGCCGGCCGTTTTCAGTGCATCAATGAGCCGGTTGGCAAGTCGGACCGGCTCCGGTTCGGCGATGCAAAGAATCTGCAGCTTTGTTCCCGCAAACGGCTGGAGCTTCCTCGCTATGTCGGCGACCTGTTCCGCGCTCAGAGAGCGTGGAGCGAGCTTCTCCTCGATCTTTACGCGCGCCAATCGCTCCTGTTCTGCGCGCTCGTTCGCGTCCGCGATCTGCTTCTGCAGGTCCGCATTCGCTCTCTGCGCTTCCTCGGCCCGCTCGTTTGCCGTCGCCGCGCGTTCATTGGCTTCGGCCGCTCGCTCGACCGCATTTTTCGCCTCCGTCGTGGCGGCGGCGAGTGCCGTTTCGTGGGCCCTCTGTTCGTCTGCTTCGGCGCTCTGCAGCCGGTTACCGAGGCCCCAATTCCTGTACGCGACAACGGCCAGCCCGATTGCGCCGATCGCCGCTGCAATACAGAAGCCGATCCCCCATCTATTGGCGAAGTCGATCGCCGCGAGAAGCGCCTCCTTGTTCATCGACGATGCCCCCCTCGACCATCGAAGCCACGGGAACCTCCTCGGCTTGGTCGTCACGCTCTCGTTCTCGGCCGTGGTACTCATTCAGTCCGCTCTCGGACTCGCCTACTTTATCTGGTCTCGTCGTTGCCGAGAGGCTTCTGCGCGCCACAATTCGGACACGTCCCCGCCGGAAGGCCCCTCCCTGTGAGCGCACCGTCGTCGCCCGTGCCCACAACCACGCCCTCAAGGTCCGCTCGACGTACGCTCGCGTCGTGACCATCGGGCGCAGCTTTCTCGTTCTGGCCACGCTGGCGGTCTCGTGCTCGAAGCCGCCGAGCCCCACCGGAACGCCGACCGTCACCCCCCGTCGCGGCGGTCTCCGCGGCGACAGCCGGGAACGCCTCGACGCCGCGCACGAGCGCCAGCCCTCCCGCGCGCACGCCATTGGCGTCGGCAGCTCCGGGTTCAGCCTGCGGCGGGGACCGGAAGATGACCGTCCATTTCTACGACGTGGGGCAGGCGCTCTCGGCCCTCGTCGATCTCCCCGACGGCCGCCACGTCCTCGTCGACACCGGCGATAGCCCCCATCGCCCTGGCTGTGGCGACGTTTGCGGTCAGGCGGACCGCCACTTGCTCGACAAGCTCCGGTCAGACCTGCACGGCGCGCCCATTGACCTGCTCTGGATCACGCACCAGCACTCGGATCACATCGGCGGCGCTCCCGAGGTGCTGGAGAACTTCATGGTTACGACCTACGTCGACAACGGGCGCGATGCAGTGAACTCGGAGGTCCGGCGGGCACGTCGCGCTGCCGTAGAGCGCGGGACCCTGGTCCGCGTCGTCGGTCCCGATCACCCTGACGCTCCAATTGCCGGATCGACCGCCATGAAGGTCGCCCCCATCCTGCCGGGTGCCTGGTCGCCCTCGTGTGCGCACAACGCGAACGCCTGCTCGATCGTTCTGCGCATCGACTTCTGCTCCTCGTCG
>PLIR01000002.1 GCA_003139415.1 Myxococcales bacterium | reverse complement strand
CCTGCTTGCCCTTGAGCATGTCGCTCAGGCTCTTGAGGGGGCGCTTGTTCGGGCCCGTGATCGTCTTGCCGCGGCGGCCGTTGTCGAAGAGGGCGTCGACGGCCTCCTGCAGCATCCGGCGCTCGTTCCGGATGATGATCTCCGGCGCGTTGAGCTCGAGCAGGCGCTTCAGGCGGTTGTTGCGGTTGATGACGCGTCGATAGAGGTCGTTGAGATCGCTCGTGGCGAAGCGGCCGCCGTCGAGCGGGACGAGCGGACGAAGATCCGGCGGAAGCACCGGGATGACCGTGAGCATCATCCACTCCGGGCGGTTGCCGCTCTCGCGGAACGCCTCGGACACCTTCAGCCGCTTGACGATCTTCTTGCGCTTGGCCTCGCTCGTCGCCGAGCGCATGTCCTGCCGGAGCGACTCGCTCATCATGTGGACGTCGACTTGCTTGAGCATCTCGAGGATCGCCTCGCCGCCCATGCCGGCCTGGAACTTGTCCTCGCCGTACTCCTCGACGAGCTGCATGTAGCGCTCTTCGCTGAGGAGCTCGGCCTTCGTCAGCCCCGTCTCCTTCGGGTCGATGACGATGTAGCTCTCACAGTAGAGAACCTTCTCCAGGTCCTTGAGCGAGATGTCGAGGATGTTGCCGATGCGGCTCGGCAGCGACTTCAAGAACCAGATGTGCGCGACGGGCGTCGCCAGGTTGATGTGGCCGAGACGCTCGCGCCGCACCTTCGACTGGATGACCTCGACGCCACACTTCTCGCAGACGATCCCGCGG
The DNA here is from genome assembly GCA_003139415.1 of Myxococcales bacterium. Lineage (GTDB taxonomy): Bacteria > Myxococcota_A > Polyangia > Polyangiales > Polyangiaceae > Palsa-1150. The sequence continues at coordinate 4,773 of PLIR01000002.1, read as the reverse complement.
TGCTTCATGCGCTTGTACTTGCCGCAGTTGCACTCGTAGTCCTTCACCGGGCCAAAGATCTTGGCGCAGAACAGGCCGTCCCGCTCCGGCTTGAACGTCCGGTAGTTGATCGTCTCGGGCTTCTTGACCTCACCGTGCGACCACTCGCGGATCTTCTCGGGCGACGCGAGCGAGATACGGATCGCGCTGAACGAAAGCGGATCCTTGGGCTTCTCGAAGAAGCTGAAGATGTCGCGCATCGGGGTTCTTCCTTTTTCCTGGGTGCTGCTACGAAACGAAATTCGTTAATGCTGTCATCCTGAGGGAGCGAAGCGACCGAAGGACCCCACGGTGGGGTCCTTCGCTTCGCTCAGGATGACAGCGGGGGACTCACTCTTCCGCCGCGTGCTCGAGGCGGGGGTCGCGCAGGTTGCCGGGCTCCGTGAGCTCGATGTTCAGGCAGAGCGCCTGGAGCTCCTTGATGAGGACGTTGAAGCTCTCCGGTAGGCCCGGCTCGAGGTTGTACTCGCCCTTGACGATGGCTTCGTACATCCGCGTCCGGCCCTGAACGTCGTCGCTCTTGACGGTGAGAAACTCCTGGAGCGCGTACGCAGTGCCGTACGCTTCCATCGCCCACACCTCCATTTCGCCGAGCCGCTGCCCGCCGAACTGCGCCTTGCCGCCGAGCGGCTGCTGCGTCACGAGCGAGTAGGGACCGATCGAGCGCGCGTGGATCTTGTCGTCCACCAGGTGGTGGAGCTTCAAGACGTACATCACGCCGACCGTGACCTCCTGGTCGAACGCCTCGCCCGTTCGCCCGTCGAAGAGCACCGTCTGGCCGCTCGTCGGTAACCCGGCGAGCGCGAGGGTGTTCTTGATCTGCACCTCTTGGGCGCCGTCGAAGACGGGGCTGGCGTAGTGGACGCCGCCCCGGAGCTTGAGGGCGATCGCTCGGACGTCGTCGTCGCCGAGCTTGCCGACGAGCTTGGCCAGGTCCTCGTCACCGTCGAAGATCTTCTTCACGTGGTCGCGCATCGCGCTCACGCCGAACTTCTCCTCGAGCATGTACCGGAGCTGGGCCCCGAGCACGCGGGCACCCCAGCCGAGGTGCGTCTCGAGGATCTGTCCGACGTTCATGCGGCTCGGGACGCCGAGCGGGTTGAGCACGACGTCGACGGGCGTGCCGTCCTGCAGGTACGGCATGTCCTCTTCGGGGAGGATGCGGGAGATGACGCCCTTGTTGCCGTGGCGTCCCGCCATCTTGTCGCCGACCTGCAGCTTCCTCTTGATGGCGATGTAGACCTTCACCATCTTGATGACGCCCGGCGGCAGCTCGTCGCCCTTGGAGAGGCGGTCGATCTTGTCGCGGAAGTGCTCCTCGCGCATCGCCACGATCTCGTCGAGCTCGCGGACCTTTTGCGCGATCTCTTCCGCGCCGTCGATCGGCAGCTCCGACCAGTACTTGCGCGGGATCGCCTCGAGCGACTCGTCGTCGATCGCGACGCCCTTTTGCAGCAGCACCTTGCCCTTGTCGTCGACGAGCTTGCCCGTCGTGGTGGACTTGGTGACCTGGCGCTTGATCTGCCGATAGAACGAGTCGCGGAGGATCTTGATCTCCTCGTCGCGGATCTTCTCGAGGCGCAGCTTCTCCTGCTCCTCGATGTCCTTGGATCGTTCGTCCTTGTCCGTCCCCTTGCGGGAGAAGACGCGGGCGTTGATGACGATACCCGCGACGCCCGGCGGGACGCGCAGGCTGCTGTCGCGGACGTCGCCCGCCTTCTCGCCGAAGATGGCTCGGAGCAGCTTCTCTTCGGGGCTGAGCTGCGTCTCGCCCTTCGGCGTGATCTTGCCGACGAGGATGTCGCCGGGCTTCACCTCGGCGCCGATGCGGACGATGCCCGACTCGTCGAGGTCCTTGAGGGCCTCCTCGCCGACGTTGGGGATGTCGCGCGTGACTTCTTCCTTGCCGAGCTTGGTGTCGCGGGCGACGCACTCGAACTCCTCGATGTGAATCGAGGTGAAGACGTCGTCCTTGGCGATGCGCTCGGAGACGAGGATCGAGTCCTCGAAGTTGTATCCCTGCCAGGGCATGAACGCGACGAGCACGTTCTGCCCGAGCGCGAGCTCGCCATGGTCGCAGCTCGGACCGTCGGCGAGCACCTCGCCGGCCTTGACCCGCTCGCCCGCGCGCACGATCGGCGCCTGGTTGTAGCAAGTCGATTGGTTGCTCCGCTGGAACTTCATCAGCGGGTAAATGTCCGGGATCTCCGGCTGGTCGCTGTCGGGGCGCACGACGATGCGCGTCGCGTCGACGCTCTCGACGACCCCGTCGCGCCGCACCAGGGTGCAGACGCCGGAGTCGCGCGCGAGCTTGCCTTCCATCCCGGTGCCGACGAGCGGAGCGTGGCTCCGGATGAGGGGCACCGCCTGGCGCTGCATGTTCGCGCCCATGAGCGCGCGGTTCGCGTCGTCGTGCTCGAGGAACGGCACGAGCGCCGCGGCGACGCTCACCATCTGGTTGGGCGCCACGTCGAGGAGCTGGATCATGTCCGGCGCGACGAGGTGGAAGTCGCCGTTCAAGCGGGCGCTGACGAGCGACTCCTTGAACTTGCCCTTCTCCTCCATCGAGACGGACGCCTGGGCGATGTACTTGCCCTCCTCTTCGAGCGCCGAGTACCACGCGACTTCGTCGGTGGCGCGGCCCTCGGAGGCGCGGCGGTACGGCGTCTCGACGAAGCCGTACTCGTTGACGCGTGCGAACGTCGACAGCGACGCGATGAGCCCGATGTTCGGACCTTCAGGCGTCTCGATCGGGCAGATGCGGCCGTAGTGCGTGGGGTGAACGTCGCGCACCTCGAAGCCGGCCCGCTCGCGCGTCAGGCCGCCGGGGCCGAGCGCGCTGAGGCGGCGCTTGTGCGTCACCTCGCTGAGCGGGTTCGTCTGATCCATGAACTGCGAGAGCTGCGAGCTGCCGAAGTACTCCTTCACCACCGCGCTCACGGGCTTCGCGTTGATGAGGTCGTGCGGCATGAGCGTGTCGATCTCCTGCGACATGCTCATGCGCTCTTTGATCGCGCGCTCCATGCGGACGAGGCCGATGCGATACTGATTCTCCATCAGCTCGCCGACGGCCCGGACGCGGCGGTTGCCGAGGTGGTCGATGTCGTCGACCGATCCGCGGCCGTTCTTCAGCTCGATGAGGTGGCGGACGGTCTCGAGGATGTCTTGCGGCGTCAGCACCGCGGTGTCGAGCGCGGGGCGCTGATCCTCGGGCAGATCGCGGTAGAACTTGTAGTTTAGCTTGAGGCGGCCGACCTTCGACAGGTCGTAGCGCTCGGCGTTGAAGAAGAGGTTGTGAAACAGCGTCTTCGCCGTCTCGAGCGTCGGGGGATCACCGGGGCGCAGGCGCCGGTAGATCTCCATGATCGCGTCTTCGTTCGTCTTCACCTTCTCGGCGAGCAGCGTGTCGCGGAGGTACGAACCGACGTTGAGGCCGTCGATGAAGAGGATCTTGAAGCTCTCGATGTTCGCGTCGCGAAGCTTCTCGAGCTTGCCCTCGCTCACCTCCTCGTTCACCTCGAGGATGACTTCGCCCGTCTCTTTGTCGACGACGTCGTGCGCGGCCACCTTGCCGACCAGCTCTTCGAGGTCGATGGGCAGGCGATCGATCTTGCCGTCGCGCAGCTTCTTGATCGCGGCCTTGGTGAACTTGGTGTTCTTCTTGACGACGGTCTCGGCGCCGATCTTGATGTCGCGCGTCGCGCGCTGGCCCGGGAGCAGATCGAACTCGACGCTCTTGGCGTACTTGCCGCCCTTCTCCAGAAACACCTCTTCGGTGCTGTAGAAGTAGTTGAGGAGATCTTGCGTCGAGTACCCGAGGGCCCGCAAAAGCACCGTCGCGTGCATCTTCCGGCGGCGGTCGATGCGGACGAACATGATGTCCTTCGGGTCGAACTCGAAGTCGAGCCACGAGCCGCGGTACGGGATGATGCGGGCGCTGTAGAGCACCTTGCCGCTCGAGTGCGTCTTGCCTTTGTCGTGATCGAAGAAGACGCCGGGGCTGCGGTGCAGCTGGCTGACGACCACGCGCTCGGTGCCGTTGATGACGAACGTGCCCGTCTCCGTCATGAGCGGGATCTCGCCGAAGTAGACCTCCTGCTCCTTGATGTCGNNGAATCGGGAACACGCTGCGGAAGACGGCCTGAAGCCCCACCTCCGCCCGGTCGTTCTGCGCGACGGTGGATTGCAGGAACTTGTCGTATGACGTCTTTTGGATGTCGATGAGGTTCGGTACCTCGATCACCTTCCGGACTCGTCCGAGATGCTTGCGGATGCGGAAGTTTGACTGGATGACACTCGCCATCGGTGCTCCTGACGTTTTCGTGTGCAATCGTTGCAGCGCCCCGCGGGCCGCTTGAGAGAGGCGCGCGCGTCGTTGAACGGGAAATGTTTACCGATCGCTGGGCGCGCCCGTTCGCCCAGCGTGAGACCTGTTCGCCGACGTGGAACTTAGTCCGAAATTTGCGCGCGTAAAGCAAAAGGCACGCCGCCCGGGGGAGGACAGCGTACGCAGCCGGAAAGATTGTGCAAACTCAAGCGCAACGGAAGGCGCTCCCCTCCCGTTTTCACGCCCCCCTCCTTGCCACCCCCCACTTCGGGGGAGGGCATCGGAGAGAGAGAGAGCGGACCGCCGCGGCTTCTCCTCCCTCCCCCGGGTGCGAGGGAGGGCCGAGGAGGGTGCCGACACTACTTGAGCTCGACCTTGGCGCCTGCGTCTTCGAGCTTCTTCTTCAT
>PLIR01000196.1 GCA_003139415.1 Myxococcales bacterium | reverse complement strand
CTCTATACGGCGATGCGCTACCCGGGAAACTACGGGTTTATCCCGCACACGCTCTCGGACGACGGCGATCCGTGCGACGTGCTTATCTGCAACCAAAGGCAGATCGTGCCCGGCGCCGTCATCGCGGTACGCCCCGTCGGCGTCCTCAAGATGCAAGACGAGGCGGGCGGCGACGAGAAGATCATCGCCGTGCCCGTGTCGAGGCTCACCCGGCGCTACGATCGGGTGCACACGTACGAAGATCTGCCGGAGATCACGCTCAAGCAGATCGAGCATTTCTTTCAGCACTACAAAGACCTCGAGCCGAACAAGTGGGTGCGCGTCCTCGGCTGGGGCGGGCCCGAGGAGGCCGAGCGCTTCATCCGCGAGGGCGTCGATCGCGTTCGCTTGCACATCCCCCCGTCGCGCCGATCGTCGTCGACGCTGGCGGCGGTGTCGGTCCCGGCTTCGGGCCCGCCCGTGTCGCGAGATCCGTCGCGAGACAAGACGTAGCAGCCCGCGCGAGAAGGCTCATCGGATGACACCCACTCCCGGGGCCCCGGCGACGCCAAGGGCGTTCGGCGCGCTCGCGATACCAGGGTTTCGCGCCTACCTGGCGACGTTCATGCTGACGATGATGGCGGACAACATCGAGCACGTCATAAGTTACTGGGTCACCTTCCAAAAGTTTCACTCGCCCGCCCTCGGCGGCTTCGCCGTCGTCTCGCACTGGCTGCCGTTCTTGCTGTTTTCGGTCCCGGTCGGCGCGCTCAACGACCGCGTCGACTCGCGGCGCATCATCCAGGCCGGGGCCCTCTTGTTCGTCGTGGCGTCGGCAGCGTGGGGGTACTTCTTCGTCACCGACACCCTGCGGATCGGGTACGCGATGGCGATCCTCGTCGTTCACGGGTGCGCGGGCGTCCTGTGGATCACCTCGAGCCAAGTGCTCCTCTACGACATCGTCGGCGCGGCATCGCTGCCCAGCGCCGTGAGATTGACGGCGACCGCGCGTTACCTCGGCGTGCTCGTCGGCCCAGGGGTCGGGAGCCTCATCATGCTCACGCTCGGGCCCACGCGCGGCATCTTCCTCAACACGATGTTCTACATGCCGCTCGTCGTCTGGCTCGTCGGCGCGCCGTACGGCCGTCGCTTTCGCGCGGGCGCCAGCCCTCCCCGGCGCGCCGTTCGCGGCCTGGCGGACATCGTACAAACCGTCCGCGAGGTGGGACGCGTTCCGATCCTGGCGTCGATGATGGTCCTCGCAGGCGCGGCGTCGTTCTTCGTGGGCAATAGCTACCAGGCGCAGATGCCGGGGTTCGCGCACGACCTCGGGCACGGCGATCCGGGGATGGCGTACACCATGCTGCTCGCAGCGGACGCGTCGGGCGCGCTCGTGGCTGGGGTGCTGCTCGAGAGCATGGGAGGGTTGCTCGCGGTCCGGCCAACGTCCGCGATGGCCCTCGCGATGGCGTGGGGGGGCGCGCTCGCCGCGTTTGCTTTGATGAGGTCGTATCCGCTGGCGATTGGCTTCTTATTCGTCGCCGGGTTTTGCGAGCTGTCGTTCAGCAGCATGGTGCAGACGCTCGTGCAGATGAACGCACCGGAAGCGTCGCGAGGGCGAGTGCTGGGCCTCTACAACATGGCCGCGGCCGGGCTGAGGACTTTCAGCGGGGTCACCGTCGGGCTCGCGGGCAGCCTGATGAGCGTGCACGCATCGCTCGCGATGGCCGCGAGCGCAATGGTCGTGGTGGCGGCGGCCTTGTTGGCCACGCAGCGCGCGTGGCCATAGCGGAAAGCCGCAGCATAGTGAGGCATCGCCAGCACGCGACGCACTTGCAACGCGTCCTCCAAGCGACAGTCGCAATAATCGTGGCAGCGCGCGGTCCCGGGTGGGGTGTGGCGGAGCGGCCGCGCTCCCCCACTGCGGTGTTCCGTTCCTCGGCAGCGTCGCTATGGTCGAGCCACTTGAGCCCGTCCGTTGCACTTACGCACGAGGTTTGCGCCCAATGTGCCGAGAGAACCTCTATTGCAGGGTGGCTATAAATCTACCAACCTCTCGCACAATGGAGATTCCCTCGTTCTTCGTTCGGGCGCGCCTCGTCCTCGCGTCCATCGCATGTGTCGGAGCGCTCGCGGCATGCGGCAGTTCGGGCGCCACAGGATCGACCTCGGACGGCGGAGGCGGAACCGGACGCGGAAGCAATGATGGCGGCCCTGTCTTCGTCCTCGGCGGCGGCGACGCCGGAGCGGACGGGGCGCAAAGCGCGATCTCCATCACGCCGCTCATGCCCGTGTTGACGCTCGTCACCGGTCAGACGGTGCCCACGGTGCAGTTCACGGCCTCCGTCGGCGGCACGTCCGTCATCGCAGGGTGGTCGCTCGATCAGGCGCAGCTCGGCAGCATCAGCGCGGCGGGCGTCTTCACCCCATCGGGCACGATCGGTGGGACGGCGAACGTCACGGCCAACGTCGGGTCGCAGATGGCGACCACCACGGTCACGGTCGTGCTGCAGACGACGGAGATAGGGGATCCGAGCTACTCCGCGGCGGGGTTCGACGCCGGCGCGGGCGGTTACCAGGGCGTCGGCGGCAACGGTCCCGGTGCGCCGCCCACGACGACTCAAGTCGCGGCCCTCAACGGGACGTCGACCGCGGACTCGAGCGTGTCACTCATTTATCCATATACCGGCACGGTATGGCCCCAGGGGCTGCTGGCGCCGCTCCTTCAGTGGAATCCCGGCGCCCATAGCTTTGATTCCGTGTACGTCGATCTCAAGGACAAGGCCTACGAGTTCAAAGGCTATTTCGCCGCCAATGCCACGCCCTTCGTGAACCTGCCCATCCCGCAGGCGGCCTGGCAGGCGGCGACGCTGTCGAACGTGGGCGGAGGCGACCCGCTGACGCTGACCGTGATCTTCGGCCAGAGCGGCAAGGCCTATGGTCCGTACACCGAGACGTGGACGATCGCGCAGACGGGCCTTCAGGGCACGATCTATTACAACTCGTACGGCACCGCGCTCGTCCAGAACTCCGACAGCACGGACTACTACAAGGAGCAATACGGCGCGGGCACTCTCGCCATCGCTCCCGGGGCCACGTCACCGGTGCTCGTCGCCGGCGTGACGAGCCTGCCCGCCACCGGGCAAACCGCCAACGGGACGGGGTGCCGCGTTTGCCACACCGTTGCGGCCGACGGAAAATCGCTCGTCACGCAGGCGTCGAACATCAACGCGAGCGACTATTCGCGCACGGTGTACATCGACCTGGCGAACGACACGACGGCGGGGGCGGGCACCACGACGACGACGGGCGATCTCGCCTTCCCCGCCCTGTACAAGGACGGCACGCTGCTCTTCTCCGGCTCGGGAAAGATGATCAACGGTGACTCGTCGAGCAAGCTCTACTCGCTACCGGCCGGTACGCCGGTCGCCGGGGTCCAAGGGCTGCCGAGCAATTTCCAGGCAGACGTCCCGGCGTTCTCGCCCGACGGCGAACACGTGTCGTTCAACTTCACGGGTGGGTCGTTGACGTCCTCCGCCGGCGCCACGCTGTCGAGCGACGGCGCCTCGCTCGGCATTCTCGACTTCAACGGGACGTCCACGTTCTCGAACCCGCGCGTTCTCTACACGCCGGCCGGCGGGAACCCGGTCGTCTACTCGTCGTTCTTCCCCAACAGCGCCGGGATCGTCTTCGAGGTGGAGCTCTCGAACCCCTCGAACTGGGGCTTCACCTGGCAGGGCAACACGAGCGAGCTGTGGTGGGTCGACGTCAAGAGCGGCACGGCGCACCGGCTCGATCAGCTCAACGGGTACAACGCGACGGGCAACGTGTATCTGCCGAACAACACGGGCGGCATGGGGACGCACACGTCCGCGCAGGACGCCACGCTCAACTACGAGCCCACGATGGGCCCCATCGCGGGCGGCGGGTATGCGTGGGTCGTCTTCACCAGCCGGCGCATGTACGGCAACGTCGCGCAGCTCGCTCCGTGGACGAGCGACCCCCGCAACTACGCGTGGAAAGACGCGGGGCAGATCACCGACAAGAAGCTCTGGGTGGCCGCCGTCAACCTCAACGCCACGCCGGGGACCGACCCAAGCTATCCCGCCTTCTACCTGCCTGCGCAGGAGCTCCACGCTGGCAACTCGCGCGGCTACTGGAGCATGCAGGCCTGCCAGATGGATGGTGCAGGCTGCTCGACCGGCACGCAGTGCTGCGGCGGCTACTGTCAGATGGAGGGCTCGAGCACCGACGCAGGCCTCGTCTGCACCTCGCGCGTCCCCCCATGCTCGGCCCAAGCGGAGAAGTGCACGACAACGGCAGACTGCTGCGGGTCCGCCGCCGGCGTGACCTGCATCAACAGCGTGTGCACCCTGGATCAACCTCCGCAGTAGAACGCATTGAAGCCAAGGTTTGCTGTCATCCTGAGCGAAGCGAAGGACCCCACGGACAGGCGG
>PLIR01000135.1 GCA_003139415.1 Myxococcales bacterium | reverse complement strand
CCGTGAGAACGGGGGAGGATCAGACCTCGCGCCGGCTGATCATGGTGGTCGACGACGACCCGGACCTGCGTGACCTCATGGGCGTGACGCTCCGGGACCGGGGCTACCAGGTCATCGAATGCGCGAACGGCCTCGATGCGCTTGTCCGCCTTCGAGCGCCCTGTAAGCCCGAGGTGATCGTGCTCGACCTCATGATGCCGATCATGGACGGATGGGAGTTTCGCGTGGCGCAAAGGCGCGACCCCGCCATGGCCTGCATCCCGGTCGTCGCCCTGTCGGCGGATACGTCATCGAAAGCAGCCGCGATCGACGCCGATGCCTACTTGCGGAAGCCCGCCCTTCCTGCCTCGGTCGCGGACGCCGTGGATCGGTTGCCCCTGGAAGTCGATCGTCGCGCCCTCCAGGCGAAGCTGGCGCAAGTCGATCGCCTTTCGTCCCTTGGTACCTTGGCCGCCGGCATGGCGCACGAGATCAACAATCCTTTGGCCTACGCGCTGCTAAACCTGGAGTTTCTGCAGTGGGAGCTGCCGCACCTCTTCGGCGATCCGACGCCGCAGGAGTCCTTGACCGAGCGAAGGCATCGCGCGGTCGAACTGCTCGGCGTAGTCCGTGACGGGGCCGAACGCATTCGAGACATCGTGCAAGGCCTCAAGCATTTCTCGCGGCCGGAACTCGAGACATGCGAACCCATCGACGTGCTCACCGTCGTCGAGACGTCGATCGCCATGGTGGCGCACGAGATCCGTTGCCGCGCTCGGCTCAAGACGACATTCGACACCGCGGTGCCGCCCGTCATGGGCAATGCGGCCCGTCTGGGACAGGTCTTTCTCAACCTTCTGCTGAATGCCGTGCAGGCCCTCGCGGAGGACGAAGGGCTAAAGCACGAGATTCGCGTCGTCGTGACATCCATGAACGGCAGCGTGATCGTCGAGGTTCACGACACGGGCGTGGGGGTCATGCCGGAGATCCGCGGCCGCATCTTCGAGCCATTCTTCACCACGAAGCCCATCGGCCGCGGTACCGGACTGGGGCTCGCCATCTGCCACGGCATCGTCGCCGCACACGGTGGCGACATTTCGCTCGACAGCGAGCCAGGCAGAGCGACTTGTTTTCGCGTGCAGCTGCCGGCGATGCCGGGAGCCCGGCTCCGGGCCAAAAGCAAGCCTCCCGCGCACTTGGCGACGCGTGCTCGGGTTCTCATCGTGGACGATGAGCCGAACATCGGCGCCAGCATTCAGCAACTGCTCAAGGCGGACCACGACGCGGAGACGCTGACAGACGCCCGGGACGCCTACGCACGCATTCTGGCCGGCGAGCGCTATGACCTGATTCTCTGCGACTTGTTGATGCCGGAGATGGACGGCCCCGCGCTCTACCAAGCCGTTCGGAAGTGTGCTCCCGAGCAGGCCGTCCGGATGGCGTTTGTCACGGGGGGCGCCTTTACGGAGCGGGCGAGAAACTTTCTCGGCGAGGTCTCCAATCCGTGCCTCGAAAAGCCCTTTGCCATCGAGAGCCTGCTGGCTTTGATCCGATCGATGCAAAGACCGTCGGCGGATTGAGAGGGCTGTAAGATCGGCCCGACGATTCGTGGCGACCGCTGCTCGGCACCTCAGTTGCGCCGTTCGCTCGCGGCCTTGCGCACGAGGGCGATGGCCTCGTCCGGGGTCAATCCCGACCGCATCTCGTCGCTGACGGTGCGCGCCCTTTCCCGGTACGACGCGCTGGCGAGGACTTCGCGGCACGCGGCGCGGACGGACTCCGGGGACACAGCGGCGGGGAAGACCGCCCGCCCGAGACCGGCGGCCTGGAACCTCTCCGCATTGATGAATTGATCCGCGCCCTGCGGCACGAGGACCTGCGGCAGGCCGTGGGCGACCGCGGCGAGCGTCGTCCCCGAACCGCCGTGCGAGACAACCGCCGCACAGTGCGCAAGCACGGCGTTCTGGGGGACGAACTTCTCGGCGCGCACGTGGGGCGGCAGCGTCCCGAGAGCGGCGGGGTCGCCCGTGAAGCCCGTGGTGAGCAGCACGGCGAACTCCTCCGCTCCGAGACCCTCGGCGAAGGCGGCGAGGACCTTCGGCGTGCCGAAGACCGTGCCCAGCGTCGCGTAGACGAGCGGCCGACCGCCCAGCGTGGACCGCCACTCCGGGAGCCACGGGGGGCTCGGCAGCGCGGCATGAGCGGGCGCGAGCCGATGAACGACGACGTCGGGAAAGCCGCAAGCGTCCAGCGACGCGGGGAAGGCCGAGAATGTGAGCCCGTCAAAAACGCCTCCGTTCGTGGGCGAATCGAGGCCCTGCTCGCGCCAGGCGGGGGTGACGGCGTCGTTCACCAGCAGCTCCAGGTCCGGGGGCAGGAGCGTCGTCACGGCCTGCTGCACCGGCAGCGCGCCGACCGCGCGCGCGACGAGCGGCCCGACGTAGCATCGCGAGTCGAAGAGAACGACATCGGGCTTGCGCTCGCGCGCGTGCGCGAGGAGACCATCCAGCATGAAGGGCAGGCCGACCTCGCCGAACAAGCGCGGCGCCGCCCAGTAGGGAAGACGAGTTGCGGGAAGGTCGAAGGGGCGGCCGCGCGTGCGCGAGGCCAGCTGCTGCATCCACTGGGGCAAAGGCGGGCAGACCTGGAGCTTCTCGAAGGGCTCCGAGCCGAGCTGCTTGCACTGGTCGGGGCCGGTCGCCCATGTGATCTCGTCACCTTGCTCGTGAAGGCGGTGGACGATCGGGAGCAGAGGGTCGACGTGGCCGGTGCCGGGCACGGTGGTGACGAGGACGCGCATGGTAGCCGTCGACGATACGACATCGGGCTAGACGGGAAAACGTGCGAAAAACCGCAGCCCCGCTCCCAACTAAAGCGACGACACGCTCACGCTGAACTGCCCGCCGTTGTTGTAGCTACTCCCGAGCGTATCCGAAGACGCGAGAAACAAGCGCGTCGCGCCCGCCGGAACGAGGAACGTCTGCACCGCGCCACTTCCGGTGCCGGTGAGGCCGTCCCCGATGAAGAAGACCTGGGCCAGTTGCGGCGCGAGCGTCGAAAACGCCGAACCCGTGCCGGTGAAATCGATCGCCGGCGGAACCTGTGTGGACGCCGTGGGGGCCGCCGGTCCGAGGAACACCCCGACGAGCGCATCGGCAGGGACGTTGACGGCGCTGATTCCGTTGCCCGGCCCGCCGGTCACCGTGATGCCGCAACCGTCCGGCGTGGCGTAGCAAAGCGCGTCGTCCACCGATGTGGATCCCGTCGCCGAAAAGACGAGCATGGCGCCCTCGGAGGCGGAAACCACCACGGGAGAGTTGGCGGGGGAGCTGTCGCCATCGGGGCCGCCGGAGACGCTGTTGTCGAGGAACGATCCGGGGGGCTGACCGGCCAGCCAAATGTCCGTCGTGCCGGGTACGACCACCGTCGCGAGTGGCGCTCGGGCGTCGTTACCGCCATCGGGGCACGACAACAGGTCGGCGGTGACCGACGCTTGCGCCGTCTCCGCCGGTCGAGGCACCTCGCCGACGGTGCCCGTGTCGGTGACCTTCACGTCGTAGCTCGTGCTCGATGTCGGGCACACCTGCCTCGTGGCGCTCGTCGTGCCGTCGTCCCACTTGAACGAGTAGGGCGGAAGACCTCCGGTCCCGACGGCTTAGACCATCGCGCAATCGCCCGCGCAGCTCAGCGTGATGACCTTCACGGCCACCAGATTCTGCTCGATGTAAGCAT
>PLIR01000494.1 GCA_003139415.1 Myxococcales bacterium | reverse complement strand
CCAAGGGCACGTACGACGCCGCCCTCAGCGACGCGACCACGGCCCACGCGGCGCTCACGGCCAGCCAAGAGCACGAGAAGGCCGACCAGGAGCAAATCGCCAAGCTCCAGCACGACGTCGACGACCTGACGGCGCAGGTCCAGGACCGCGACCAGAAGCTCAGCGATCTCACGACGAGCGGTCACAACCTCCAGGCGCAGCTCGACGAGCAGACGGCCATCAATGCCAAGCTCCGGGCCGAGCTCGAGCGGCTTGGCAAGAACGTCGACTCGATCCTCAAGGAGAAGGGCACCATCGCCAAGGCGCTGGACGACGCGAAGGGCCGCCTCGACGAGCTTCGAAAAGCGCAGGCCGCGGCCGAGGCGCGCGCAGAGCTGTTCCGGAAGCTCGTCGAGAAGTTCAAGTCCCTCGTCGATGCCGGGCAGCTCAAGATCGCGACGCGCGCCGGTCGCCTGGTGCTGCAACTGCCGAACGACGTGCTCTTCGACTCCGGACAGACGGTCATCAAGCCCGCCGGCAAGGAGGCCCTCAAAGACATCGCCCGGGTGCTGAAGACCGTGCAGGGTCGCAGCTTCCAGGTGGCGGGCGATACGGACAACGTGCCCATCCAGACGCCGCGCTTTCCCTCGAACTGGGAGCTGTCGACGGCGCGCGCCNNGAAGTGGTCAAGCTGCTCGTCGCGCAGGGCGTCGACCCGCGGGCGGTCTCGGCCGCCGGCTATGGAGAGTTCGATCCGATCACGGGCAACGAGACAGCCGAAGGTCGCGCGAGAAACCGCCGCATCGAGATCACGCTGCAGCCCAACCTCGACGAACTCGTGGCGGCCCCCGAGATCAAATAGCGGGTGCATCTGGGCCGAGCGCGACGGCCGGACAAGAGCCGGCCGCCGCGATTCATCGCGAGCCCCGTCGGGTCGTCAGAGAGACGAACCTCCCGAGACGCTCCCTTGCACGTTGATCGAGACGCTCACGTCGCCCTGGATGCCGGTCGTCGCGTCGGTCGCCCCCTTCAAGGGCGAGGCGACACAAGCCAACAATGCGCCGACGAGCATCTTGTTCGTCGGGCCGCTCTTGAGGGCCGCGGCGACACCCTCCGCCAAAGCCTTCTCGCTGGCTACGATCCCGCCGACGTTCTTGGCCATCCCCACCGCCACGCTGAGAACGAGGGGCAGATCGTTCTGAAGGACCGTCTGGAGCCTGGCCGCTGCCACCGGATCCGACGCGTTCGTGATGTGCACGAGCACGTGCGGCGGAGTGCACGAGCCGTGCGCCTGGACCTGGGCGTCGCATCGCGCCTGGCAGTCGGCGCTCATCTGCGGGGGTTTCACCGACCCAGCGCACTTCGGCGCGTCCATGGTGACCGAGCAGGTCCCCGTGCACGTCCCGGAGCAGGACGCCGAGGCGCCGAGGTGACAGGTCCCTCCGCAGTTGCCAGAGCATGCACCGCGTATGTTGCCCGAGCAGCTCCCCTCGCATTTGCCGTCACAGGCGGCGCCCCTGCTCGTTTTGCCATCGCACTTGCCGGTGCAGGCACCCGAGCACGAGCCGCTGACGTTGGCGTCGCACGATCCATCGCACTCGCCGGTGCAGGCGGCGCCGGCGGCCGTCTCGCAGTCGCCGGAGCACTGGCCCGAGCAGGTGCCCTGAAGTTGTCCGCTGTCGCACTGCACGTCCACGCTCCCCGGCTTGACAGTGGGATCGCAGCTCGCCGCGCAACTGCCATACAGCCCGACGTCGACGCCGCAGTGCGGTTCGCTCACATCGAGCTGGATCGAAGCCTTGGGCCCGAGCTTGGCCTTCGCGTCGCCAATGGAATGTGCGGCGGCCCTACAGGCGTCCTGGCCGTTCGTGTAGCTCGTCGGGTCGCCGAGGTCCTTGGCGAGGGTCCCGCAGCCGTTCGTGAGGTCGGTGTCGATCTTGGCGGCGAGCGCCTGGATCTCGACAGCGGCGCTCACGCCGGCCCTGACCTTCGCGGCCGTCGCGGGCGGCAGGGTGAAGGCCCCGGCGAAATCGAACTTGTCGATGGAGTCGGTGCTCGTCATGTCCGGACAGCCCCCATGCATCGCCACCGTCGCGCCGCCGGACACGGCCTGCTTCACCATGGCGCACTGGACGAGGAACGGCGNNCCACGAAGCCCCCCACGAAAACGACTGCCCCCGCAATAGTCTTATCGTCATGACCCACCTTCCTCTCGTTCAGTGCACGCCTATTTGCGCACACATGAACTTCGGCGCGTAACACAATGGAGCGGCCCTTTTGGTTACGTTTTCATTCGGGACGACGAATCGAACAAAACAAGTAGACGCATCATCTCGGCGCGCTGCCCTCACGGTAGCGGGGAGTGAACCGCAGAGGGGCAAAGGCCTCTGCGGCTCTCGGGCAGACGCGACGGTGAACCGAGCAAGGGCTCATCCGGAGGACCGTCTGCGGGACGACGGTGTCGGTGGCTGGTCCGATCGTTGCTGTTCCTCTGCTTGTTGCCGTGAAATCGCTTGAGCTCTGGGTTGCGTCGATTGGGCTGACCGCGTCGGTCCTAGTTGCATGTTCGGGGGCCGGGCCCTCGCCGAGCGACGACGGAGACGCGCGCATCGCCGCCGTGCAATCTGCACTGAACCAACCGACCGGGACGGTGTCGCCCTCCAGCGTCAGCGCCCTCGCCGCCGACTGGCGATCCTTCGAGACCGCCGCGGCGGTGTTCGACGCGGTGCTGTCGGTCGGCACCGAAGCGGCGCAGGCGTGTCTCACGGGGGCAATCGAGCCTGACGCCGCGACGCTGGGGGCCGCGGCCGAGGTGGCCGACGCCGGCTCGCCCGCCGTGCAGGCGGGCTCCTACGACCTCGCGTGCGTGACCGAAGGCAAGGTCACGGGCCGCCTATCCGTCCGCCTGCTGCCCCCGTCGTTCGCTTCGGCGGACGCAGGCAGCGGGCAGCAGCTCGACATCGCGCTCGAGGACGCGTGCTCGGGCGATGCCTGCGTGACCGCCGACGCCTTCGCCTCGATCGCGCCACCGGAACCCCGCGGGTGCGGCGCGCTCGTCACGCTGGCCTTCACAGCGACGGTGACCCAGGCCGGCATCAGCCGCGTCCTGTCGTTCGGCGCAGAGGGAGGCCTCGGGCGGAGCAATCTAACGGGCGTCACCGTCTATTTCGACGACGATGGCCGCTCGCTCACCGTGCAGGCCGACCCGGGCGCAAGCCCATCGGCCGATGGGCCCTACCTCGTGACCGGCGCCGGCAGCAGCTACGAATGTACGCTCGGCTCCCACGGCGGTCGGTGCGACGGAGCGACGACGTTCACCTATTGAGCTCTTCTGTAATAGCGGCCTCTGGCGCGCTACCATCGACGGGTGCGTACCGGGAACAGCGCGCCACGATCACACCTGAAGGCCCTCACGGGGCTGCGGTTCATCGCGGCCATGCACGTCGTCGTCTTCCACTGCACGGCGTGGAAGACGTGGCACGTGTGGACGCCACTGCGGAACGCGGCCGGGACGGGATACGTCGCGGTGAGTCTGTTCTTCGTCCTGTCGGGGTTCATCCTGACGTACGTGCACGCCGGGCCGGGCGCCCCCGCGATCGAGGCGCGCGAGTTCTACGAGAACCGCTTCGCCCGCATCTACCCCGCCTATGCCTTCGCCCTTCTGGTCATCGCGCTGCCCTTCGCCCGGCACACCGTCCGGACCGACGGCGTCTCGGCGATGCTGGAGCAGGCGATCGCGGTCGTTTTCCTCGTGCAGGCTTACGTGCCAAAGCTGGCCTTGGCGTGGAACCCGCCCGCCTGGTCGCTCTCGGTCGAGGCCTTCTTCTACGCCCTCTTTCCGGTCGTGGCCCCGCGGCTCTCGCGGTGCCGCCGGTCGACGCTCCTGGCCATCGCAGTCGCCTGCTACGGCATTTGCCTGCTGTTGCCTCTCGCGTACCTGCACTTCACGCCCGACGGTCCCCTTCCGGCGACACCGGACTCGCGGGGATTCTGGCTCGGGGTGCTGCGCTATGGCCCGCTGACTCGCCTTCCCGAGTTCGTCATCGGGATCATCGCCGGACGCTGGTATCTCGACCTGGGGTCTCCGCGCGCCTCGACCCGGTGGGTGATGGTCACGATAGCGGCGCTGGGCGTGCTGGGCGCCACGCTCGCGCTGTCGCCTGCGCTGCCCTATCCGCTTCTTCACAACGGGCTGCTCGCGCCCGTGTTCGCGCTTCTCATCGTGGGGCTAGCGGCTGGCGGAGGCCCGCTCGCCGCGCTGCTCTCGACGCGTCCGCTCGTCGCGCTGGGCGAAGCCAGCTACTCGCTCTACGTCCTTCACCTCCCGGTGCTCGTCGTGTGGAGCAAGTTGGCCACCTACCTCGCGGGGGACGGCTTCTTCGGAACCGCACCGTCGACGGCGATTTTCCTCGGACTGGCGATCGGCGCTTCGTTGCTGTGCAACCGCTACGTCGAGCGACCCATGCGCCAGTTCACCCTTGCGGTGCTGCGCGGCAGGCCGTCGGTCGGCGACCTGGCGCACTGAGAGCCTCTACGCGCCCGCGCGCCCTTGGCGGTCCAGAGCGGCAAAGTCTTCGTCCGTCAGGCGCAGCGCCGCCGCGGCCACGTTCTCGTCGAGGTGGTTGGCCTTCGACGTACCCGGGATCGGCAGCATCACCTTCGAACGCTTCAGCGTCCAGGCAAGCGCCACCTGCCCCGGCGTTGCGGCCAGTCGCCCGGCGATCTGTGTGAGCGCCGAGCCCGGGCGGGCGAGCTTCCCGGCCCCGAGCGGGAACCACGGAATGAAGCCGATGTCGTTCTTCTCGCAGAACTCCAGCACGGGCTCGCTCTGCCGGTCGAAGAGGTTGTACTGGTTCTGCACGGTCGCCACCGGAAAGTACTTCTGCGCCGCCTGGATCTGACCCACGTCGACCTCGCTCAGACCGACGAAACGGATGAGGCCCTCCTTCCGCATCTGCCCGATGACGTCGAACTGCTCGGCCGCCGGCACCTTGGCGTCCACGCGGTGAAGCTGCCAGAGCTCGATCTGCTCGACGCCGAGGCGCCGCATGCTCAAGAGAACGCACTGGCGCAGGTACTCGGGCCGCCCGAGCGGGCGCCAGATGCCCGGTCCGTGGCGCGTGAGCCCGCCCTTCGTCGCGACCAGAATGTTGCCGTAAGGGTGCAGCGTCTCCCGGATGAGATCCTCGCTCACGAAGGGGCCGTACGAATCGGCGGTGTCGACGAAGTCGACGTCGAGGTCGCGAAGCCGCCGCAACGTGGCGCGCGCGCCGTCGAGATCGGCCGGCGGTCCCCAGATGCCCTCTCCCGTCACGCGCATCGCGCCAAATCCGAGGCGTTGGATCGGCCGCTCGTGCAGAATGCGAAACTCGCCCGAGGCCTTGGCAGTCTTGGCGGCAGGGATCGACATGGCCAGGGCATCGCTAGCGTAGGCCTCACCCCGCGACAACCGGACGCATCGCTGGACATCCTTGCGGTCTTCAGCTCGGATTGACCGGTCGAGGGAGGAGATGTCGGCTGCGAGCGCAACCAGAGCGGCGAGTTGCGTCGTCGCCATGACGGTCGGGGCCGCCATCGGCTGTGGATCTTCCGCGTCGGACAACGCGTCCGCGCGTGAATCGGGCGACGGCGGCGGTGCCCTCCAGCCTCCGGGCGACGACGCCTCGGAGGGCCTGGACGCCCACGGCGACGTGGTCGCCGGAGGCGACGCCGCCGCCGACGCCGATCGACGCGGCACGTTGGACGCCACGGCCGACGGCGACCCGCGGGAGAGCGGCGCCGTGGCCGACTCGACGACTGCCGACTCTGGCAACTCCTTGGAGGTCGAAGCGAGCTCCTCGTTCGCGACGATCCCCCTCGGCACCACCGACGACTCGTTCGTTTACGAGGTCGGGGCCACCATCGGCAATCAGACGTTCGAGATGGACCTCGATACCGGGTCGACGACGGTCGCCGTGGCGGCCGCCAGTTGCGGGGCTTGCTTGGGAATCTCGCCGCTCTACACGCCGTCCTCGACGGCCACCAACGAAGAGAAGACGGCCAGCACCCAGTACGAAGATCAATCCGCCTGGTCGGGCGAGATCTACCAGGACACCGTCGGCCTCGAGTACGGCACCCCGGACGTCTCTCTCAAGTTGGCTGCGATCACCGAGCAGACGCAGTTCTTCGACCAAAACCAATACCAGGGCATCTTCGGGCTCGGGTCGCCTCAGAACGCGGAGCCCAACACGGGGGCGTACCTCTCGCTCGTGACGGCCAAGGGCGTCGTACCGGTGCTGGGGTTCGAGCTGTGCGCAACCTCGGGGACGATGTGGCTCGGCGGGTTCGATGCGGGCGACGCGAGCTCGGCCCCGCAATACACACCCCTACTGGCGATTAGCGACAACAACCCGTTCTACGCCGTCAACGTCGACGACCTGAAGATGGGCGGCGCGAGCCTCGGCTTCGAGTCGGCCGCGGACTTCCAGGAGCCGATCGTCGACACGGGTACGTCGCTCCTTTATTTTCCGACGCCGGTCTTCGACGCGTTGCTGAGCGCGATCAACGACTCGAGCGGATTCGAGTCGCTCTTTCCCGGGCAGACCCTCACCAACACCGAACAGGGAGGGTGCGTCATGGGATCCGGCGTGACCGACGCGATGATCGACGCGGCTCTGCCCGCGATGTCCGTCGACTTTCCGAGCGCCACGGCTGGCGCCCCGGACTTCAGCGTCACGTCGACGCCCTCGCAGTCGTACCTCTACGACGACGGCGACGGCCTCTTCTGCCTCGCCATCGGCGACGGCGGCAGCACGGGCGGTGCCACCCTCGGCGTCACGTTCATCCGTGCCTTCGTGACGGTGATCGATCTGCCGCACAACCGGGTGGGATTTGCACCCGAGACCGGCTGCGCCGTTCAGGGCGGCCTCCGCGTGATCCGTCGCGGCCCGTGGCACCCGCAGCCCCCGCGGATTCGTCGGTAGCCGTCGTTAGTGGTCGGGCGCGATCGGCCCTTCGACCAGGTTGACCGTGGTCTCGTGCTCTTGCCGGGGAAACGCCCTCTCGATGGCGCGCAGCAGAACGTTGTGATCGATCGGCTTCGGCACGTGATCGGAGAAGCCTCCCTGCAGAGCCCTGTCTCGGTCCTCTTCGAGCGCGTACCCGGTGACGGCGACGATCGCGACGTCTCCGCACGCCGGCAGCTGGCGCATGCGCCGGACGACCTGAAAGCCGTCGATGCCCGGCAGGCCGATGTCGAGGAAGATAATCTCGGGTTGGAAATCGGAGACGATCTCGAGCGCATGACGCCCCTCGAAGGCGATCCTCGTCTCGTGTCCGAGCGCCTGCAACACGTCGCTGAACGTTACGCAGAAGTCTTCGTTGTCGTCGACGACGAGGATGCGCTTTGGCGGGACCGTCCGGCGCGAGCCCGAGGGGGGCGGCGGCTCGGATGTTCGCGTGCGGAGGGAGGCGCGAGGCAAGCGCACGGTGAACCGGCTGCCCCGTCCCGGTCCTTCGCTCGCGGCCGAGATCTCACCGCCGTGTTCGTTCACGAAGCGACGCGCGATCGCGAGGCCGATGCCCAGACCACCGAGCTGGCGCTCGAGGCCCTGCTCGCCCTGGGTGAAGAGCTCGAAGATGCGAGGCATGAGCTCGGAGGGGATCCCTACTCCCGTGTCGGCCACCGTCACCTCGACTTCGTGGTCGTGGCCCATGGCCGCGACGCGGATCGTGCCGCCGTCCCCGGTGTACTTGGCCGCATTGCTGAGGAGGTTGGTGAACACTTGCGCCATCCGCTCTGGGTCCACATTGACGAGCAGCCCCTCGGGCGGCACCTCGATGTCGAGCCGGTGACCCTTGGCTTGGATGCCCGGGGCGGCGTCCTCGAGGGCGCGCGCGACGACCTCGTCGATCTCGAGCAGCGCCGGCGACAGGTGCACCTGCCCGCGCATGGCATGCGAGACATCGAGCAAGTCGTCGACCAGATGCTTCAGGTGCTTGAGTTGGCGCTCGAGGATCGTGATCTCCCGCTCGTTGTGCTCCATCCCCCGCAGCTTGATCAGTTGCAGCGCCGTCACCATCGGGGCGAGCGGGTTGCGAAGCTCGTGGCCCATGATCGCGAGAAACTCGTCCTTTCGGCGCACGCTCTCCTCGGCGCGCATCAATCGAACGCGCTCCTGTTCGGTGCGAAGCTGCTCGGTCATGTCCCGCGTTGCGGTCGCGAAGCCGAGGTGACGGCCGTCGTCGTCGCGGATCGCAGCGATGATGGCTGTCGCCCAGAAGCTCGACCCGTCCTTGCGTACGCGCACCCCTTCACACTGGTATCGGCGCGTCGCCAACGCCCTGGCGAGGTCGCTCGACGGGCTCTCGGGGCCGGTGCCGGCTCGGCCATAGAAGAGCGCGAACGGCCGTCCGACGATCTCCTCGGCACGATAGCCGAACATCCGCGTGGCGCTGGCGTTCCAGCCGATGACGCAGCCGTCCGGACCCAGCACGAAGACCGAGTAGTCTTCGACCCCCTCGACGAGCAGCCGAAACGCTTCGGCATCCGTCTCGAGACGAAACTGTGCGCGTAGCGCCTCCAAGACGAGCTTTTCGCTCGCCTCTCGAAACACGTGAGGCGAAAGCGGCGAACTGAGGTGATCCGTTTCCCCCAAGGGCGAAGAACCGGCGCTTCTGCGGTCCAATGCCATAGACTTCCCGTATTGCTACGAAGAGAGAGACCTTGCAAGACGGCCGGGGCCGAGGGGAGTCGCTTTTTCTCGACGGGCCCTACCAGACGGAAGGTAGGCTCCGTTCGATACTCTCGATATTCGTCCGCCGGGCCGAAGCGCCCTCGGCGAGAAGGCAAATCGATGCAAAACAGCGCCACCCCGGGCGTTTTCACGGTCGTCCGCGTGCTTCGACCCCATATTCGCCCGAACTGTATAGAAGGCAAGGCCGGAATACGACGGCATGGCGGAGCTTGGACTCGGCGCGTCCGGGCGCGCTGAACGCTCAATCGTGGCCCCTGGCGACGAGCGAGGGCTCGTCAGCCCTCCCGATCCACGCTTTTCGGACAGGCGCCCTAGCGCTCTTGTCGACGCTGGTCGCGAGTGATCTCGCGACGCGGCTGTTCGTTCCGATCGACCCAAAGGTGATGGGGGACTGCACCGATCTGCCGCAGCAATCCCGACGAGAACATAAAATCATATTCATATCGTTGCCCCGAGAAGAGCTTGGCCCAACGGGAGCGACGAGCCAAAAGCTGCCCTGCTTCGCGACCTTCGACAGGCACGCCGGCGCGCATTCGCAAAGGTCGCGGCCGTGGGGGGCGAGCCCGTCGCTTGATCATCACCACTGCGGCCTGTTGCCGTGATGGATCAGGCCTGGCACATGACGACGTGCTCGAACGGACAGCTACGGGGATGCTAGCTCAGCCGCCATCTCCATCGCGCCGCCCGGGCCCGGGCTCGTACCAGCGAGGGGTGCGCCACAGCGCCACGACCGCGGCCCTCGCCGCCTCCGGCCACTTGCGGCGCCAGCCCTCGCCCGGGATCAGGGCGCTCACGACGTCGCCGTCGCTGCGCTCTGCGATCTCGATGGCGCCCAGCACCGTGCGCCGCTCGGCCTCGGTGGAGCCAAAATAAGCCTCGACGTGTACGGCGATGATCTTCTTCGCCGCGCTCAGCTCGATCTTTGCGGTCTCGTCCGGCGTCTCACTCCCCATCATGCATCAGTAAGTCTTGGGCGGTCGCTGGACAATGGGGGGCGTCTCCTCCAACGTGAGCAACGAGCGCCCTCAGAAGATGTGAAAACCGCCAGGGCGCCAGAAGACACGAGGGAAAGAAGACACGAGGNNAGAAGACACGAGGAAAGGAGCAGCCGGTCGTAGCAGTTTCCGTCCTCCCGACTCTTCTGGCGTCCTTCGTGTCCTGGCGGTCTTCTCAATCTGCTCTCAATGCCGCGTCTCGCCGGGCTGCGCCGCAGGCGCCGCAGCGAGGTCGCCCTCGCCGAGCTTGCGGTGGAAGAGATCGATCGCCAGGCGATAGGCCGTAAGGGCCAAGGCCGGGTCGTAGCGCGGACCCTCGTCGCGGAGAAAAGCGTGCTGCGCGTTGAATTCGTGCCACGTGAACTGCAGACCGACTTCGGCCAAACGCGCGTAGATCTTCGCTCGTCCTTCGGCCGGCACGTGCGGGTCCTGGCGGCCCCAGACCATCAAGAGCTCGCCCCGAATCCCGGTCGAACGGGCGAGGCTGTCGTCGCCTCCGAGCCCGAGGCTGCCTTTGTGGATGTCGGTCGCGTAAAAGCACGCCGCCGCCAGGATGCGTGGATCCATCGACGCCCGGAACGAGAGGTGCCCGCCGATGCAAATGCCCATCGCCCCGAGCTTCCCCGTGCAGTGCGGCGACGCTTGGAGGTGGTCTAGCACCGCCCGCGCGTCGGCGTCGTACGCGGCGACCGGCTTCGCGACCTTGTGAGCGTTGCCGCGGTCGGCGCCGGCGGCGTCGTATGCGATCTCGACGCCGGGCGCTTCGAGCTCGTGAAAGATCTCGGGCACCGCCACGACGAACCCGTGGCCGGCCATAAGCGCCGCCGTGCGTCGGACAGGCCCCGTGCGCTGGAAGATCTCCGAGAAAAGAACGAGGCCAGGATACCGGCCGCGCGCGACCGGGCGGACGAAGTAAGTGCGCATGGGCCCCGAGGGGGTGGCTAGGTCGCTCTGCTCCTCCTGAACGATCATCTTTGGTCTCCTGTGGGGTGTGCTCCGATAACCAAATCCGATGGGGAGCTCGACACAACCAAATCCGGTGGAGAGCTCGACACAACCAAATCCGGTGGAGAGCTCGAGGGGAGCGGCGGTCGCTCGCCTCGACCACGACCAAGGCACCCAATTGCCTCGAATTGGCCCGACCAGCCCGTCCGTGCTACTCGCAAGCGATCGATATGATCGCCAAGAAGACCGCTCTCAACAAATCCGCCTTCATCCGCTCACAGCCCGCCGCGATGTCGACCGCCGAGGTCATCGCAAGCGGGAAGGCGCAGGGTCTGAAGATCAGTTCCTCGCTCGTCTACATGGTGAGGGGGCGGGCGGGCGCGAAAGCGCCAAAGAAAGCGGCTGCGAAGAACGTCGCCGCAATCGTGGCCCCGAAGCCCATCGAGAGCAAGGCCGCCTTCGTGCGTAGCCGCTCGCATCTGTCGCCCAAAGAGATCGTCGAGGATGCCAAGGGTGCGGGCCTCAAGCTCGACGTGGGTTACGTGTACAACGTGCGTGGGACCGCCAAGGCGAGCGCGAAGACCAAGGTGATGCGCCAGGCGGCGCGCACCGTCCGGACGGCCGGCGCCGTGGCGCGACCGATCAGCACCTCCTCAAAGGCCGAAGACCTGCTCAAGGCGCTCGGCGCAGAGCTGGGGCTCGGGCGCGCGATCGAGATCCTCGCAGGCGAGCGGGCGAGGGTGCGGGCCGTGCTCGGCGCGAGCTGAGTCGACGCCGAGTCGATGCCGAGTCGGACCGTCCTTCGGGCCGTTCAGCCGCTGCCAATCCCGGGTTCGGCGCTCTCGCTTGCTGGTCTTCCCATGCCGTGGCCGCCGGTCTGGGGCTCGTGAACTTCGAAGCCTCCCGCGTCGTCGAGGTGGTAGCCCGCCTCGCCGTGGTCGACCAAGTCGAGCCCGTCCTCCTCGCTCTCGGAGTCGGGCCGGAGGCCGATGACCTTCTGGACGAGGATGCCGAGGACGAAGGTTCCGCCGATGGCGAGCACCAGAGTCAGGCCCATCGCCTTGAGCTGCTCGAGCCACAACGTCTTGCCGATGAGGCCTGCGAGGTTCGTGGAAAGGTTGGGGTTGGCCTCCGGCGTCGCCAGCAGGCCCGTGACCAGGGCGCCGAGCGTACCGCCGACGCCGTGCACGCCGAATGTGTCGAGTGCATCGTCGTACCCGATGACCGACTTCAGCTTCGTCACGGCGAGGTAAGGGACGGCGCCCGCGAGCAGCCCGATGACGACGGCGCCCGTGGCGGTGACGAAGCCTGACGCCGGCGTGATGACCACCAGCCCGGCCACGGCGCCCGAACAGAGCCCGAGGACCGTCGGCTTGCCGCGCGTAGCCCACTCGATCGTCGGCCACGTGACGCACCCGACGGCCGTCGCCAGCGTCGTCGCCATGAACGCGTTCGCCGCGATTCCGTCGGCCGCGACGGCGCTGCCGGCGTTGAACCCGTACCAGCCGACCCAAAGCATGCCCGTCCCGACCATCGTCAGCACGAGGCTGTGCGGATAGAACGCTCGCTGTCCGAAGCCGCGTCGCTTGCCAACGAGCAGGCAAAGCACGAGCGCCGACCACCCCGACGACATGTGCACCACCGTGCCGCCGGCGAAGTCGATCGCCCGGATGCCGGCGTGGGGATTCGACAGTCCGTTCATGAAGCCGTCGACCCCCCAGATCATGTGGGCGAGCGGAAAGTAGACGACGAACATCCAGGCCACGAGGAAGGCCATGAGCGCCGAGTACTTCATCCGCTCGGCGATCGCGCCGACGATGAGCGCCGGCGTGATGATCGCGAACATGAGCTGGTACATCGAGAAGACGCTCTGGGAGACCCACGCGCCATAGTTTGCGTTCGGCGCGGCGCCGACGCCGCGGAGCAACGCGAACTTCATCCCACCGAGGAAGGGAGACCCTGCGTCGAACACGAGGGTGTACCCGACGAGCCACCAAAGGATCGTCACGAAGCCCGCGCACCCGAGGCACTGCGCCATGACCGAAAGCACGTTCTTGCGCCGTACGAGGCCCCCGTAGAAGAGCGCCAGCCCAGGCAACGTCATGAAGAGCACGAGCGCGGCCGACGTCATCATCCACGCGTTGTGGCCCGGCCCGGACGACGCCAGGACCTTTGGGGCACCGTTGGTGACGTAGGCCTCGAGGTCGGCAACGCGCGTCGCGAGGTCGGCCTGGCCGGTGATGTCGGGCTCCATCTCAGCCTCCAGCCCGTGGGTGTAGCGGGGGACGGGACAAAAGAGACCAAAAAAAATGCCCCTCGGACCTCATGAAAACATAAGGACGGCGCGCTCGCGGCTGGGCTGGGGCCGGCGCCATTCTTAACGCCATTTTAGCGTCGGAGCCGCTAGAAACTGCTCCCGAAGCGCGCGCGCAAGGTTCGGTTTTCGCGCACGCTCTGCGAGCCATGGCCCTCTCATTCAAGGCCGCGCCCGGCCAGATCCTGGACGGCCGCTTCCACCTCCTCGAGCAGATTGGGAAAGGAGGAATGTCGACCGTATTCAAAGCGTCGGACCTGGAGAACGCGGGCCAGACGGTGGCCGTGAAGGTCCCGCTGCCCCAGTACTCGAGTGGCCTGGGGAGCTGGTCGATGTTCCAGCGCGAAGCGGAGATCGGCGCCAGGCTCCATCACCCTTTCATCCTGCGGTTCATCGCCCCGGCGCTGCCGGGGAACCGGAGCTACGTGGTGACCGAATTCCTGGACGCGCCGACGCTGGCATCGCGCATCGGCAAGGGACGCAGGCTCCCCGAGGCCGAAGCGCTGTCGATGCTCGGCCGCCTTTGCGAAGCGGTCGACTACCTGCACCGCCAGGGGGTCGTGCACTACGATCTCAAGCCGGGCAACGTGCTCCTCTGCGACGACGGCTCTCTTCGCCTCATCGACCTGGGGATGGCGCACGAGGTCGTCGTGGGCCGGGGGCGATCCATGTTCTCCGCGCCCGCGCCCCCGTTCGCGACCTCCGAATACGTGGCGCCCGAACAGATCCATCGCCGGCGCGGCCAGCGGAGCGTCGACATCTACGCGCTGGGCGCCATCCTCTACGAGATGCTCACCGGCCATCCCCCTTTCGAAGGCGACGATCCATTCGTGGTGGCGAGCGCGCGCGAGGTGGGTGATCCGAGGGCGCTGCGCGAGCTGTGCCCTGCGATCTCCGAGCAGGCCGAGGAGATTGCCCTACGCGCCCTTCGTCGCAACCCGAAGGAGCGCTACGCGACAGCCGCCGAGTTCAAAGCCGATGTCGATGATCCCGCGCGGGTGCGGGTCTCCGGTCTGGCCCGGCGCCTGGTCGCGGTCACGCCCGGCCGCAAGCGGCTGCGATGGGTGCGGTTCATCGCCCTGACGGGAATCGCTCCCATCGCGATTCTCGTCGCCATGTTCCGTTTCTTGTGGTGGTACCTCGACCGGCACCACTGAGGCGCGACTAACCGTCGAGCAGGGTGCGATACTCTTTGGTCTTGGGCTGGCGTCGAATCCGCTCGAGGGCCTTTGCCTCGATCTGCCGAATGCGTTCGCGGGTGACCGAGAAGCGCTCGCCTACCTCTTGGAGCGTGTGCTCCGTGGTCACGCCGATGCCGAACCGAAGGCGAATCACCTCGGCTTCGCGCGGCGTGAGGCCCTCGAGGAGCTTGGCTGCCTGCTCGGTGAGACGCGTACTCATGGCCGTCTCGAGCGGCGATTCGGCCGTCTCGTCGTGGAGCGTGTCGCCGAGGCGGACCCCGCCCTCTTCCCACTTCGGTGTTTCGAGACTTACCGGCTCCTTGGCGAACCGCAGCGCGGCGGACACCTGAGCCTCGCCGAGGTCGAGCTTCGCCGCGATTTCTTCCGGCGTAGGATCCCGGCCGAACTCCTGGACGAACGATCGCGCCGTGCGCGCAACCTTCCCGATCAGCTCGAACATGTGCACCGGGTTGCGAATCGTGCGGCACTGATCCGCGATCGCGCGCGTAACCGCCTGACGAATCCACCACGTGGNNTACGTGCTGAACTTGTAGCCGCGGCGATACTCGAACTTCTCGGCCGCGCGCATCAGGCCGATGTTCCCCTCCTGGATCAGATCGACGAACATCAGCCCGCGGTTCGAGTGCTTCTTCGCGATCGAAATCACGAGTCGCAAGTTCGCGCGGACTAGCTCGGCCCGGGCGACGCGGATGACCCGCTCACCCTCGGCGATCGTCGCGCACGTCGCGCGAAGTTCTTTGACCTCGCGATCCGTGGGCGGCTTGGCCTCTCCTCGGCTCCGCGGCCCACGCCCGCGCTCGCGCTCGGCGATCCGTTCGCGGAGCTTGGCCACGATCGAGTCGATCACCTTCTTCTTCAGGTGCATCGCCACGAGCGCCTTCAAGATCTTCTGGGTCGCGTCGTCCGATCGCTTGCCCGCAGGCCCCGCGGGGCCGGCAAGCTGAATCACGGAGCTAAGCAGACGAGCCACCCGACGCCTCTCGGTGACCTCCCACTCGGGCGTCTCTTCGCCCGAGGTTTGTACGGCGTCCTTCGCGGCAAGCGTGCCGTCTCGCAGCGCCTCCCGCAACCGGGTCAACTCGACGAGTCCGATGGGCGATCCCACGATCGCCTGGAAGACGGCAAACTCGCCGGCCTCCGCGCGTTTCGCGATCGCTACCTCCCCCTCGCGCGTGAGAAGGGGGACTTTTCCGATCTGGCGCAAATACACGCGCAGAGCGTCGCGGGAAGCACCATCGAACTCGGTCGTCGTCATCGCGCCAGATCGTACGCTATTACGACCTGGAAACTACCACTTGCGTCCGCCACCGCCACCGCCGCCACCGCGGCCACCACCACCGCCGCCGCCGCGGCCACCACCACCACCGCCGCCACCCTGCGGGCGCTCTTCGGCCTCGTTCACGCGAAGCGCGCGGCCTTCGAGGTTCACGCCGTTCATCGCGGCGATGGCGTTCGCGGCTTCGTGGGCGTTGCCCATCGTGACGAAGCCGAAGCCTCGCGACTGCCCGCTCTCGCGATCCGTCACGATGTGGACGTCCGTGACATCGCCCGACGGGGCGAAAGCCTGCCGAAGCGTTTCCGTCGTTGCGCTGAACGGAAGATTGCCGACGTAGATTCGATTGCCCATGAAATTCACTCTCTCGATTCGTAGCCCTACCAAGTGCCTTCCATCCGAATGAGCCGGGTCGGAGGGGACGGTCGCCGCAGATGATCCGCGGGTACCGCACGTAGCGTCATGAGGAAGGCCAATCGCGATACCAACTCGGCAAGAGTCGAGAGAACGTAGTGACCCAGTAACGTGAGGCGTAACGTGAGCGCCTTGAGCGAAGACGCACCGTAGACGTTGCCGCCGCCTTGCGCAAGTCGCACGGTCACGGGCTTTGGCTACGGGCGGTTGCGCAAAAACCTCGCACAGGGTAAGATTACGGCTCGCTCACGAGACGTTACTCTGGTTGACCGCCTTTCTCCCGATCGAGACTCGGGACTCCGACGGCCGCTCCTCTATGACGCTCCGTGTGGGACGCGACGGATGCTCCGCCGCGACCGTCCCTCCGATGCTGGTGGCTCATGGGAAGGAACGGTGTGCGGCGCACCGAATCAGGTGCGCCTCGCCGACGAGCCGCCGTTCGAGAGATTTGGTCATGGGTACGCGACTTTATGTAGGCAACCTTTCCTTCAGCGTCGGAACCGATGCGCTGAGGCAGGCCTTTTCGGCTTCGGGTGAGGTCACCGACGTCCACATCGTCAACGACCGCGAGACCGGCCAGTCGCGAGGCTTCGGCTTCGTGACGATGGGGAGCGCAGCACAAGCCGCGGCGGCGATCGCCGCCATGAACGGCGCGACGCTCGAAGGACGCGCTCTTCGCGTCAACGAGGCCGAGGAACGACCGCAGCGCAGCGGTGGCGGTGGTGGCGGCGGCCGTGGCGGTGGCGGTGGCGGTCCGAGAGGCGGGGGGCGCGGCAACGACCGGTGGTAATCTCGAGGGTGTCGACGGCGAGTCGTAACGAGAGCCGCACTCCCTTGCACTTGCGCTGTCCCGTGCTGCCGGTTCGGTGGCGCGCTTTGGCGCGAGATACGCGAGAAAGACAGGCGCGATGACGAAGGAAAGCTCGCGCCCGGGGGTGCGGATTACCAACCAATTCCGGAAGCGCGACGCGATGATCTACGACCTTTCTTGTGAGGACATCCGCCTCACGATCGAGGTCGCAGGGCGAAGCAACACGGACGGCCTCGGCGACTGGAGCGTGGAGGCCCACGCTCGCCAGGCGCCCGAGAAGCCCACGATTCTCGAGCCAGGCGCGACGCGCGTCGACGCCCTGCGTGCTGTGGCCCGCGCGTGGGCGGCCAAGGAAGGCGCTTACGGGTTTCCCCAGGTGGACTGGGAAGCGGTCTCCGCGGCGCTGCTTGGAGTCCGCGCGATCTGAGGGCGCCCGACCCGATGACGATTGGTTGCCTCTGCCGGTGGGTGGAGCCGGTGGGTGTAGGTAGTCTGCGGATCCTCGCCGCTTCGTGAACGGCGAGCACGGCAAGGCGGTATTCTGGAGGGATGGGCCGTCCGTGGATCGCGCTCTCCGTATCCCGGCGTCTTCGTGGGATCGCAGGAGCTGTCGCGGCCGTCGCCGTGCTCTCCACGGCCTGCGCATCCATCGGCGGTCTGGATGGCTTCTCGGTGGGGAACGGCGACGACACGATCAAGTCGGATGCCGCCGCTCGGTCCAGCGCGATGGGCTCGACCCACGACGGGAACGACGGGGCAACGGGCGGCGACGACGGAGCCAATCCGGATGCGTCGCCTAGGGATGACGGCAGCGGCGAGACGGACAGCGCGACCGGGGATGACGGCAACAGCGGCGATCTCGCCACCGATGCGGGTCCGTGCGATTGCGACGCCACCGTCTCCTCGAGCGGGTCCAGCGCGTCCTCGTCGGGAGGATCCTCCGGCGGCTCGGCAAGCAGCTCATCGGGAGGGGTGACAGGAAGCTCCTCGGGGAGCTCGTCATCGGGTAGCTCGTCGTCGAGTGGTTCGTCAGGTAAATCGTCGAGCGGCTCGTCGAGTGGTTCGAAGAGTGGATCGTCCGGGACCTCGTCGTCGGGCGGCCATTCGGGCAGCTCGGGCGGGGGAGGCTCGTCGAGCGGAGGATGCTTCCTCCGCTTTCTCTGCCTCTGAGGTCACGCGCGCATCCGCGCGAGGAGTTCCGAGCGCCATCATCATTCGTGAGCCGGCGGCCGCTCATGCCATCATGCCCAGGGTGACGTGGGTCCCTGCGCTGTTCGTTTCGGCCAGCCTGCTCCTCGTGGCCTCGGAGGCCACGGCCGAAGCGCCCAGTTTCTTTCCGTCCGACGTGCAGACGGTCTTTTTCATCTCGAAGAGCGACGACCACAACCGCGTCGACTACGGCATTCACCTCGATGCCCACTGCACGCCGCTGACGAACGACGCTGTCTTCCCGTACTGGCGCGAGTTCGAGAACTCACCGCCGGTGCGCGTGCACACCCTCGGCGCGTTCGAGTACCTCGCGTACGGGATCTCGGAGCAGCGAACGGTCCAGAAGACGCCCGCGGGTGCCGTCCACCACCTCCGGCTCAAGCAGCTCTCGACGAGGCGCATCGAGATCATCACGACGCGAGGCCCCGACGGTCGCTGCCTGTCGCAGGCGCGCTCCACGATCAACGGCAAGGAATGCGAGTTCACGTCTGCCTACGTGCAGCTGGCCGGAGGCTTCATCGTGCCGAGCGTGGCCTTCGTCGATCTGCACGGGCGGGATCTCGAGACGAAGCAAGAGGTCGTGGAGCGCCTCCGGCGGTGACCCGGGCCAAGGGCCCGTCTCAACAGCCGGGGAAGCAGGCCGTGCCCATGCGCTCCGCGGCCTGGGCACGACCCGCCGCGGCCATCTCGAGGACCTTCGCGACCGCGGCCTGCGCCGCCCCCTGAGCCTCCGGTCCCACCGCGTACTTGTCGAGCAGCTGCCTGCCGAGCTGCTGGTGCGCCCGCTCGTCGGGCTGAATGAAGTCGCGGTAGATGCGCACCGTCTCGGCGTCCCCTCGCCTTTCGCAGAACGCCATGAAGTTCTCGTTTACCGCGTACGCGATCGACTCCAGGGCGAAGAGGCCCGCGGCAATTCGCTCGACGGTGGTGGAGAGGTTTGCGAGGTAGTCGAAGAGAGGGTTTGCGCCTGGCGCCTTGAACGAGGCGACGTCGAAGCCGAGGGCCGAGAGGCGCTCGGCCACGAGCTGAAAGTGCCCTGCCTCGTCGCCGGCCTGTCGGGCCAATGCGATCTTCACGTCGACCTCGACGCAGCGCGGCACCCAGGCCGCTGCGAGCTCGGCGACGCTGATCTCGTTGGCCAGCGCCACCTGCAAGAGTCTCTTCGCGTCGCCGGGCGCGCCATCGGCGAGGGACACGCGCCCCGCGGCGACGATGGGCGCGAGCCGCTCGGCCCTGAATGCGTCGAGTTGCTCCACGAAGACGGCGGGGGCCATGGGCACTTCTCCGAAAAGGGTCGAACGTCCCGAGGGAGCATAACTCCACCGGCCGCACCTTGGCGGGCCATGGGGCGGCCGGCGGCGCACTCGGCTCAGGCCGTTGCCCGCTGCACGTCGTCCATTGTGGCGCGCCGCTTGCGTTCCAACGATTGCAAATGAGAACCAGACCGCTGACGCCGCCTTTGCTGGCTCTACCCTTCCTGGCCATTGCGTGCGGAGGATGCGCGGCCCGGACTTCGGTCACCGCCCAAGCACCCTCGACCACGGCGAATGGCTCGATCCAACGATCGAAGGATGCACACGACACGGACGTCGCCGACGCCAAGGACACCCCGCCCGACCAGGATGCCCTCAGCGACGACGCGATCGTCCGCGCAACCGTGGCCGCGCTCACGTCCGACCCGACGGCGCCGACCAACCCCATTCAGGTCACCTCGAGCGGTGGCGTCGTCACGTTGAGCGGCGTCGTGGACGATCGCCTCGCTCCACGGCGCGCCGTGGCGATCGCGCACGTCGTACGCGGCGTCCGCGCGATCATCGATCGCATCGACGTCCGGTCGTTTCCTGCGACCGACGCCGAGATCGAGGGCGCCGTGACCTCCGCGCTGCGAGCCGACCCTGTCACGGCAACGGCCCAGGTAGCGGCTCGCGCACACGAGGGGCTGGTCACACTCTCGGGCGCCGTCGACTCGGAGGCGGCTCGGCTGGCGGTCAAGGACGATGCGCGCGCGACGCCGGGGGTGTGTGACGTGGTCGACGATCTCTCCATTTCTCCCGTGCAGCGCTCCGACGCGCACGTACAGGATGAGGTCGCGCGCCGGTTTCACGATGATCCGTGGCTCCTCGGCGCGCCCATCTTCGCGTGGGTCGACGGGGGCGTCGTCCACTTGCGGGGGAAGGTCGCCCACTTCGAGCAGGTCGTGCGAGCGGTGCAAGACGCGCGGTTCGCAGCGCCCGATGCGATCGACGTCTCCCATCTGCGTCTCGACGGCGGCATCGACTCGAGCGTAGAGCGGCGGATCGTCGAGCCCGTCTTCTCCGACGGCGAGATCGCGGCGACCCTGCTCTCGGTCTACGCGATGGATCCGCGCGTGGCTCCCTTTTCACCCAAGGTCGACGTGAACCATGGCGTTATCGTGGTCACCGGAACCGCGCCGAGCAAGGATGCCGCGCGCGCGGCGGAAGAAGACGCCTACAACCTGTCGGGGGCGGTGAAGGCCGAGAATGTCGTCACCGTGGGTTCCTCGCCCAACGTCCGCTTGTTGCGGGAGGACCCGACGATCTCGGCGGTCATGCGGAGTCAGGACTGGTCGGTGACCGACGCCGCGCAGGCGGGGCATCTCCAGCCTTCCGTGGCGACCGTGCCGCTCCCCATCCGAGAGGCGCACGACCAGTCCGTGGCCGTCTACGCCGCAGCGCGCGCGGGTCGCTGGGCGGACGCGACCCGGCGGCTCGAGGAGCTCGCGGCGCCGATACGCAAGATCCACGATGAAACCGTGAGCGACAGCGCGAGCGCAAGTCGCCTCGACGATCTCGAGAGCTCGCTCACGAACGCGGTCAACGCCAAGGACCGCTGGATGAGCATGATCCAGGCGAACGAGCTCAGTGGGGCGCTGGCCGTCATCGCGGCTCCGTACACGCCGGGGGTGTCGGCCGATGTTCACCGGCTCGACTACTACGGTCGCGCTCTGCAAATTGCCGAGGAAAACAGGAACCCGAGTGAGATCCACACGCTGGTCGTCGAGCTCCGAACTCGTTGGGAGCGGGTGCGCCCGGAGCTCGCTTCGCGCGACGCCGACGACGCGATGCGGGTCGACGCCGCGATGACTCGCATGCAAAACGCGCGATCACAACCCGAGTTGGCTCGAGCCACCGAGGTGGAGCTCGCGGCCGCGTCCTCGGTTCGGCGCTCCCTGCAACGCTAGCGAGCAGGCAGAAACGCTAAACGCGGCGCAGATGGTCTAGCCGGGCGCGCAGGCGGACGAGCCATCGGGGCGCCCACCAGTTGAAGTCGCCGAGGAGGCGCATGGTCGCGGGAACGATCAACGTGCGCACGACGGTGGCGTCGAGGGCGACCGTCAGCGCCGTTCCGACGCCCATGATCTTGAGCATCACGACATCGGCCATGGCAAATGCCGAGAAGACCGCCACCATGATGGCCGCCGCGCTGGTGATGAGAGGCGCGACGTGCTCGAGGCCCTCTGCCACGGCACGGGTGTTGTCCCCCGTGCGGTACCACTCCTCCTGGATGCGGGTAAGGAGCAAGACTTCGTAGTCCATCGACAGGCCGAAGGTCGCGCAAAAGAGCACGACCGGGAGGGCCGGATCGATGGGGCCGGGCGTGAAGTGCAGCACGCCGCTGAGGTGCCCCTCCTGGAAGATCCACACGAGCGCACCGAACGACGCGGTGAGCGAAAGGAGGTTCATCGCCACGGCCTTGAACGGCAGGATGACCGAGCCGAGGAGCAAGAAGAGGAGCAAGAGCGTCATCCCGACCACGAAGGCCAGCGCCCTCGGTGCGTACGCGAGCATGTAGGCCGTGGAGTCCATGTCCAGGGCCGTCTGTCCCGTCACGAGCAGCGTGCCGTCGTCCACGCGCCGGTGTAGGCGGATCCGTTCGACGACGGCCCGCGCCGCGGCGCTCGCGGGCAGCGCGTCGGTCACCGCAGCCAGCACGACGATCGTGCTGCCGGCCGTCTCTCCGGCGGCGACCCGCATGGGCTCCGAGAACTCTTCGCGCGGGTGTGTCAGCGCGACAATGGCCGCCTCGCGGCCCGGGCTCCGGACGGCGGAGAGCACGCTCTGGACGTCGGTCACGCCCGGGATGGCCGCGATTTCTTGCGAGAGGTCGTAGAGCGCGCCCACGCGGCCGGGCGTCGCGAAGGGGTCGCCCGGAAAGGCGACGACCGCGGCCACCCGGGTGGCGGCGCGATCGGCGAACACGTCACGGAGGATGGCGTCGCCGCGGCGCGCCTCCGAGGACCAGGGCAGGATGTGCACGTCGGCCATCGCCAGCGAGATGTCGAAGAACGGGCGCCCCGCGGCCACCAGGAGCACGAGGGTCGGCACCAGGACGAGCACGGGGTGCCGCATGACGGCCAGGGCGATGCGCTGCCATCGACCCTTGCCGCCGAGGGCGAGACGGGGCACGCGGAGCCGGTCGACGTTGTGGCCGAGGACCCCGATGAGCGCTGGCAAAAATGTCAGCGCGTACACGACGGACAGGAGCACGACCATCGTCCCGCCCGCGCCCAGCGACGCCAGGAACGAGCCGCGGAAGAACAGCAGCCCCCCGAGGCCGATGGCGACAGCGACCCCGGAGAACACCACCGCGCGGCCCGCGGTCGCCACGGTTCGCGCGAGGGCGTCGGGGACCTCGGCGCCCGCGGCGATCTCTTCGCGAAACCGGCTCACGATGAACAGCGAATAGTCGATGGCCACGCCGAGGCCGACGAGGGACACGATGTTGATCGCGTATTGAGCCACCTCGGTGAAGCGGCTCAAGAGCGTCACCGCCGCGATGCCGCCCGCGACGGCGAGGCCGCCAACGCCCACCGGCAGCGCGGCGGCGACGAGCGACCCGAACACCGTCACGAGGACCGCGAATGTGACGGGGGTCGAGAGCACCTCGCCGTATTGCAGATCGGAGGCGAGCGCGTGATCGAGGTCGCTTCGGAAGGCCCCCGGGCCCGTGACGGTGACCGTCAACGGCCCGCCGTGGATCCGAGCCCGCAAGGCGGGGAAAAGGCTCGTGTCGAGGACCGCCTCCGGGCGCAGAGTGACCTCGGCGACGGCGGCGTGGCCGTCGGAGGACTGCATTCCCTCGGCGAGGAAGATCGAGGTGTCGGCGTCGAAGGGCGTGCGAACCGACGCGACGGAAGGGTCGGTGCGCAGCGGGCGGACAGCCGCGAGCGCAGCCTCGGCAAAAGCATCGTCGCCGGTGACGAGCGTCGCGCTCTGGAAGATCACGGTGAAGCCGGATTCGCCAGGATGGGGGAGCTGCCGGTCCATCAGGTTGAGCGCGTCGTCGGCCTCGATGCCGTGGATCGTCTTGGTCGTGAGGCGACCGCCGAGGATGAGCAGCGTCACCGAGATGAGGAGAACGAGCCCGCTCACGACGAGCGTGCCGTGACGGCGGCGGTACACCCAGCGACCCCAAGCTTCGAACATCGGACGCCAGGCTACGGGGGTTGGCCCCCGATGGCACGCGGCGGTACACCTTCGCGACAATGAAAAGTCCCTTCCCTGCTCCGAGCACCAGGCGATCATGTACGGGAGCCGCGCTCGGCCTCGCCATGCTCGTGGTCGCCTGCCCGGCGTCGGCGGCGCTCGGCGGGGACGCGTCGTCGGTGGGGCGCGACCTGGCGCGCATGAACGGCGCCGACAACGTCGGGTCGACCGGCCGCCACACGGTGCACGAGATTCTCGTCCCGGGGGGAACTGTCGTACGGGAGTACGTGTCGGCCGAAGGCGTGGTGTTCGCGGTCACGTGGAGCGGCCCATTCCGACCAGACCTGCGGCAGCTGCTCGGCGCCTATTTCGACGAGTTCACCGATGCCGCCCGGGAGGCCAAGAGTCGACACGCCGGCCGCGCGCCGCTCGTCATCGAGAGGCCGGACTTGGTGGTCCACATGGGCGGTCGTTCGCGCGCCTTCGTGGGTCGCGCGTTCGTCCCGAGCTTGGTGCCCGCCGACGTCCTTCTCCAAGACGTCCGGTGAGCGTCATGCACACCCTAAAGACCGGGGCCATCCGGAGCGTGCTCTCCTGCGCGCTCGTGCTGAGCGCGTCATGCGGCAACGACGCGCCGACCCCCAGCGCGCCCAACGCCGTGACCGGCTCGATCAACGCGGGTCCGCCTTCCGCCGGCTACGTGAACGGGTTCTTCATCAGCATCACGGTCTGCGTGCCGGGCGGTACCGACTGCCAGAACATCGACGGCGTCCTCGTCGACACGGGCTCCATCGGGGTCCGGGTGCTCTCCGCCAGCGCCGGCGGAGAGCTGTCCCTCACCCTTCCGCACGAGACAGACGCCGGCGGCGATCCCATCGCGGAGTGCAACGCGTTCGTCGACAGCTACACGTGGGGGTCGGTGGACCTGGCGGATGTCACGATCGGCGGTGAAAAGGCGCGCTCGATACCGATCCAGGTCATCGGCGACCCGAGCTTCCCCAACGTGCCGACCAGCTGCTCGGCGACCGGCGGCCCCAGCGCCGACACGCTCGCGCTCCTCGGCGCGAACGCCATCCTGGGCGTCGGCCCTATCCCCGAGGACTGCGGGGGCTCTTGCGCGCAGTCGCCCACGGCAGCCGTCACGGACAACCCCGGAAACGTCTACTACGCATGTCCGTCTTCCGGGTGCATCGGGGCCGCCGTCGGCGCAAGCGCGCAGGTTCAGAATCCGGTCTCCATGCTGCCCACCGACAACAACGGAGTGATGATCGACCTCTCGTCCATCCCGGCGGGCGGCGCGGCGAACGCCACGGGCACGCTCGTATTTGGCATCGGCACGCAAGAAAACAATGGCCTCGGCTCCGCCACCGTCTTGCCCATCGACCCGAACACGCTCACGTTCACGACCGCTTATTCTGGCAAAGAGTATCCCTTGAGCCTCATCGACAGCGGCTCGAACGGTCTCTACTTTCTCGACTCGACCACCACGAACCTGCCGCTCTGCCCGGGCTCGCAATTCGATAGTTACTACTGCCCTTCGGCGACGGAGTCGCTCAGCGCGACCAACCTGGGCGTCAACGGCGCGAGCAGCGCGGTGAGCTTCACCGTGGCCGACGCCACCGCGCTCTTCGAAAACCAGTACGCCTACGCGTTCGACGACGTCGGCGGGCCAAGCAGCGGCGGCGAGTACTTCGACTGGGGCCTCCCCTTCTTCTTCGGCCGCAAGGTCTTCACCTCGATCGAGGGGGCCGGCGCGCCGGGCGGGTCGACCCCGTACTTCGCCTACTGAAGGCCAGCGCCCGGGCCGCCGCGTGACGGCGCGTCGCGACCGGACTCGTCGCCTGCGGCATGCGGCTGGTGCTACGCTGCCCGCACCATGCGGCGGCCAAGCGCGATCGTCGCCGTCTTGCTCGCGGCTGGATCCGTGGCGCCGTCGGCGCGCGCCCAGCCCGTGGGAGAGCAGGACGTCGTCGTGGACGTGCCCCCGGGCGACGAGTACGCGGACACCGATCCCAGCCCGCAGAGCGACTTCAGTCCCGCCCTCGATCCGTACGGCGCCTGGGTCGACGACCCGACGTACGGCATGGTTTGGGCGCCCAGCCCGGACCAGGTCGGCGCGGGCTTTCAACCCTACGACACCGCGGGGAGCTGGAACTACGTCGACGGCGACTACGTCTGGGTGAGCGAGTACGCGTGGGGTTGGATCTGCTTTCATTACGGACGCTGGGTGCTCAGCGCGGGCCGCTGGGTCTGGATCCCCGGACGGCGCTACGCCGGCGCCNNCGGCGCCTGGGTCTCCTGGCGCGTCAGCGACGACGGGAGCGGCTACGTCGGATGGTCGCCGATGGCGCCTACGTGGTGCTGGACGGGGGGAACCGTCGTCGCGCTCTCGTTCGCGCCACCGGAGCCGTGGGTGTTCTCGCCATCCCACGATTTGCTGTTGCCGGGCACGAGCTCGCACATCGTGTCGGGCGGCGCCGCCTCCGCGATCGCGCCTCACACGAGGACGTTCGTCCCTGCGCAGCCGAGCGTCGCGGCAGGGCCCGTGTCGCCGTCGTCTCCGCACGGACCGCCGCCCGCCACGGTCGGAATCGACGTCGCGCGTCTCACGCTGCCGGCTCTTGGCGCTCAGGAGCTGCGAGCGCGCCAGCTCGCCCGGCCGTCGACCGCCCTGGCACTCGGGGCGCGCCCCCCAGCGCGGCACGTCTTCCGCGCGACGCGCCTCGAGATCGCGCCGCGCGGCCTCACGGGAGACTCGCGCGGCACGGTCCGCGCAAAGCGATAGCGAGAACGGCGCTCTACGGGCAGGCCGGTGCGGTGGAGCCGCTCGGGTTGGCCGCGCTGTAAGGCGCACCGCTCTGCACCCAGCTCGTGATGACCGCGATCTCGGCCGGCGTAGGACAACCGGCCGGCAATGGAGTGACCGTGCCCGTGCAGTTGGGGCTCGCCGGCATGGCTCCGGCGCTCACCGCACTGCCGATGCAGTGGAACACGCCCTGGCCGTTCTCCGCCGATTCCGGGCAATGGATCGCCGCCTTCGTGGCTTCGGAGTAGCAGCTGAGAAAGCAGCTTCCGTTGCACGATGACGAAAGGGCGCCGTACGTCGACATCGAGTTGCCGAGGTGGCAGCCCTGGCAGAACTGAAACAAGAGGCCGGGCGCCGACGACGAGCTCGACGCCAGGTTCGTGTAGTACGGCGTCTCGCAC
The DNA here is from genome assembly GCA_003139415.1 of Myxococcales bacterium. Classification (GTDB taxonomy): domain Bacteria; phylum Myxococcota_A; class Polyangia; order Polyangiales; family Polyangiaceae; genus Palsa-1150. The sequence continues at coordinate 6,507 of PLIR01000494.1, read as the reverse complement.
GAGTTGTTCATGCAGAACATTCCGGAGCCCGCGCCCCCGCAAGCCGTCCCCTCGGGCACCGCGGTGTACACGCAGGAGCCCGAGCCCGCGGTGCTGCAGCTCGCCGTCGTGCACGGGCCGCCTCCGGTGCAATTGGACACGACGCAGTTGGGCGTGCAGGTGCCGCTGTTGCAAGTCCCGGGGGTCACCCCGTCGCTCGTCGTGCACGACGTGCCCGTCTCGGGCACCGCGGTGCAGCCGCTCTCGGAGGTGCATGCGGCGGTCATGCATGGTTCCGTGGGAGCCGGGCATGTCGCCGAGCACGCGTAGACGCAGTTCCCGGCGCCGTCGCACACCATGGCCTGGCCGTTCTCGGTGCCGCATGCCGTGGCCGGAGTCGCCGGGATCGGTTGGTTGTAACAGCCGCTATTGGGGTCGCAGAGACCGTTCATGCACGGTGGCGCCGCCGCGGCGCACTGCGACGTCGTGCACTCCATGCAGGCAATGGCCTGGTGCGTCGGGGTGACGTCGGGGTTGGTGCACGGGCCGCCGCAGTCGATGTTCTGTTCGCCGTAGTCCTGGATGCCGTCGCCGCAGTCGACCACGCAAGCCGCGCAGGGTCCGCCACAGTCGCCCGGGTGCGTCGCGGTCGCCGACGCATACCCCGTCGGGGACTCGCCGCAGTCGGCGTATCCGTTGCTGCAGCTGCAGGGCAAGCCGGGGCTCGAAAAGGACGGCTCCGGCGAGGCCTTCACGACGTACGCCTCCGGAATGCACGGGAAGTCGGCGCCCGGGCAGGCAACACCGGCGGCGATGAAGCCGTGGTCGGGCGTCAGCTCTGCCCCGGCGAACACCGTGGTGATGGCGTGGGTCGCGGTGTTAGCCGTGTCGTGCCCGTACGTGTGATACGTGCGACTGGTCCCATCGAGATAGACGAAGAGCGCGTGCTGGACCCCTTGGCACTCCTGGGCGCCGTAGGTGCACTGCGGTGAACCAGCGGCAAACTCTCCGTTGATGCACTCGGCCAGGAACGCACATCCTGGACCGACGAACTCCGGGGTCTCCGCGGTCGTCAGGAGCGCATTGCTCCACGGGAACTGGCTTTGACCGAACGCGATCGACGTCCCATCGGGGAAGGTGGAAAGTGAGGCGATGCCCGTCGAGGAGTAGCCCCCGAGAAACTCGTACCCGGGAGCGGCCTGGAAGAAGCTCCCCGCGTTGGGGTCGGCCGTCGTAAAGAGGTCGGTCAGCGTGTCGTCGGTCTCCGTGAGAAACGACGAGGGCTGGAAGGGATTGTTCTGCTCGTAGGCGTCCGTCGACCCCCCGAACAGCAAGCCGGTGCCCGGAACGTTCGTGACGGCGCTCACCGCAGCCATCGGGCTCGAACCGCCCAGGAACTCGCTCTCGTAGATTGGCGTAATCCGGGAGCCGCCACCGCTCGAGGGGTTGGTGATGGATCCGCCGAGCTGCGCGATCGTCAAGAACGCCGAGGGCTGCGGCGGCGACGTGGCCCCGGCAGCGGCCGGCAGATTGAGGCCACTCTCGCCTCCGAGCGCGATGCTCCACAGCGTGCCCCCGGCAGAGGGCGGAACGAGCGTGGCGGTGTCGAAGAGGGTGTTGCCTGGGACACCGGACGACACGTTTGGCGCGAATCCCTCCTCCGTCAACAGCTGATCGAGCTGGCCGCCGGTGATGTGATTTCGAAAAGCGACCACGTAACCCTTGCCGCCAGGCTCGTTGACGTAGCTGCCGTTCGGCATCGGCGAGCTGCCCTGCACCGGCGTGCTGCCGACGGCAATCACGAAGCCGGGGCCGCTGACGACCTTGGACAAGACGGACTGCCCCGTATTGCCATTATTGCCCTGCACCTGGCCGGAGCCATTGAGGAAGGTGCCGTCGAGGAAGTTGAACGCGAGCTGGTTTCCCTGCAGGTCGACGACCTGAATGAACGACTCGCCCGAGACGAACTGCGAACCCACGAGCACATAGCCCGTGCGCTTCAGGTCGTTGTTGCTGTCGTACGTGTAATACGCCTGGATGTCGGAGAATGTCTTGCCGTAGAAGCCAACGTTCGTCGCGCTCGAGGCCACCCACTCGATCGCTCCGCTCGGGGAAAGCTTGACGATGAGCCCCTCGATGCCCGAGCCGCCGTTGGCGGATAGGAGACTCGCGTCGGCCACGGAGCGGCTCCCGCACGCGATGTAGCCGCCGCCCACGTCGTACACTTGGCGAATCGACGAGAGGCGCGGCTGGGTGAAGACGGACCCTCCGTTGACGTTCGTATAGGCCTCGAGCGACGTGTAGATGTTCTCGAAGCTCGGATTCACACCCTGGCACGCAGGCGCTGTGCACGCCTGGTTTACGTCGAAGAGCGTCGTCGGCAACGTGGACGGCGCGAAGTTCACGAGCACCTGGTCTTGGGCCAGGTTCGCGCCCACGATCTCGAGCCCCGGCCCGAGGGCCGACGCGGACAGCGGTCCCGTGAGATCGAAGGTGTGCGCCTCGTCGCCGCTGACGAGGACGTCGTTGCCCCCGCCGGACACGATGTAGTCGACGCCCGGCCCGCCGGAGATGTACTCGTCGCCCGAGGTGCCGACGAGGACGTCGTCGCCCGGCGTCCCGAGAAGGATGTTGTCGTAGATCGGGCAGTGCTTGGTGGTGCTCGTCGTCGTCAAGAACACGACGTGCGTGCCCGCGAGGACGCCGACGCTGCTGTACTCGAAGCTTCGAATCTCCACGGTCTCGGTCACGGGGATCGTCACGCAGTCGTTCGTCGACGTCGTCATGTGGCCGTTGACGTACATGTTGACGATCGTGGCGCCCGCGGCGGGGTCCTGGAGGCACACGGTGGCCTGCGTCCCGGACGGGACCCGGTTGTCGTTGCACGTCCCGATCGGGGCCGAGTTCGCGCCCTGCACGAAGCCCGAGTACCGCTCGCCCACCGAGTAGACTCTCGAGTCGTCGCCGCCGAAGTAGATCGTGCCGTAGGCACCGATGGCGACGGACGACTCGATGGCCCCGCCCGTCGCCACGGAGAACACCTCCGTGCCGGACGAGTTCATCGCGAACAGGGTGTCGCCGCTGGCGCTCCCGATGTAGACGGTACCGGTCGCGTCGATCGCCGCGGACGCGTCGACGTTGGTGCCGAGCGACTGCACCCAGCGCTGCGCGCCGCTCGCCCCATTGATGGAGAAGAAGCGGCCGTCGCTCGACCCGACGTAGACGTTGCCGTCGGGGCCGATGGCCGGCGTTGCGTTGATGTTGCAGAGCAAGCAGCCGAGCGAAAACGTCCACGTGACGGCGCCGCTCGGGCTGACCGCGACGAGCGACTCCTGGCCGCTCCCGAGGTAGATCGTCCCGTTGGCGCCGACCGCGGGGCCCGACGTGCTCGTGGCCCCGAACGATTTCTGCCACGCGATGGCACCCGTCGCGGCGTTGATGGCGTAGAGCGTCTTCGGGGAGATGATCGGGAGGGCGCCGTCGCTGGCGACGTAGACGTACGTGACCCCGCCGCTGGTTGCGATGGCGGGCGCGGAGCTCGTCGTCGCGTTGATGGCCGTCTGAAAGCGGACCGTCCCCTTCGGAGTGAGGGCGTAGAGGTAGTTGTTGACGACGTTGATACCCTGGCCGGGCCCGGCGAAGTACACGGTGCCGTCGCTGCCGACGATCGGCGACGATCGAACGGGCAAGAGGATGGCGAAGTTCCAGAGGATCGCCCCTGTGCTCGGGTTGAGCGCGTACAGGCCGCCGCTGTCGGCGCCGACGTAGAGCGTGCCGTTCGTGCCGTACGCCCCGATGGCGGGCGATCCGTGCACGGGGCCCCCGAGCGCCGTCGACCACTTGACCACGCCGTCGGAGGTGAGCGCGTAGACCTTGCCGTCGTTGGCGCCGACGTACACGGTGCCGTCGGCGCCGATCGCGGGCGACGACTGCACCTCGCCCCCGGTGGTCGCGGTCCAGTTCAGGTAGTTGCTCTGAGTGCCCACCTGCGGTGACGCGCGCTCATCGGTGGGACACCCGCCGAACGCGGGCCACGCGGCGTTGGCCTGAAGGCCCGCCGTGCTCCCACAGGTCGCGGCGCTGAACTGCGTCGGGACGGACTGCGGCGTCACCTGTGGGGTTGGTGCGATGGCCTGGCTCGACGACGTCGCCGGCTGCGACGAACGCCCCGACCTGCCGCATCCAGAGGCTCCGAGGCCGAACAACCCGCAAGCTACGAGGTGCCACCAGGAACGAGGCTGCATAGACAACTCCCCTTTTGCGCGTGCGTGGCACGTGCACCGCTTCGGGCCCCATCGACCGAAGGCACACCCGATACCACATTGGCTCCTCGTGTCTATCGCATTGTTGAGCTGGATCTCGAGCGTGCCCCTCGCCGTTTGACGCGAGCGACCCGTGTTTCCGCCGGATTCTCGCGGCGTTTGGGACGACCGTCCGGCCGTCCCATGGCCTCGTCTCCTCATATGAGACGACCGGCAAGCCTTCCCGCGCCCGCCGCTCCTTGTATGGGACGACCGGCGAGCCTTCCCGAGAGAGCCCCCGATCCACGACGACGAAGCGAGGCGGCTGGCGCTCCTCAGGGCTTGCAGGATTATCTACACACCGGCTGAAGAGGCGTTCGACGAGGTGGCGCGTCTCGCCGCGGAGCTACGCGGGACGGAGATCGCGCTCATCACCCTCGTCGACGCCGACTACCAGTGGTTCAAGGCGCGGATCGGCCAGTCGATGGATGCCCTCGCCGCGGCCCTTCGCGCCGCCGTGGCTCAGGCACCGAGCGGAGCCTGATCGGACGACGCTACTCAGCCGACGACGGGTCTGGGCCTTGCATCTTCTCGTGCGCGTGGCGTCCCCCATCGAACACTATGGATTTCTAAGCAATCTGCACGGCTCAGCGCTGGTGTCGCTCAGCGGATCCGTCGATTGGCTCTGCCTGCCGCGGTTCGATTCCGACGCCTGCATGGCCGCGCTGCTGGGTCGTGAAGAGCACGGCCACTGGTCTCTCTACCCAGGCGCCGAAGTGCGCGCCACGCGACGCCGGTATCGCCCCGGCACGCTGATCCTCGAGACGGACTACGAATGCGAAGGCGGAGCCGTGCGGCTCGTCGACTTCATGCCGCTCGCGCAGGGCCGTCACTCGCTCGTCCGCATCGTTCAGGGTCTCTCCGGTATGGTCCCGATCGACTTCTCCCTCTGCGTGCGGTTTGGCTACGGCCAATACAAGCCTTGGACGAGGCCGAGCAACGGCGACACGATAATGACGACGGCGCCGGACACCGTCGTCCTGCGGACCAAGGCCACTCTGCAGTACGACGAGGACTACTTGCGTGGCGTCGTCATCGCTCGAGAGGGCAAGTCGACGACGTTTGAGCTCTCGTGGAGCGCCTCGCACTTGCCGATTGCAGAGCCTCTCGACGTACGCGCGGCGCTGGCCGAGACGGAGCAACAGGCGGCGGAGTGGACCGACCGGTGTCGTTACCGTGGCCCCTACCGTGAAGCCGTGAGCCGCTCCCTCATCACGCTCAAGGGGCTCACGTACCGGCCGAGCGGCGGCATCGTCGCGGCGCCCACCGCCGGGCTCCCGGAGGAGATCGGGGGTGTACGAAACTGGGATTATCGCTTCTGCTGGCTGAGGGACGCGACGCTTACCCTCGATGCCCTCATGAAGGGCGGCTACGTAGAAGAAGCCGACGCGTGGCGACATTGGCTCTGGAAAGCCATCGCGGGCTCTCCCGCGCAAGCGCAAATCATGTACGGCGTCGAAGGAGAGCACCGGCTGACGGAGTTCGAGGCGCAGTGGCTCCCCGGTTACGAGGAGTCCCGTCCTGTGCGCTTCGGCAACGCCGCGAGCGACCAGTTTCAGCTCGACGTCTATGGCGAGGTGATCAACGTGCTCTACGAGGCGCAGCGCCTGGGCCTCAACGAGGTGCCCTACGTGCGAACACCCGCGTTTCGCCTCATGACGTTCGTCGAGTCGATGTGGCAGCGCCCGGACGACGGGATCTGGGAAGTGCGCGGCGGTCGTCGTCACTTCGTCTATTCGAAGATGATGGCGTGGGTCGCCGCCGATCGCATGGCGCGGATGATCGAAGAATTCCACCCCCCGGACGATCCGGCGCGCGGGCTTCTGCCGCGCTGGCGGTCGCTGGCCGACCGAATTCACCGCGACATCTGCGCTCACGGGTTCGACCGCCGGCAGAACGCCTTCACGCAGGCCTACAACAGCCCGGCGCTCGACGCGACCGCGCTGCTCATGCCGGCGCTGGGCTTCTTGCCCGCAAGCGACGATCGCGTAAAGGGCACGATCCAGGCCGTGGAGAAGAATCTCTTGCACGACGGTTTCGTCCTTCGCTATCGCACGGACGACGGATCCGACGGACTGCCTGGCTCCGAGGGCGCGTTTCTCGCGTGCAGCTTCTGGCTCGTCGACGCCTACGTCCATTCAGGCCGCCGAGCCGAGGCCGAGGCCCTCTTCGAGCGCCTTCTCGCCGTACGTAACGACCTCGGCCTCCTCTCCGAGGAGTACGACCC
>PLIR01000543.1 GCA_003139415.1 Myxococcales bacterium | reverse complement strand
GCGACCGGTTCCGGATCCTCGGGGCCGCGCGCACCGCCACCGGCCGGCACCGCACGCTCCGGGCCGCCATCGCCTGGAGCTACGACCTGTGCACCCCGGCCGAGCAGCGGCTGTGGGCCGAGCTCTCGGTGTTCCCGGCCGGGTTCGGGCTCGCGGCGGCCGAGCAGGTCTGCGGCCCGGGCACCGCCAAGACGCTGATCCGCCTGGTCGAGAAGTCGGTCGTGCAGTACAGCGACGGCAGTCGTCGCTACCAGCTGCTCGACACGATGCGAGAGTTCGGCGCCGAGCGGCTCGCCCGGACCGCCGCCGGGACCGATCCCGGCCCGCCCCTGGCGGGCGCGGGCGAGCTGCGGGCCAGGCACCGCGACTATTACCGCGACCTGGCGGCGGCGGGGGCGGCGGCCGGCGTCGGGGCCGAGTGCGTCATGCTCAACAAGGGGCCGTTCGTCGACGAGGCGGTGGTCCTGCTCTCCGGCATTCTCAAGAGGATGGAGAGGGTTCACTACAAGAAGCGCAGCCTGTTTCGCAAGCTGCGGGTTTCCACGTTCGCCGACCGAGCGGTGCCCGCGGTTGCAGGCGTCGCCCTTGCGCCGGACTCGCCGTGAAGAAGCGCCCATCTTGTTCAACTGAGTCGGCCGTGCGGCTCACATAGCTGGGTTACATCGACCCGCTGAACAGCGCGATTCCCGCGCCCGCCGGGTCGCGGACGATGCTGAACCGGCCCACGTTCGGGATGTCCGCTGGCGGAACGTATTCACCGTCCGAAGCGACCGCGCGGATCAGTGCGCCGGCGTCCAACCGCCGTACGACCGGCCTGGACGGCCAAAAGGCACGCCCCGACCTTCACATCCGGTCGGACGGTCCTCCTCTTGCTTAAGGGACGTCCGACCGCGACGGCCCACCGGAGCAGGGGCCGTGAAGTCTATCGAAACCCGCATATTTCCCCTCGGCGCCGCTCTCGCGCTCGCTGGGCTGCTCACGGCTTGCGGGAGCTCGTCCTCAGGCAGCCCGACCAGTGCAGGGGCGGATTCGCCAGAGGGCTACGACGTCGCGGCGGAGCCGCGGGAGGCAAAACAAGAGGCGGGCACAACGGATGCTGGCGCGAGCGACGCCCCGCCCCCCGACACCAGGCCCATTGCCGAGCTGTCGCTGAGCGCGTGGACCTGGGTGCCTTTCCCCCAGGCCCTCTGCCGCGACGGTTCTTCTACGGGCATCGGCGTCAACCTGGGAGCCTCGAACCGCGTCATGATCTTCCTCGAAGGCGGCGGCGCTTGCCTCGACCCGGCGACATGCGCCACAAATCCGTCGAGCTTCGGTGAGGCGGACTTCGACAGCCGTGTGGGAAGCACCGTCGATGAATTCAGCGTTGGCACCGGCATCCTCGACCGCACGAATGCGGCAAACCCCGTCCATGACTGGAGCTTCGTCTACGTTCCGTATTGCACTGGCGACTTCCACGCCGGTAACAACGTGACGACCGTTCCAGGGCTCGATCTACCGCCTCAGCATTTCGTCGGCCACAAGAACGTCGAACTGTTCCTCGACCGTCTCGTGCCCACGTTCCGCGGCGCCACGCAGGTCTTGCTCACCGGCATCAGCGCCGGCGGGTACGGCGCGGCGCTCGACTACGCTCGCGTCGCCGAGGCCTTTGGTGCGACGCCGGTGACCCTGCTCGACGACTCGGGGCCGTTCATGCAAGGGCCGTATTTTGCGCCCTGCTTCCAGAGCAAGCTTCGCTCCCTCTGGGGCCTCGACGGCACGGTCCTGCCGGACTCCGGCGGCGGCTCGACGACCGAAGGCGCCTTCTTCCTCGACCTCGTCGAGCGCGCCGCCAAGGCGTATCCGAGCGCCGCGATGGGGCTCGCGGACTCGGACGACGACTCTCTCATGTCGCTGGCCTTCGGCTGGGGCGCGAACGCCTGCACCGGCACGACGGCCATGACGGGCGCGACCTTCACGGAGGGCTTGCTCGACGTTCGTGCGCAGCTCGCGCCCGAGTCAAACTTCGGCGAATTCATCTTCCCGGGGATCGACCACACGTCGATCCAGAGCGCCGCCTTCTACACGCGGCTCTCGGGCAGCGAGGATGCGGGAACCGAGGGCGACGCCGGCGCAGGAACATCCATGACGGACTGGGTCGCCGGTCTCCTCCGCGGCACAGCGACGAACACGGGCCCGTAGCCGGATTCACGGAGTCGTTGAGGGCGGGGGATGGGGCAACAACATAGTGATCCGCTCCTCATTGACCGTGCGCGCCGCCTGGGCCGACCTGACTGCCGCACTCGTCAACGTCTTTTCGAAGTCCAATCGTCACTGCATCCGTCCGGTTCCAGCAGCTTTATTTTCGCTCGAACCGCGTCGGCGGCGTGTCGCCTTGCCCGAACGGACACACGATTCGCCTCTGGTGGCCGCTCGCGCTTTCGAGAAAGTGTGACAGGGAGTCGTCATGAACAACGCTTTCTCCAAGTTCTCCAGAACGCTAAGGTTTTCCCTTGGGGCCGCTTCCATTTCGTCGCTCGGGGGAGCCATGTACGGGTGCTCGTCGAGTTCAAACTCGGCCGCGCCTTCGGTGACCACTGACGCATCGATCCTGGACGGCACAATCGCCACCGAGTCGGGCGTCGCGACGCTGGTGGACGGCAGCACGCCAGACAGCACCGCGGACAGCGCCTCCACGATCGTCCAGCAAATTGTGACCGAGACGAAGCTCGTCGCCGACACCGCCGAGGGCGGCGCGCCCACGGTCGATCCGGCGCTGGTAAACCCGTGGGGCCTCGCCTTCAACCCGAGCGGCCCGGCCTGGATCGCCGACAACGGAACCGGCCTTCTGACGGTGTGGAACGGGCAAGTCCTCGGCCTCCAGGTCACGGTACCGCCGCCGCCGGGCGACGCGGCCGGCCCGGCTGCACCCTCCGGACAGATCTTCAACGCCGGGCACGCGACGGCGTTCGACGGCGACGTCTTCATCGTGGCCACCGAGGACGGCACCGTCTCCGGATGGCAGCCGCTCGACGGCAGCACGCCGACCACGGCCACCCTCCGGATCGACAACTCCGGCGCAAACGCGGTCTACAAAGGCCTCGCGATCCTGCCCACGGCACCCCTTACGCTGGCCGTCGCGGACTTCCACAACAACAAGATCAGCCTCTTCGATACG
>PLIR01000498.1 GCA_003139415.1 Myxococcales bacterium | reverse complement strand
GCGCCCGCGCCCGCGTGTGCGCCCGCGTCCCCTCTCACCCTCTTCGTCTGCGGGAGAGCCCGTAGAGCAGCCACGCCATCCCTCCGGCGATCGCAAGCGCCGCCACGACGACGAACAGCCACGCTGGCGCCTCCCACCGGCCGCGCGCAAGCCCCGGCTCCGGGCGCGTGACGACCTCCGAGAAGCCTGCGCCGCCCGACGCGTCGGTGGGCGCGGTGGAGAGCGGCACGTTGGCGCGTGTCTAGCCGCCAAAAGCGCGCGCGGCAAGCTGGCGCGCCGCTTTGACAGACGAGGGGCCGCGTGCGAGCTAGGGCGTGGGGTCATGAACGCCGAATCCACGATGCGCGCTGACGGTTCGAAGAGCGACGCGCAGCTCCTCGAGATGGCTCGGGACTCCGCCGAGCGGCTGCGCGACGCCATCGGGGTGCGGGTGGTCGGGCAGAGGGCGGTCGTCGAGCTGATGCTCGTGGCGCTGCTCGCGCGCGGACACGCGCTTCTCGTCGGCGTTCCCGGTCTCGCCAAGACGCTCCTCGTCGCGTCGCTGGCCGAGGCCCTCGAGCTGTCGTTCGGGCGCGTCCAGTTCACCCCCGACCTGCTTCCGGCCGACATCACCGGCACCGACGTGCTCCAAGAGGACGCCGACGCGGGGGGCTCGGGCGCCGGGCGCCGCTCGGTCCGGTTTCTGCGCGGCCCGATCTTCCCCAACCTCGTCCTCGGCGACGAGATCAACCGCACGCCGCCGAAGACCCAGGCCGCCCTGCTGCAGGCGATGCAGGAACGGCGGGTCACCATCGGGACGCAGACCCACGAGCTGCCCGACCCGTTCCAGGTGTTCGCGACGCGCAACCCCATCGAGCAGGAGGGGACGTACCCGTTGCCGGAGGCGCAGCTCGACCGGTTCCTCCTCGAGCTGCATGTCGACTACCCGAGCCTCGAAGAAGAGCGCGAAGTCGCGCGTCGCACGACGGGCGTGAACGCGGGGCGCGTGCCGCGCGTCCTCGGCAGCGACGAGGTGCGGGCCCTGCAGGCACTCGTACCGCGGATGCCCGTGACGGAAGCTGCGGTCCACCTGGCCGTGGCCGTCTCGCGCGCGACGCGTCCGACGGACCCGAACGCGCCGCGCGAGGCGCGCGAGCTGGTGCGCTTCGGCGCCGGGCCGCGCGGTCCGCAGGCGCTTGTCCTGGCCGCCAAGGCGCGCGCCGCCCTGCGCGGCGAGGCGGCTGCCGACGTGGACGACATCCGCGAGCTCGCCGTTCCGGTCCTGCGTCACAGGCTCGTGCTGAGCTATCGCGCCGAGGTCGAGGGCGTGCGGGACGTCGACGTCCTCGACCGCATCCTGCGCTCGATGTGAGGACGGCCCCCTCCGGTCCAGGGCCGATCTGGCCTATACTGACGACCGGAGCCATGGCCGAGCGCCGCCCCAAAGAGGCCGACGAAGCCCTGGCCGAGCCGGCCAACGACAAGAAGCCCGCCGCTCCCCCCGCGCCCTGGCAAAGCTACAAGGAGATCGTCGCGCAGCTCGCGGCGCGGATCGTCGACGCCCAGCGCCCGATCCGCGTGCTGCAGTCGCTCCGCTGGAGCGACACCGTCGAAGAGCACTTTCTCAGGGGGCGCCAGCGGGAGCTCCCCAAGATCGACGCGTCATACTACGAGAAGGTCGATGTCGGCTACGAGCCGCGGGCCAAAGTCGAGGAGTTCGAGGCCATCGCGCGCGACATCGAGCACGCGCTGGGCGAAGGCGACGCCATCGGCCGGGTGATGCTGACGACCGCGCTCGAGTACCGCGACGTCGTCCACCTGCTGGGCGCGCGCGGGACGCCCGCCTTCCACGCCTGGTCGCGCAAGCTCTATGGATCGCCCAAGGACAAGTTCCCCGACGGCCGCTCTACCGTCCGCGGCCTGGGGCAGCTCCTCTACGGGCTGCTCACGGGGGTCGACGAGTGGTCGACGTCGACGGACGCCAGCAAAGGCGACTACGCCCGCAGCGTGGACGCGACCGACGCCGCCCGGCAGCTTGGCGAGCGCCTCGCCGGATTCTTCGGCGACACGCGGGTCCGCGTCGACGCCGACGACGGCATCCTCGCCGACGCCGCGGCCGGCAGCGACTACGTCAAGGTGCGTACGGGCGCGCGATTCAGCCCGCGCGACATCGACATCCTCGAGGTGCACGAGGGCTGGGTGCATGTCGCCACCTCGCTCAACGGTCAGGCGCAGCCCGTCGCCAAGTGGCTCGCCAAGGGCCCTCCGAGGACGACGGCCGTGCAGGAGGGGCTCGCGGCGCTGCTCGAGATGTTCACGTTTCGCACGTACCCTCGCCGCGCGCGGCGCCTCAACGACCGCGTGCTCGCCGTCGACAAGGCCGAAGACGGTGCCTCGTTCCTCGACGTCTTCGAGTGGTTTCGCACCGAGGGCTACGACGAGTCCGAGTGCTTCAACAACACGCGCAGGATCTTCCGCGGCGGCGTACTGTCGGGCGGCGCCCCCTTCACCAAGGACGCCTGCTACTGCAAGGGCATCGTCCTCAACTACGCCTTCATCCGCAGCGCCATCCAGCACGCGCGGGTGGATCTCATCCCGTTTCTCTTCGTCGGCAAGGTCGCGCAGGAAGACGTCCCGGTCCTCGCCAACCGCGTCGCCGACGGTGTCGTCAAGCCGCCGCGCTACCTGCCCCCGATGTTCCGCGACCTCAATGGCCTCGCCATCTGGATGGCCTATTCCACGTTCTTCTCGCAGCTCGGCGGCGACGCGATCGCCGACCACTACGCGAAGCTGTTCAACCAGTAGGCGCGCGTTCTTCCTGCGCGAGTCATCGCCCCCGGAAGAGGGCGTCGCGCTTCTGCACGAAGGCCGCGAAGCCTTCTTTCGCATCTTGCGAAGCGAATAGGCGCTGCTGCAGTTCGCGCTCGAGAGCGAGGCCCTGGTCGAGGGGGACTTCGCTGCTGCTCTGGATTGCCCGCTTGATCTGGCCCACGGCGAGGGCAGACCGTGTGGGAGGACAGAACTCGTGCGCGTACTCCGTCACCTGCGCGAGGAAGTCCTCGTTCGACGCGGTCGTCCAGACCTTGTGCACCAGACCGGCCTCCTGCGCGCCGTCCATCGCGATGTTCTGACCTTCGACGACGAGCTCCATCGCGCGGCTCTTTCCGACGAGGCGCGTCAAACGCTGCGTGCCGCCCATGCCCGGCATGATGCCGAGCGCGACTTCGGGGAGTCCGACCTGGTAGTCCCCCGCCCGGGCGATGCGAAGGTCGCAGGCCAGCGCGAGCTCGAGGCCGCCGCCCACGCAGTGGCCGTTGATGGCGGCGATGACGAGCTTCGGCGTGTTCTCCAGCCGCAGGAGCGTCTCGCTCGCGTGAAGGCAGAAGTAGTACTTGAAGCTCTCGTCGGCCTCTTTGAGCATGTGGATGTTCTCGCCGGCGCAGAAGTACTGGTCGCCGTGGCCCGTCACGACGATGACGTGCACGTCGTCGTCGAAGCGGGCCTCGAGAACGCACGCGTCGAGTTCCTTGAACATCTCGTGCGTGTACGCGTTGACGGGGGGGTCGGTGAGGGTGAAGACGGCGACTCCCTTGTCCGTGGCGTAGCTCACCAACGTTCCCATTTCGCCCCTATTCTCGTTTGGAAAGCCGTGCCCGCAAAACGTGGCGGATGCATCCGTGCGCCCCTGGCGCCGGGCGGATCCAATCGTAAACTAACATGACCGCCGATGGTCCACGGAGACGTTTCGCCAAGGGAATCGCGGCCGGACGGCACACGGACACGGGGCCGCCCGGGCAATCGTGCGCGCGCGTGGGGGCGCGCGGTCATGGCTCTCGCGTCGTGGATGCTGGCTGCTACGGTCGTCGAGATCGCCGTCGGGGCAGAGTTCGCGCAGTCGGCCCGTCAAGTCGAAGAGCGCCTCGAGATGCGAATCCTGGGGAGCCCGGCGCCGGCCGCGCCCGCCGCGTCGCCCGAGCAAACGCATGACGAATCCATCGAGCCTTGGGAGCTCGTCAGTGTCTAGATGTCGGCGGTCCGGGTTGTGCTAGCCCCCACCTACATATGAAACTGCAGGGCTTGCGCTCCGAGATCAAGCGGCTGCTCGTGGCGGAGCTCAATCTAAAGGGCCGCGACCCGGAGGGCATCGAGGACGACGCGCCGCTCTTCGGCGGCGGGCTCGGCCTTGACTCGCTCGATGCCCTCCAGCTCGCCATGAGCATCGAGGAGAAGCTTGGGGTCCGCATCCCCGAGGGCGACGAGGCGCGGACCATCTTTCAAAGCGTCGGCGCCATCGCCGACTACGTCGCGAAGGCGCGGGGGGCGTGAGCACCGGCCTCTGGGTCACCGGCCTTGGCCTCGTGACCCCCCTCGGCGCCGACGTGGGCTCCACTTGGGAGCGCCTCGTTCGGGGCGACCGAGCGCTGCGCAGCGTCACGCTCTTCGACGGTGCGGACCAGCGCGCCACGGTCGTGGCAGAAGCGCCATCCGTGCGCATCCCGGAGAAGTCGCTGGCCTCGCCGTCGGCGTGGTCGCGCACGAGCGCCATGGCCGTCGCGGCGGCGTCCGAGGCCATGCGCTCGGCCCACCTCGACCCGGCCCGCGCGCGCGTCGGCCTGATCGTCGGAGGCACCACGGGAGGGATGTTCGAGACCGAGGGGCTCCTCGCGCGGCTGCACGGCGCCGCGGATCACCCGGAGTCGCTCGCCGCGATGCTCTCGCATCCCCTCAGCGCCACGGGCGAGCGCCTTCAAGAGTGCCTCGGGCCGTTCGCTCGGGTGCGTTCGCTATCGAGCGCTTGCTCGAGCGGAGCCAACGCGATCGTGCTCGCCGCCGCGTGGCTGCAGCTCGGCGAGGTGGACGCGGTCGTCGCGGGCGGCAGCGACGCCCTCTGTCGCTTGACCCTCTGCGGGTTCAATTCCCTCGCGGCGATCGACCCGGCCGGTTGTCGTCCCTTCCACCGCCATCGTCGCGGCACGACCCTCGGCGAGGGCGCCGGCTTCTTGGTGCTCGAGCGGGCAGCGACGGCGAGGTCGCGCGGGGTGCGTCCCGTCGCGGAGCTCGCAGGATGGGCGTCGGGATCCGAGGCGTACCACATCACGCAACCGGCGCCCGGCGGGGAGCTCGTCGCGTCGCTCATGACCCGCGCGATGGCGCGAGCCGGAGTGTCGCCCTCCGACATCGACTACGTCCACGCGCACGGCACGGGCACTCCCGTCAACGACGTCGTCGAGGTCACCGCCCTCGCGCGGGCGTTCGGGCGTGAGATGGCGAGGGTGCCCGTCTCGAGCAGCAAGGGGCAGATCGGCCACACGCTCGGGGCGGCCGGGGCGATCGAGGCCGTCATCACGGCCCTCGTGGTCTCGCGCGGGATCCTCGTGCCCACGGCGGGGCTCGACGACCCCGACCCGGCCCTCGAGGTCGTCCACGTACCCCACGTCGGGCGCGAAGTCGGTCGTGTACGTGCGGCCCTCTCCAACGCGTTCGGCTTCGGAGGGATGGACGCGGTCCTCGTCTTCACCGACGTCCGGTCGCCCCCGGCACCCCGGTCGCGCGCGCCGTCGAACGGACCCGAGATTCTGTCGGGCGAAGGAGCGATCCCGGAGCCGGTCGTGATCACGGGCGTCTCGGTCCTCGCCTCGCCGTCGCTGCTCGGGTGCGCGCTCATCGCGTCGATCCCCGACGGTCCGACGGCGCCGACGGCGCCGGTGGATCTCGAGGGCGCCCTCGACGTCGTCCGCGCCCGACGGTTCGACCCGACGGCGCGTCTCGCGGCGGTCGCCATCGACGGCCTCTTGCGCGAATCGCGTGCGCCAGTCGACGGCACCGGAATCGTGCTGGGCACCCCGTTCGGCAGCGTCGACGGATCGGCGGCGTTCATGCACCGGGTCTTCGACCGGGGACCGCGCGCGGCCGGCCCCGCCGAATTCCCGAACCTCGTGCCCAGCGCCGCGGTCGGCAATGCCTCGATCTACGCCGGCTTGCACGGGCAGGGGTTCGCAGTGGCCGACTTGTCGATCAGCGCGGAGAGCGCGTTCGCGGCGGCCGTCGAGCTCGTCGCCGCCGGAGAGGCCCCCCGCATGGTGGCGGGGTCCTCCGATCCGCGGAGCGCCATCGGGGAACGCGTGCGCTCTTTGTTCTTCCCCGCCCATCGCGGAGGGGCGAACGGTGCCCGCCGCGACCTCGCCGTGATGATCCTCGTCGAGTCGCAGCGCCGCGCCGCCGCGCGCGAGGCCACCGTCCTGGCGCGCGTCGCCCAGGTCGTCGAGTGGCGCAGCGACGGCAAAGCCGCGCTCTCTGCGATCGAGCCTCCGCGCGAGGGGGCTCACGAGGTGGTCCTCGCCCGCGAGAGCGCCGAGGTCGATGCGCTCCTCGAGGACTCGTCGTGGCGGGGTTCCCCGCGCATCGCGTGCGCGCCGCACCTCGGCGAGAGCGACGCTCTCGGCGGGGGCGCGATCGCCGTGGCCGCGGCGCGGATCGCTCGTGGATCGATCGCCGAAGCGCTCGTCCTCGGTGTGTCCGGAGGCTCGGGGATCGCGGTGCGCCTGCTGCGCCCGGCGGGCGTGGGCCGAGGGTGACACCGGATGCCGCAAAGCGTGCCGTGGCGATGCACGTCGACCCTGGCCGCCATGGTGCTGGCGTGCGCCTCGTGTACCGCGAGCGGGGCGGCGTGGCCCGCGCCCGACCCGGCCACCTGGCCCGGCCTCGCGGCGGCCCTCGAACACGAGCGCGCAGAACGCCCGGCGGCGCCTTGGGCGGCCGTGCTCCGCTTCGCCGTCTTCGAGCCGATCGGACGACGCACGATTGAGGGCCGCGGCGGTATCGCCATCGCGCCTGGAGCCGCGGCCCGCATGATCCTGGTCGGCGGCGCGGGCTCGACGGTCCTCGACGCGTGGATCACCCGAGATCGCTGGCGGGTCGCGGTGCCTCCGGCGCGCATCGTCCGCCGGGGCGGGAGCGACAGTCCGGGCGACCTGCCCGTCGGGTTTCTTCGCTGGTGGTTCGTCGCCCCGCTGGCAGGCACCCTCGTCGCCGCCGAGGCGACGCCCACCGGCGACGCGTGGCTGCTGCATGACGGGGCCGCCGCAGTCGAGCTGCGATCGGCGCCGTGCGGGAGCGACAACCTCGGTCACCTCCTCGATGCCACCCGACGCGAGCAGGGACGAAAGGAGCGCGTGTCCGAGTGCCGCACTTCGGCCGCGCCGGCGCCGGGCGACCATGCGTCGTACGTGGACGAGTCGAGCGGTCTCAAAGTCGACATCGCGATCGAGTCCGTCGCGACCTCGCCGCCGGAGGCGGACGCGTTTCGTGACCCCGAGGCACCCGACGCCGAGGGGGCGAGTACGGTGAGGGCGCCATGACCCTGAACGGCGTCGCCGTGGTCGCGTTCGGCGCCATCTCGGCGCTGGGGGAGGGCCTCGACGCCGTGCGTGGCGGGGGCCCAGGATCCGATGCGAAGACGGTGATCGCGCGCGACGACGAGCTGGCGGCCGCCGGCCTGAGTCGTCCCTTTGCTGCCCGCGCCCCCGTCGCGGGGGAAACCGACCGCGCGGCGCGCATCCTCGAACGGGCGCTTCGGGCGTGCGCCGCGGATCTCGATCGCGCCCGCCCCGGCTGGCGAAGTTGGCGCGTTGGCCTCGTCCTCGGAACATCCGCCGGTGGCATGCGCGCCGCCGAAGAGGCCTTCGCGGCTCTCGCGCAACGCTCTTCCGTCCGGGACCCGGAAGCGGCGACCTATTTCGGCCCGATGGCGCGGGCGGCGCGCACCCTTGCGATGCCCCTCGATCCCTGCTCGCTTGTGCTCGGGGCGTGCGCCTCATCGGCCCTGGCGATCGGCGTCGCGTCCCGCTGGCTGATGCGGGGCGCGTGCGATCTGGTCTTGGCGGGCGGATTCGACGAGGTCACCGTCTTCGTCGCGGCGGGGTTCGAGTCGCTTCGAGCCGTCACCGCTCTTCCGCCGCCTCGGCCCTTCGGACTGGGCAGAGACGGCATGGCCCTCGGCGAAGGCGCGGCGGTGCTCGCGCTGGAGCCCGCGGGACGCGCCGCCGCAGGCCCGTTCGTGGTCGGCTTCGGGGCGACGTCGGATGCGGTCCACCTCACGGCGCCCGATCGCGAAGGTGTCGGACTGGCGCGCGCGGCCGAGAAGGCCCTCGCGGACGCGGGTGGACCGGCGGTCGACGTCGTGAGCGCCCACGGCACGGCGACCCCGTTCAACGACGCCGCCGAGGCTCGCGCGCTCGCCCGCGTCCTCGGGGGCGGCCGGGTGGGCAAGGTGGTCGTGCACGCGTTCAAGGCGCAGATCGGGCACGCGCTCGGGGCCGGGGCCGCCCTCGAGCTGCTCGCCTGCACCGACGCCATCGCCCGCGGCATTCTCCCGGCGACGTCAGGGGTCGGGGCGCCCGACCCGGCAGCCGCCGTTCGGCTCCTCGAGCGCGCGCAGGCGGCGCCCGTGAAGACCGCCTTGAAGCTCGCCGCTGCGTTCGGCGGCGCCAACGCGGCCCTCGTAGTGACGTCGCGCGCGGACCTCCGGACAGCGCGCCGCCCGTGGCGCCCGGCCTACGTTTGCGAGGGTGCGCGCGCCGAACGCGAAATGCCTCTCGAGGAGCTCGCGACGCGTCTCGGGGTGCCCATCGACCGGCTAGGTCGGGCCGACGCGCTCACGCGCCTGGCGCTCGCGGCGGTCAGCCGACTCGAGGACCATGCGGGACCGTTGCGAGGGGCGGGGATCGTCGTCGGGACGGCGCTGGCGACTCTCGAGACGAACACCGCGTTCGCAGGACGCATCCGCGAGCACGGAGCCGCGGCTGCCGAGCCGCGGCGCTTCCCGTACACGTCGCCCAACGCCGTCGCCGGCGAGTGCTCGATCGCGTTCGGCCTGACCGGTCCAGGCTTCTCGGTCGGGGGCGGGACCCACGCGGGCCTCGAAGCGCTGGCGACGGCGGCCGTCCTCGTCGAAGCGGGGGACGCGGACCGGATGGTGGGCGTCGCCGTCGACGATGTGGGCTTGGCCACGCGCGGGCTCTGGGGCGACACGCTACGACACGGGGCGGTCGCCGTTCTCGTCGACGCGCAGCGGTCCGCGTCGGCGCGGGCCCGCGTCGGCGACGTTGTCCTCGTGCGGGGCGGCATCGAATCCCACGGCAGAGGGACGACCGTCGGGGCGCGCGCCCTCGAAGGGCACGAGGCGCTCCTGCCGCTCGTCTCGGGATCGCTCCCGACGGCGCTCGAATGTCGCTCCCCGCCGGATGCGATGGCGCGCGTTTCGCTGGAGCCCGTTTGACAGTTCGACAGACGTCCCGCTCCGGCATCGGGGAGCGGTGACAAGGTGGCAATACGCGAAGCGCGGGTCGGGGACCGGGGAGCGTCACCGCGCGGGGAAATTCAGGGCCTCCGCGCGTCGGCGCCGCCGCGGCCCGCTAGTTGCTTTGTCCGAGAGGTCCGGTCCTCCGTCCGCGATTGCTCATGACGCCAATCTCCTCCCGCGCAAGCCTGTTCGTCATCGTCGTCGCCGCCCTCGGGTGCATGGCGTGCTCCAGGACGTACATCCCCAACACCGACGTCGAGGACAACGGCGACAACCGCAAGGTCATCACGTTCTGCGAACAGTATCGCCATGCCCTCGAGGACAAGAACGTCGGGGCGCTGCTCAAGATCATGAGCCCCAGCTACTTCGAGGACGGCGGCAACACCAAGAACGAGGACGACGCCGACTTCGACAAGATCCGCGAGTTCTTGACGGGCGACTTCCTCCGTACGACGGGCATTCGGTACGAGATCCGCTACCGCCGGATCACCTTCACCGAGCGGGCGCACGTTTACATCGACTACACGTACGCGGCCGCGTGGAAGGTCCCCGGCGTCAAGGCCGAAGAGTGGCACCACACCGTCGCGGACAACCGCCTCGACCTCGTGCCCGACGGGGATGCGTTCAAGATCGTGGGAGGAATGCAAAAGAGAGCGCGCGGGCGCGTGCGTGGGCGCCCGCGTGTGCGCCCGCGCCTGCGCT
>PLIR01000220.1 GCA_003139415.1 Myxococcales bacterium | reverse complement strand
CTCATCACGGGCGAGAGCGGCACGGGCAAGGAGCTCGTCGCGCGCGCGATCCATTCGCGCTCCTCGCGGAGGGACAAGCCATTCATCGCCATCAACTGCGGCGCCATCCCGGAGAACCTGCTCGAGTCCGAGCTCTTCGGGCACAAGAAGGGCGCGTTCACCGACGCGTCGTCGGACCGGCGCGGCCTGTTCGAAGAGGCCACGGCGGGCACGCTGTTCCTCGACGAGATCGGCGAGCTCCCTCTCAACCTGCAGGTGAAGCTCCTGCGCGTCGTCCAGGAGGAGAACATCCGCCGCCTCGGCGACTCGAAGGACATCAAGGTGGACGTCCGCCTCATCGCCGCCACGCATCGCGACCTGACGGCCGACGTGAAGGCCGGGCGCTTCAGGGAAGACCTCTTCTATCGCATCAACGTGCTTCTCATCCATGTCCCACCGATGAGAAACCGGCGCGAGGACGTCAACCTCCTCATCGACCACTTCATCACCCGGAACAACGCCCGCCTCTCGACGGCCATCCGCGGAGTCTCGACCGAAGCCCGCAAGCTGCTCCTCGAGTACGGCTGGCCGGGCAATGTGCGCGAGCTCGAGAACACGATCGAGCGCGCGATGGTCCTCGCGGAGAGCGACGTCCTTCAGGTGGGCGACCTGCCCGATCGGATCCGGGACGCGCTCGATCCTGTGCAGGTGCACCTCGCGAGCGGCGAGCTGTCCATCAAGCGCACCGCGGCGGCGATCGAGCAGATCCTCATCCGCCGCGCCCTGCAAAAGACCAAGGGCAACCGCACCCGAGCCGCCGATCTGCTCGAGATCAGCCACCGTGCCCTCCTCTACAAGATCAAGGATTACAAGATCACCGACCTTTAGATCGGGCTGCGGAAAATCGAGAAGGAGCTCGATTCGAGCGCTATGATTCGCGCCCATGATGGGGTCGAGAAGCGGTGCCGCGCGGGCGGCGGCTGGGGCGCTCTGGCTGTGCGGGGTCGCGTGCGGCGGTGCAGGCAAGGGGGCCGATTCCCCGGCGGCTTGCCCGGCCGGGACGGTGCTGAAGGGTTCCGACTGCGTGCCGGCGAGCTCGGGTCCGGACTCGACGGAGAGCGAAGCCCCGGCGCCGAAGGCCGACGAGGACCACCCGTCCACCGGGGCTGGCGCGGCCGCCCCGAGCGATGCGCCCTCGCCAAGCGCGACGCCTTACGACAAGGAAGCCGTCGAGATCGAGCTCAAAAGGGCGGCGCGCCAGGTCAAGGCCAACTGCGGTTCGGCCACCGACGAAGACGGCAGCGCGACGGGGCCCTGGGGCAAGACGACCGTGAGCGTCACCCTCGGGCGCAACGGTCACGTCAAGCAGGTTACGGTACCCGCCCCTTACGACGGCAAGGCCGTGGGCATTTGCCTGGTGCACGCGTTCCAGAAGATCCAATTTCCGCCTTACTCCGGCTCGGTCGACGTCGTCGTCGACCGAGAGGTCGACCTCGTAAAGCCCAAGCATTGATGTCCGCGGCGTCCCGGTCGCAGAAGGAAGGGCTCCGCCCGTGACGGCGTACGACTACGATCTCGTCGTCCTCGGCGTGGGGCCGGCGGGCGAGCGAGGGGCCGCGCAGGCCGCCTACTTCGGCAAGCGCGTCGTGTGCATCGAGCGCGGCGCAGAGCCGGGAGGTGCGGCGGTGCACACGGGCACGCTTCCCAGCAAGACGCTGCGCGAGACGTCGCTCTTTCTGTCCGGATACCGCCAGCGCGAGCTCTATGGGCTGAGCGTCGATCTCAATCCAGCGACGGCCGTGCCGAAGCTCCTGTCGCGCAAGGACGCCGTACGCGACCTCGAGGTGGCGCGCATCCGGTGGAACCTAGAACGCCACAATGTCCCGCTCCTCGTCGGCACGGCCCGCTTCGTCGATCCGCACACGGTGGAGCTGGCGGGGCTGGGGGGGCCGCGCCGGATCACGGGCGACGTCTTTCTCGTGGCGACGGGCTCCAGGCCGCATCACCCCGCGGACATTCCCTTCGACGACCCCGACGTCGACGATTCGGATTCGATCCTGCAGATCGCGGACCTGCCGAAGACGCTCGTCGTCGTCGGCGGGGGCGTCATCGGCTGCGAGTACGCCTCGATGTTTGCGGCCATGCAGGTCAAGGTGATCCTCGTCGAGGGGCGGCCACGGCTCCTGTCGTTCCTCGACGCGGAGATCGCCGAGCGCCTGCGCGGTTCGATGCAGGCCCTCGGCGTGACATTTCACCTCGGCAGGACGACGAAGGCGATCCGTCGCGTGGACAAGCAGATCGTCACGACCCTCGACGACGGCCTCGAGCTCTCGGCCGACAAGGTGCTCGCGTCGAGCGGGCGATCCGGATGGACGGACGGGCTCGGGCTCGAGGGCATCGGGGTGCAGGTCGACAAGCGCGGCGCGGTCAAGGTGGACGGCGATTACCGGACCGCCGTGCAGCACGTGTACGCCGCCGGCGACGTCATCGGGTTCCCGGCGCTCGCATCGACCTCGATGGAGCAGGCGCGCGTCGCGGTGTGCCACGCCTTCGGGTTCGCGTACAAGCGCCAGGTGTCCGAGCTTCTACCGTTCGGCATCTACACGATTCCCGAGGTGGGCTCCGTCGGGCTGTCCGAGGAGGCGGCGCGAGAAAAGGGCCTCGACGCCGTCGTCGGACGGGCGTTCTACCGCGACAACGCGCGCGGCAAGATCGTGGGCGACAAGGACGGGATCATCAAGCTCGTCGTCGAGCGGGGAACGAAGAAGATCCTCGGAGTGCACTGCCTCGGAGAGCGCGCGTCGGAGCTCGTGCACATTGGCCAGGCCGTGATGCTGCTGAACGGCACCGTCGATGCGTTCATCGAGATGGTGTTCAACTACCCGACGCTGTCCGAGATGTTCAAGTACGCGGCTTACGACGCGCTAGGCGCGCTCGCGCGATAGAGCCGCTTGGTACACAGCCGTCGAGATGCGACCAGGGTTTGCTGACAAGCGGAAGAACGTTCGACCGTATTTCCACGGCGCGGCCCTAAGGCGCCGACCCGACCGCCGCGACGCGTGCGGCGCGGTCCCAGTCGGGGCGCATGGCGTACTTTACGAGGCCCGCGGCGAAGCCGGCGCCGTGCGAGGCGTGCACCACCGGGAAGATGGCCCATACGACCGGGACGGCGGCGAGGCCATGGTGCCTGCCGACGCGCACCGCCTCCGCGCCCGTGACGAACACGTACGTCGCGAGACTGAGACCGCCGATGTGCCAGGGCGCGGTCACGAGCACGACGACCTCGCCCGCGAGGCCGATGAACGGCAGGGCCGAGCGCACCGAAGGGAGCCGGCCGTGCTTGAGGAGCGTGCGCGCGCGACCCCGCCCCCGCCGGAAATAGTCGCGCGCGAGCGAGCGCATCGTCGGGCGCGGGTGGTAGTGCGCCACGATGTCGCGGCTCTGGTAGACGAGGCCCCCGGAGTCGATGATGCGCTGGTCGAGCTCTGCGTTCTCGGTGGTGCCGGCGTTCGGGTCGAACAGGCCGACACGCTCGAACACGTCGCGCCGGAACGCCCCCGGCCACGCCGTCTCGACGAAGCCCTCGCTCTCCGGTTTGCCGGACGGAACGCCGCCCGTGACGAGAGGGCTGCAGAGCGCCGCGGCGACACACCTCTGGAAGAACGTCGTCGCGATGGGGCGGGCAGCGCCGCCGACGTTGTCGGCGCCGGTTCGCTCGAGCGCCGCGACGCACTGCCGGACGAAGTCCGGCGCGTAGTCCGAGTGCACGTCCATGCGGACGACCACCTGCCCCCGGGCCACCCGGATGCACTCGTTCAACCCGGCGGCCTCGCCGCGAGCGGGGTTGTCGACCACGCGGATGCGCGAGTCCTCCCCGGCTAGCCGCGCCAGGATCTCACGGGTGGCATCGACGCTGATCCCGTCGGCGACCACGACTTCGAGGGCATGCGCCGGCCAGTCCTGCGCCTGGACTCCCCGGATGCACGCCTCGATGTGCGCCTCCTCGTCGCGGCAAGGGATCGCCACGGTGACGAGGGGATGCGGCTCGGGAAGCGGTGACATCGGTTTGGAGAGTATACGGCGGCGTCACGCCCTCATGTCTCGCTCGAGTCGCTCGCGGTCGGCCTCGGTGAGCTGGCTGTTGCCTAGGATGCGGCGGATCGCCTCTTCGCGGTCCATCGCCTCGCGGCCCCGTTCGCGCTCACGTTCGAGGTAGCGCCCCAGACACCCGGGGTGCACGTACGCCGCGCCCTTCTGGGGGCCCATCGGCGACTCGAACATCCGCTCGAAGGCCGCCCGCCATTCGCCTTTCTTGATCGTCACTTCGCACCCGCGGCAGTGGGCGCGGCCCGAGCTCGCGACCTCGACGTGCGGCATCTCGGGACGCCGGTTCGCAAGGACGAGCGCGTCCACTTCGGCCCGAGCGGCCTCGTCGATGGGTCCCTCGTACGCCGAGAGCGCGGCGGCGACCTCGTTGGCCAGACCCTTCGCCGCGCAGGCGAGGTGCCAATACCGAAACGACGTGCCGCCGTCTTCGGAGTACGGGTTCTGAAACTCCTCGCCGAAGCGGAGCTCGCCCTTGGCGATGGATTCCTTGCAGCCGCGGCATCGCGCGCGGCCGGTCGTGGCAGACTCGATCTTGTGCGGCATGCGGATCCCCGAGGAAATGTGGGAGAAACGATAGCGCCATTCTCCTTCTCGTTCGTCCGAAGGGTAGCGCTGGGTGCTATGGTGATCGATGCAATGTGCCGGTTGATCGGCATCGCGGCGAACGAAGCCACCGAGTTCAGGATCGTCCTGCGCGAGGCCCCCCGCTCGCTCGCCTTCCAGTCGCGCGAGCACCGCGACGGCTGGGGCATCGCTGTGTTCGACGGAGAGAGCCGCGCCTGGCAGGTCGAACGGGGCATCGTGTGCGCCGGGGAGGACGAGCGCTTCCACCGTCTCGCCGTCGGATCGCGCGGGCATCTGCTCGTCTCGCACATCCGGCAAAAGACGATCGGCGACACTTCGATCGTCAACACGCACCCCTTCCGGCGCGCTGGCTGGGTGTTCGCGCACAACGGGACGGTCAACGACGTCGCCTGGCTGCGCGCGAGCACGTCGCCGGAGCGCCTCGCCGAGATCGAAGGCGAGACGGACAGCGAGCTGCTCTTTGCGTGGGTGCTGACGCGGCTGGACGAGGCGGGCGTCGCCGGNNGCGGTCGTTGCCCGGCGTGAGAGCTGCGACGGCACGGTCCTCGAGACGCCGTGGTCGGCGGGGCGCAGCGCCGTCATCGTCGCCTCCGAGAAGATCAACGACGAACCCTGGCAGTCGATCGAGGACGGCGCCTTGCTGTGCGTCGAGCGCCTGCCCGCGCCCCACGTGAGGCTCGTCGCCTAACAAACAGCTGTCAGTCTTCGGGGCGGCTCTTGACCCATTCGCATGCGCGGAGCTCGCCCAAGGTGCAGGCGCGCTGCATCGATTCGACGCTCTTGGCGTCGTCGCGCGCGACGCCGTCGGCGCCGTCCTGGTAGATCATCCCGACGAAGGCGCACGCGCGGGCGTCTCCGCGCGAGCAGGTCGCGGTCCANNTGCAGGCAACCGTAGACGTCGCCGGCGATGCACCCATCGGCATAGAGCGACCGGGCCTTGGCCACGTCGCGCGCGACGCCCTCGCCACGCTCGCGGAGCAGGCCGAGCATCGAGCATCCCAGGCCTTCGCCGAGCTTGCACGCCTTGGCGAGCACCGCGGAGGCCCGCTCGGGCGAGCGGGGCACCCCGTCGGCCAGGACGAGCGATCGCCCGAGNNCCTTGGGGTAGGCCTCGCGCCCGAAATAGAAGAGGAGTCCGACCTGAAAGCACGCATCCCCTTGACCGAGCAGGCACGTGCGCTGCGCCTCGAGCCGAGCGAGGAGCTCGGGGCCGTCGGGCGTGTCGTGGCCGTTGAGCGAGTCGCCGGCCCAACGGGCGCCCGCAGCGCACGCCGTGGCCACCCCGTCATCGCACGCGCGCACCAGCATCCGGAGTCCACGTTCGACGTCGCGCGGAACGCCGCGGCCGTCGAGCCGCAGGCGCCCGGCGAACGAGCACGCGCGCGCGTCGTCGAGCGAGCACGCCTGTTCGAGCATCTCCGCCACGCAGGCGAGCTGCCGATCGTCGCGAGCCTCGGCCCATGCGCCAAGGGCTCGCTCGGTGCATTCCGCGGGCGGGGCGCCGCCGCAACGTCCATCCCCGAGCGCGGGACACCCGGCGCTTTCCGTGTCGGGCACGGCGGGCGATCGGGCCGTGTCGCTGCCGCAGCCATCCGCCGGACAGGTGGGGGTGCCCGGGCCCGCGGGGGCGACGACGACCGCCCCTCCGCAAGCGCCCGCGGCCAGGAGCGCCGTCATCGACGCCAGGCGACGAGCGGACGCCGGAGGCTGGCGCGGGACCACCCGCAGAGACTGCCACCTCGTTGGCGCGTGCGCACGCACGGCGTCGGAGTAGATTGCGCCGCATGGTCCACGACACCGTCGCGCTGCTCGGCTACGGGCGCTTTGGACGCGCGCTCGGTCAGCTCCTGGCCGACGCGGGCGTGCCGCACCGAGCCCACGACGAGCAGGTCGCAGTCCCCCCCGAGTACCGAGCCGACTCGCTGAAGGACCTCGTGAGGGACGCGGCGTTCGTGGTGGTCGCCGTGCCCGTGGCCGGGATGCCGGCGGCGCTGCGCGACCTGCGCCCTTACCTCTCGCCATCGCAAATCGTGCTCGACGTCGGCAGCGTCAAGGTCCGTCCCGCGGCCGCGTTCCGTGAGGTGCTCGGGGGCGCGATTCCGTGGTGCGGGACGCACCCGCTCTTCGGCCCCCTCAGCCTGGCCCTCGCCGAGCGCCCCTTGCGGGTGGTCGTGTGCCCGGCCCCCGAGCACCCCGCCGCGGCGCTGGGCGTCCGAGCGCTCTACGAGCGCATCGGGTGCGAGGTGATCGAGCAGACGCCCGAAGGTCACGACCGAGTCATGGCGCACACCCACGCGCTCACGTTCTTCATCGCGAAGGGCATGATCGACGCCGGCGCCGGCATGGAGGTCCCCTTCGCCCCGCCCAGCTTTCAGGCCATCTCGCGCACGATCGAGACGGTGCGTTCGGACGCGGGGCACCTCTTCGCGGCGATCGCGAGGGACAACCCTTTCGCCACGGCGGCGCGAAAGGAGCTCGTGCAGGCGCTCGCGGCCGTCGACCGCGCGCTCGACGCCCAGGCGCTCGAGGGCGAGGCGTCCCCGCGCGACGCGGCCACGTTCGCCATCCCCGATCTCGGCCAGCGCTCGCCCGAGCTGCGGCAAGCGCGCGAGCACATCGACGCCATCGACCACGAGATCCTGCGCCTGCTCGCGCAGCGGATGCAGCTGTCGGCGCGCGCGGCCAAGGCCAAGGCGGCCCTCGGGGCCCCCGTGCTCGACGCCGCGCGCGAGGCGGAGCTGATGGCGGCCCGCAGGGCCTGGGCCGACGCCGCGAAGCTCGACGCCGATGGCGTCGTGGACGTCTTCCGCGCGATCGTGACGATGTCCCGGCGCGGCCAGAGCTGAGTCGCGGCTACTGTGCGAGGCCCGCAGAAGTCGCCGGCGCGGGGGACGTGGGAAACGGGGGTAGCCCCGTGAGAATCGTCCCGCCACTCGAGCTGAAACTGGTGATTGGGATGGAGCAGCCCGTCTGCGACTCGCACGGGGAGGCCCCGCCGTCGGGGGCGAACGAGGGCAGCTGAGCGCATGCGGTCGGAGTGCCGATGCAGGCGTCTGCGCCGCCCGACGCCCACTCACAACCGTATTGCGTGCTGCAAGCCAGGTCGGTCGTGAACGACGAGCAGCCCGCGACTTTGCCCACGCACGACGAGACCGTCCAGGTGCACCCGTATTCGTCCTCGCACGCCAGGTCCGTCGTGTTGTTCGCGCAGGGCGTGATCGTGCCGGTGCACGAACCGGTCGACCACGTGCAGAAGTACGTGTCCTCGCAGGTGCCCTCCTCGGCGATGCTCGCGCAGGACGACGGGGTGCCGGTGCAGGAGCTTCCGCCCGCGTCGCTCGAAGCCGCCCACGAGCAGCCCGCCGCCAGGCATGCGGACTCGCTGTTGTAGTCGTCGCCCACGATGGCGCACGACGGGATCGTGCCGGTGCAGCCGGCGCCGGTCGCCGTACAACCGACGCAGTATTCGGAGCCGGACGAGGGCTGGCAGTCATAACTCTGGCACTCGTCGCAACTGTCGTAGTACGGCGTCCCGGTGCACGATCCGGCGCTCGTGACGGACGAGCACGTGGGGCAATAGTCGGGGTTGCAGTCGTACTCGGTTCCGCACTCGGCGCACGACGTGACGTAGGACGACCCGTAGCAGCTCCCGGCATCCGCCTCCATCGAGCAGCCGAGAGCACGGCACGCCCCGAACTCGGAGTAGAAGCCGGCGCACGTCGCCTGGACGGGCGTGCCGCTGCACTGCGGGGTGACGGAGAAGAGAACGGGCGGTGCGGGCACCGACAACGTGGGCGATTTGCAGCAGATCTGGCCCACGCACTCGCTGTCGTCGGTGCACGTCTGCGCGCAGGTGGCGGCGCACAGGCCGTTGCAGCAGAGCAGCGTCGACCCCGTTCCGGCGCAATCCGACGAGGCCGTGCACGCCTTGGGGCACGGCTGGATGACGGGGTTGACGCAAAGGCCGTTCACATTGAGGTTCGGCTCGAGCGCTTGCACCGTCGAGCAGCAGATTTCACCGTTGGTGGTGTTGCATTGCGAGTCCTCCGTGCAGGACGCCGGGCACTGCGTCGCCTGGGTGCAGATGGGCTGGGAGTAGATCGTGCAGCACTTCTCCGTCGCGCCGTCGCAATCCGCGTCGGACTTGCATGGCTCGATCCCCGAGCCGGCGTCCGCGCAGGTCGATTGCGCCCCGGGCGCGAGCGACGTCTGGACGCAGGCCTGCCCGGTGGATGTCTGGCACACCGAGTCGTTCGCGCAGAAGACAGGGCATGCGGAGGCGGCCTCGCACACCTTGGCCCCGGAGCCGTAGTCGCAGCAAAGCTCGCCGATCTCGGTTTCGCAGTCGTTGTCGACGTTGCAGGGCTTCGGGCACGTGGGCGCGCAGATGCCCTGGCCGTTGGGCGTACCGGGACCGGCGCCGCCGCTGCTCATCCCGAGGACCTGGCCCGCGCTTCCGTCGCCCCCTCCGGCGTCGCTCGCTCCGCCGACGCTGCCTGAACAGCCGCAGAACCATGCGGCAACGGCCACGCATAGCGCCGCGCACACCAAGAGCTTGCCGACCGTCATGCGAAGATCCCCTTGTCTCGGCAGCGCGGACTTGCGCCTTCGGGCCGCGAGCACCCAGGTGCTGGCACCTCAACTGCCAAGACTATCCCCGGCGCGCACCCCCGCGACATACCTTTTGGTTGCGTTCGTTGCGCCGCACCCCGCTCGGGAGCCCGCTTTAGGCCCTTGCGATGAGACGCTCGAGCCGCTGCACGGCGCGTTCGAGGACGGGCATCGACGGACCGAACGAAAAGCGCACGTAGCCCTTGAAGCGTGAACCGCGTCCCTGCCGGCGCTTGCCAGGGTTCACGTCGAAGAACTCGCCGGGAACGACGATGACCTTCTCCTCGAGCGCGGCCCGAAAGAAGCCCATGCCGTCGTTTATCGGAGGGGGCAGCTGCTCGACGCAACCCCAGACGTAGAACGTACCGTCCGGCGTACGATCCACGCGGATGCCGAGACGCTCGAGGCGCGGCAGCAGGTAGTCGCGCTTGGCGCGAAACGCGCTTTGGATGGCGCGCGTCTCGGCGACGACGTGGTCTTCGGTGAGGAGCGGGACGGCCGCGCGCTGCAGCGGCTTGCTGCCGCCGCCGTCGAGGAAGGACCCGGCGCTCGCCATCGCCTCGACCACCGTCTTCGGTCCGAGCGCCCAGGTGACGCGCCAGCCGGGGTACCGCCAGTTCTTCGTCAGCCCGTCGAACACCACGACCGGGACACGGTCGACGTCCTCGACGTAGCGCGCGGCGCTCTCGACGGGGAGGCGGCCCGGCGGCGCGCGGTAGATGTAATGCGAATAGAACTCGTCGAGCATGAGCGTGCAGTCGAGCTCGCGCGCCGTCGACACCCACCGGGACAGCTCCTCGCCCTCGATGAGTTTGCCCGTGGGATTGCAGGGGTTGCTGAGGAGGATCGCGCCGAACCCGCGGCCGAGAATCTCGCGGCGCAGGTCGTCGGCGCTGAAGGCATACCCGCGGCCGCCGTCGAGCAGGACCGGGATCGCGGTGAACGCCTTGAAGATGTCGAGGAGCTCTTCGTACGCGGTGTAGTCGGGCAGGAAGTGCCCGAGGTTCACCTGCGCGAGGCTCGCCGCGGCGCGCGTGAGCGAGGCGCGACCACCGCCGGAGACGCAGACGTTCTCGGCCGAGTACTGCGACGGCAGCCCGCGCCGGTAGAGCGTGTTGTAGAGGGACGCGACGGACTCGCGCAGCTCCCAGAGGCCCGCGACGGGGGCGTACTCTTGATCGTCGAGCGCGATCTCCACGCGCTTCACGCGCGCCGGGGCGCCCGGGAGATCCCCCGTCTCGGGCTGGCCCTGGCCGAGGTTGCACCACTCGGGATCGGTGGGCGAAAAGCCGAGCCTCTGCGCCTCGGTCGTGACGTAGATGACCCCTGTCCTGGGGACGATGCGAAATGTCGTGTGCTCTTGCGACATGACGGCTTAGGTTATAGTGCGAAGGCGCGCGGCGCTCGTCCCGTGGCTCAAGTCGACGCGATCATCATCGGGGGCGGCATCGTCGGGCTTTCGACGGGCCTGGCCCTGCTCGCAGCCCGTCCCGGGCGATCGGTCGTCGTCCTCGAGAAAGAAGCCTTGCTGGCGGCGCACCAGACGGGGCGCAACAGCGGCGTAATCCACGCGGGCCTCTACTACAAGCCCGGGTCGGTCAAGGCGCGCACGTGCGCGCGGGGCCGCACGCTGATGGAGGGGTTCTGCGAGCGGCACGGCGTGCCGTTCGAGCGATGCGGCAAGGTGATCGTCGCGACGCGCGCCGACGAAGTGCCGCGCCTCGAAGAGCTCGAGCGGCGGGGCCGCGCCAACGGGCTGACGGGGATCCGGCGCATCGATCGCGATGAGCTGCGCGAGCGCGAGCCGCACGCCGCCGCCGTCGCGTCGCTCTTCGTGTCCGAGACGGGCATCGTCGACTACCGCGAGGTGACGCGGGCGATGGCGCGCGAGTTCGCTCGCCTGGGCGGTGAGCTGCGGACGTCCGCGAGGGCCACCGCGATCGGGCGCCGCGGGGCGACCGTGGTGGTCTCGTCGACGGCCGGTGACGTCGAGGCGCGCGTGCTCGTGGGGTGCGCGGGCCTCGGGAGCGACCGCGTCGCCCGCATGGCGGGCCTCGAGCCGGGCGTCGCGATCGTGCCGTTCCGGGGGGAGTACTGGATGCTCTCTCCGCAGCGGGCGCACCTCGTCAAGAACCTCATCTACCCGGTGCCCGATCCCGCCTTTCCGTTTCTCGGCGTGCACTTCACCCGGCGCATCGGCGGCGGCGTCGAGGCGGGGCCGAACGCGGTGCTCGCGCTGGCCCGAGAGGGGTACGCGCGCACGAGCTTCGTCGCCCGCGACGCCCTGGAGATCGCCCGCTGGCCGGGCTTCTGGCGCATGGCGCGCCGGCACTGGCGCGCGGGCATGGCCGAGCAATGGCGGTCGCTGAGCCGCAGCGCCTTCGCGCGCGCGTGCGCCGCGCTCGTGCCGGAGCTGACGGAGGGCGACGTGACGCCGGGCGGCGCGGGGGTCCGGGCGCAGGCCGTCGCGCGGGACGGCGCGCTCGTCGACGACTTCGCCGTCGTCGAGGCGGAGCGAATGGTGCACGTCGTGAACGCGCCGTCGCCCGCGGCCACGGCGTCGCTGGCGATCGGCGAAGAGATCGCGCAACGCGCCCTCCGCTGGCTATGATCGTGCAAGCTCAAGGTTTGCTGTCATCCTGAGCGAAGTTTGCTGTCATCCTGAGCGAAGCGAAGGACCCCACGGGGAGCGCGGAAGGGCGGCGTCCATCGGGTCCCTCGCTGCGCTCGGGATGACAGCAAAGGTTTGACGCCATCACGACGGCGCTGCCCTAGCGGTACGTCCTCACGAAGAAGTAGATCGTCATCGTCCAGGCGACGACGAGCACGAGCCGCCGCACCTGCTTCGGCTCGACGCGCCGGGCGACCGCGGCCCCGCCGTAGCCGCCGACGATCCCGCCGACGATCATGACGGTCGCCGGCCCCCACTCGACGGCGCCCGCGAGGACGAACGCGACGACCGCGATGCCGTTGACCAGCGTGCCGAGGGCCGTCTTCAGCGCGTTCATCTCGTGGATGTTCGTCATGCCCAGCACCGAGAGCAGGGCGAGCGTGATGATGCCGAGCCCGCCGCCGAAGTACCCCCCGTACACGCTCGTCAGCAGCTGCACGACCGCGGCCGCCGTGAGCGACGTCCGCGCGCCGCTCGAGAGGCGCCTCGTCAACACGCCGCCGAAGGTGAAGAGCACCGTCGCGAAGAGGAGCAGCCACGGGATCAGCAAGACGAACGTATGGTCGGACGTGTGCAGCAGCAGCAACGAGCCGGCCAGACCGCCGATGAAGCCCGCCACCCCGAGCGGGACCAGCTCGCGCCGCACTGCCCCGAGCTCCTTGCGGTAGGCGACGCAGCTCGCGAGCGTCCCGGGCCAGAGGGCGATCGTGTTGGTGGCGTTCGCGGGGACGGCGGGCACGCCGGCGAAGAGGAGCGCGGGGAACGCGACGAAGCTGCCGCCCCCCGCGACGGAGTTGATCGCCCCGCCCACGGCAGCGGCGACGAAGAGGAGCACGAGCGTGCCGATCGTCACGGGCGCCTCACGCCGTACGGGTGAAGAGAAGCAGCTTGTAGTCCGACAGCGGCGCGAGCCACGGGGCCCCATCGAGGAGGCGCTCGCCCGCGCGAAACACGGGCGCGACGACGGGTCGCGGCAGGTCCCGGACCGAGAAGACGAGCCGCACCGGAACGAAGCCCATCCGGTCCACCCGCGTCAAGGCAAGCCCGGCCTGGTTGGCGCATGCGATCCACTCCTCGACGCCGAGGTCGAGCACGCGCCTCAGCAGAGGCGAGCGATGGATCGGCTCGAGCAGCAGCACACGGCCGCCCTTGTGGATCAGGCGCGCGACGTTGGCGATGGCCTTCTTCAGCGCCGCCTCGTCGCGGCAGGCGACGGAGAGGCAGCCAAGGACGATGGCGTCGTCGAACGTTCCGACACCGAGGGTGTCGACCCCCGCGACCACATCGCCCTGCTCGAAGCGCACGATGCCCGACGACACGAGCGCCGGCGACTCGGCGCGCGCGGCTTCGACCGTCGCGGCCGAGAAGTCGAGCCCGACCACCTTGCCCGCGCCGCAGTTCTCCGCGAGCCAGCGAACGATGCGCCCCGTGCCGCACCCGACGTCGACGACGCGGTGGCCGTTCATCGGGCCCAGGCACCGCGACACGATCTCCCGCTGCCGCTCGTCCCAGAGCGCGTTGAAGGTGTTCGACGGCCAGAGCGACCGCGCCATCCCCGTCCTCGCGCCGGCGCGTGCGTCCCAATACGACGCGACGCCGTAAATCGCGTCGCGCGACATGCGCTCGCGGAAGAGCTGCCAGACGCCCGAGGAGCCGGTCCCGTTGGTCGCCGTCGTCGTCATGGGATCGCCCCGGCGGGAGGGTCGGCCTTCACGCCGACGGAAGAGTCGGGCCGCGTGTCGATGCGAATGCGCGCGAGCGCCGCGTCCGCGCGGGCCATCGCTTCGGCGCGGTGGGCGCCGTGGGCGAGCACGTACGCGGCCCGCTTGGCGCTGTCGGTGAGGGGAAACACGCGACCGCCCACGGGGACGAACACTTCGGCGTCGTCGACGCCCTCGACGGCGCGCGCGTCATCGAGGCCCTTCACGGCCGTGACGGCGCCGGGGGCGCCCACGAGAAACTTCGCGATGGCCGCGCCGTGTGCGGACGACGTCGGGCCCCGCCGCTCGAGAGTCGTGTCGACAACGGCGATGCCGATCAGGCGCTCGTACAGATCCACCCCGCTGGCCAGGCGAGTCACGTCCGCGTCGAACCCGCCACCGAGCCGGGCCGCGGTCTCGAACAGAAAGCAGCCGCGCGGCCCCACGGCGACCTGCGAGTAGCAAGGGCCTCGCGTGTGGCCGAGCGCTACCGCCCCCCGCCGCGCCTCGTCGATCGCCCGTGCCTCGTCGGCGGGCGACAGGCCGGACGGGTAGACCTCGGCGATCATGACGCCGAGGGGCTTGTTGCCGGGCACGGTGACGCGCTCGGTGACGCAGTAGCTGACGAGGCTCCCGTCCTCGATCCAGCCGTTCACGGACACCTCGCGTCCCTCGAGCCACTCTTCGACCATGGCGGACGGAAGCCCCGCCGTCGCCGAGTGCGAACGCGCCTCGCCGAAGGCCTGGCGGAGCTGCTCGAGGTTCTCGACGCGGGCCACACCCCGCTGCCCCCAGCCGCGAGACGGCTTGACGACGATCGGAAAGCCCCGCTTGTCCGCGAACGCGATCGCCTCGTCGAGCGACTCGCACCGGGCGAAGGCCGGCACGGCGAGACCGGCGGCCGCGTAACCCGCGCGCATCGCGTCCTTGTCCTGGCAGAGGCGCACGGTCTCCGGGTCCGCGTAAAACGGAAGGCCGGCGCGAGCCGCGACGGTCGCCGTGGCCTTGAGCGGCACCTCGCTGCCGGTCGTCGTGATGGCATCGGGGCGCGCCTGGCGCACGACGTCGAGCACCGCGTCCGGGTCCCCCGCGGACACCTCGAAGAACTCGTCGCAGTACTTCACCGCGACCGCACGCGGATCGCGATCAGCCCCGAGGACCTGCAGCCCCATCCTCTTGGCGGCCCGCACGAGCGAGAGCTGCGGAAAGCCGCACCCCACGATGAGGAGGCGCGTCACTCGGCGCCCCCTCCCCCGCCAAGCTTCAGGCGGTGCGAGGACCGCTGCATCTGGTCTTCGTTGGCGGCGGCCTCGAAGTTGAGCCGCTCGGCGACGTTGTAGAGGGGCCTGTCCTGCGCTTGCACGTAGATACGCGCGATGTACTCGCCGATGACGCTCGTCGCCACGAGCTGCATCCCGCCGAGGATGACCACGGCCGCGAAGAGCGACGGCCACCCCATGACGCCGTAGTCCCACAGGAGCTTGCGCAGGATGACCCACACGCCCATCCCGAAGCCGAGGAGCGCGAACGCGATGCCGAGCGTCCCGATGTAGCGGAGCGGCTTGCTCGAGAAGCCCACGATGAGATCGAACGTGTGGTTCAGGAGCTTGGAGAACTTGTAGTGCGTGGCCCCGGCGTGGCGCGGCGCGTGGGTCACCTGGACGGTGCCGATGCGCGCGCCGCTCCACACGATGAGCGCGCTGAAGAACTTCCGGCGCTCGGGCAGGGCCGCCACGAGCCTCGCGACCCGGGCGCTCATCAGCCGAAACGTCGAGACGTCCTCCGGGAGCTCGATCTCCATGACCGAGCGCATCGACCACTGCATCAGGCGCGACGCCGCCACGCGAAAGAGCGGGTCGTGCCGGCCGCGGCGGACGCCGTAGACGACGTCGAACCCCTCGTCTTTCTTCGCAACGAGGCGGGGGATCTCCTCGGGCGCGTGCTGAAGATCGCCGTCCATCTGGATGAGCCACCGGCCACGCGCGTTGAGGTACAGCGCCTCGACCGCGGCTTCCTGCCCGTAGTTGCGCGTGAAACGGAGCACGCGAATCCGCGCGTCGGCCGCGGCCAGTTCGCGCAGCAGCTCGGGCGTTCGATCGCGGGAGCCGTCGTCGACGAAGAGCAGCTCGAAGGGTGCGCCGAGGTGGTCCATCGTCGCCAGGATGCGCGACGCGAGCGCCTCGACGTTGCCCTCTTCGTTGAAGACGGGAACGACGACGCTGTAGGTGACGGGGCTATCGGCGGGCTGACTCACCGGAGCCGCGGGACACTAGCACGAGCCCCGCGCGGCCGGCCTGCTCCGGCCGAGCTCCACGCAGGCTGCCTTTGTACCCGCGTCTGCTGCTATTTCTCCTCTGGCCGTGCGACTGGTCGATCGGTTCGTGGAGACGCCGCACGCGTGCTCCTATCTCCCCGACGAACACGCGAGCCTCGAGGTCCGCGTGATGTTGGACGTGTCGTCGGCCGAGACGGGCGCCCTCATCGAACGAGGGTGGCGGCGATTCGGGCCGATTTACTTCCGCCCCGCGTGCGCTTCGTGCGCCGAGTGCGTGAGCCTTCGCGTCGTCGTGGCGCGGTTCGCGCCCAACAAGAGCCAGCGGCGGTCGGCGCGCGCCGGGGCTCGGCTGCGACGCGTCGTCGGGCCGCCCCGTGTCGACCCCGATCGCCTCGACCTCTACGCCCGGTGGCACGCCGATCGCGAACGAGTCCGCGGCTGGGCGCCCAACCCCCAGGACGACCAGCGCTACGGCCTCGAGTTCGCGTTCGCGCACCCTTCGGCTCGGGAAGCCGCGTTCTACGACGACGACGCGGCGGGCGCGCCTCGCCTCGTCGGCGTGGGCCTCTTCGACGAAACGCCGGCGGCGATGTCGGCCGCGTTCTTCTTCCACGACCCGGCGCCCGAGTACGCGCGGATGTCCCTCGGGACGCTGAACGTCCTCGAGCTCATCGAAGACGCCCGGGCAAAGCAGCTCGGACACGTGTACCTGGGATATTGCGTGAGCGGCTGCGCCTCGCTCCGCTACAAGGCGTCGTTTCGACCGCACGAAGCGCTGCGCAGTCGACCGGCTGGCCTCGACGACACCCCCGTCTGGGTCGAAGCGGGCGCCAGGGACCACCGACACGAGGAAGAACAAGGACATCCATGACCGACACGCTGCGCGTGCTGGGTATCTCCGGGAGCCTGCGCAAAGGCTCGTTCAACACCGCGCTCCTTCGCACGGCGATCGCGAAGGCCCCACCGGACGTCAAGGTCGAGATCGCCGACATCTCCGCGATCCCGGCCTACAACGAGGATCTCCGCACCCAAGGCTTCCCCGCGACCGTGGAGAAGCTGCGCCGGCAGATCGCCGAGGCCGACGCCCTGCTCATCGCGACCCCCGAGTACAATTTCTCCGTCCCGGGCGTCCTGAAGAACGCCATCGACTGGGCTTCCCGTCCGCCCAACCAGCCCTTCGCCGGAAAGCCCCTGGCCATCATGGGCGCGAGCGGGTCGACCTCGGGCACGATGCGCGCCCAGTACCACCTGCGCCAGATCGCGGTCTTTCTCGACATGCACCCGATCAACAAACCCGAAATCTTCGTCCGGACGGCGCACAATGCCTTCGACGGATCGGGACAGCTGCACGACGAGGGGACGGCCAAGCTCCTCCCCCAGATGTGGACGGCCCTGGTCACCTGGACGCACAAATTGAAGGGGTAGCCCGAGTCGCCTTGACAGAGCGCCGATCCCCACATAGTTTCCGCGGCCCTCGATGTCGTCTCCTGCGGATAGCGCCCCTGCCCGGACGCCCAACAAGTCGTACGTGATGACCAAGGCGCGCGCGCAAGCTTCGCGCGCCTGGTGGGTCGTCGACGCGACGGGCAAGCCCCTCGGCCGCCTCGCGAGCGAAGTGGCCAGCGTCCTTCGTGGCAAGCACAAGCCCACGTACACCCCGCACGAGGACACGGGCGACTTCGTCGTCGTCGTCAACGCCGACAAGATCGTCCTCACCGGCGGCAAGCTCGACAAGAAGTTCTACTACCGTCACTCGGGCATCCCCGGCGGCTTCCGCGCCGAGAGCGCCCGGCACCTGCTCGCGCGCGACGGCACCGCCCCGTTCGAGAAGGCCGTTCGCGGCATGCTCCCCAAGGGGGTCCTCGGCCGCGAGATGATCACGAAGCTCAAGCTCTACACGACGCCCGATCACCCGCACGCGGCGCAGAAACCCCTCCCGCTACCCTCCCCCTCCAGGGGCGGCGGCGCTACCTCCTGACGGCAACCGCTCGCATGCCCACCACCGATTCTCGCACCTACGCCACCGGCAAACGGAAGACGGCCATCGCGCGCGTCTGGCTCAAGCCCGGGACGGGGGCCATCGTCGTCAACGGCCTTCCGGTCGACGACTACTTCGAGCGCGAGACGTCGCGCATGGTGCTCCGGCAGGCTCTCGAGCTCCTCGAGGCGCAAGACCAGTTCGACGTGTGGGCCACGTGCACCGGCGGCGGCAAGAGCGCGCAGGCCGAGGCCATGCGCCACGGCATCGCGCGCGCTCTGACGAAGTCCGATCCGGAGAAGCGCAGCCCCATAAAGCGCGCCGGCTTCCTCACGCGCGACGCCCGCAAGAAAGAGCGCAAGAAGTACGGCCAGCCGGGTGCCCGTAAGCGCTTCCAGTACTCGAAGCGATAAGCCTCGAAGCGGCCCCTTTGTCCATGGGGTCCCTCGCCGCGCTCGGGATGACAGCAAAGGTTTGATGCCATCACGACGGCGCTGCGCTAGCAGGCCCTATGGCCTGCCGTTGGGAAGATTTTTCCCGGGTTCAGCAGGTCCTTTGGGTCGAAAGCGTGCTTGATGCGGCGCTG
This sequence comes from Myxococcales bacterium, assembly GCA_003139415.1. Classification (GTDB taxonomy): domain Bacteria; phylum Myxococcota_A; class Polyangia; order Polyangiales; family Polyangiaceae; genus Palsa-1150. The sequence goes on along the minus strand of PLIR01000220.1, from coordinate 5,436 downwards.
CAGGGCGATGAGGTCTTCGCTCTGTTCGAGCGGGAGGTACTGCGCCTTGGAGACGCCGATGCCGTGTTCGCCGCTCAGCGTGCCGCCGAGATCCACCGTGGCGCGCATGAGCAAACCGATCGCGAGATCTACGGCGGGGCGCTCGGCGTCGTCGTTCCACAAGAAATTGACGTGCAGGTTGCCGTCGCCAGCGTGACCATACGCAAGATGGCGGACGCCCGTCTCCTCGCCGATCGCGTCCGTCTTCGCCAGTAGGTCGGCGATGCGCGTGCGCGGGACGACGACGTCCTCGCTCAGCTTGTGCCGGGCCAGCTTGCGCGTGGCCTTGGAGAGCATGCGGCGCGCGGCCCACAGACGATCCCGCTGACCGGCGTCCTGCGCCACGAGCACGTCCACGCAGCCGGGCTGCCCCGAGGCCGCCTCGCCGACGCGCTCGAGGGCCCCCTCGACCCCTTCGCCGTCGACCTCGACGAGGAGCATCGCCCCCGCGCGGTCGTCGATCGACACCCCCTGAGCGCGGACGGCGGCGAGCGTCGCGGCGTCCAGCATCTCGAGGCAGCGTGGGACGACGCCCGCCGCGACGATCGCCCCCACCGCCCGCGCGGCGGCCCCCACGTCGCTGAACAGAGCGAGCAGCGTCCCGACTGCCGGGGGGTTCGGCACGAGGCGAAGCGTCGCCTCGGTGAACACCGCCAGCGTCCCCTCGCTGCCGACGAGCAGCGCCGTGACGTCGTAGCCGGTGACGCCCTTGACCGTGCGCTTACCCGTCCGCAGCACCTTGCCGCCCACGAGACACGCCTCGAGCCCAAGCACCCAGTCGCGCGTGACGCCGTACTTGAAGGCCCGGGGGCCCCCGGCGTTCTCGGCGAGGTTGCCCCCGAGACAGCAGCTGTCGAGCGAGTTCGGGTCGGGCGCGTAGAAGAGCCCCTCGCCTTCGACCGCGCGGTGAAGGTCTCCCGTGACGACCCCCGGCTCGACGACGGCGACGAGGTTCGCGCGATCGATCTCCTTCACGCGCGCGATCGCGCCCGTCGCCAGCACGATCCCGCCGGCCACCGGCACCGCGCCGCCCGTACGACCCGTCCCCCCCGCCCGCGGCGTCACCGGTACGTCGCACGCCTCGGCCACGGCCAGGACGGTCGCGACGTCTTGCGTCGAAGCGGCCAGGACGACCGCGTCCGGGGGGCGCCCCTCGACGTCGCTGTCGTCGGCCCCGTAGGGCGCGCAGGCCTCGGCGTCCGTCAGCACCTTCGACGGCCCGAGGCGGCGCTCAAGCTCGATTTTGGCCCGATCGACGGCCGCACGCGGGGGAATGCGGACGGACGGTGCGCGCAGAAGGGCCATCCCACGAGCCTAGCGCGTACCAGCGCCACGCACGGGAGCCATAGAGCGAGAACGTGGGCGCGCGTGGGGGCGCGTCGCAAGGTGCGTGCACGCAACCTTCTGGATCAGGTCGACGAACTGTCCTGGGTGGTATTCTTTGAATTGACGGGGCCAGCGGTTCACCCGATCGAAACAATGACCAGCGCCTCCCGTTCGCCCGCCTCGCTCCGGCCCACGCCGCCGAGCAGCCCCGGCGGCCCCTCCAGCGCGCAGCGCGCCGAGCGGCTCGCGAGCCGGTACGTGGTAAAGGAGGAGCTTGCGTCCGGCGGCATGGGCGTCGTCTACCGCGTCGTCGATCGCTCGACGGGCGAAGAGCGCGCGCTCAAGCGCCTCAATCGCGAGGCGGCGAAGCAGTCGTATCTCGTCGACGCGTTCGAGCGCGAATACCAGGTCCTCGCGGGCCTCGATCACCCGCGCATCATCCGCGTCTTCGACTACGGCGTCGACGAGGGCGGCCCCTACTACACGATGGAGTACCTCGAGGGGCACGACCTCCGAGGCTGCGCGCCCCTGCCCTACCGCCAGGCGTGCGCGCTCCTGCGCGACATCGCGACGTCGCTCGCCTTGCTGCACGCGCGCCGCTTGATCCACCGCGACCTCAGCCCGTCGAACGTGCGAACGACGCCCGATGGCCACTGCAAGCTGATCGACTTCGGCGCGCTGGCGTCGTTCGGCAGCTCGCGCCTCGTGGTCGGCACCCCGCCCGCCATCCCGCCGGAGGCCCTCAAAGGCGCGCCCCTCGATCAGCGCGCCGACCTGTACTCGCTCGGAGCGCTCGCGTACTGGGTGCTCACCGAACGGCACGCGTACCCGGCTCGGCAGATCGAGCAGCTCGCCGAGATCTGGAAGACCGATCCGGTGGCCCCGAGCGCCCTCGTAGAAGACATTCCCAAAGAGCTCGACGCGCTCGTGCTCTCGATGCTCAGCGCCGATCCGCTGGCGCGCCCGTCGAGCGCCGCCGAGGTCATCGCCCGGCTGAACGCCGTGGGCCAGCTGACGCCCGAGGGAGGCGACGAGGCCGACCGCCTTGCGCAGAGCTTCCTCACCAACCCGCGGTTCGTCGGGCGGGCGGCCCTGCTCGAGGACTTCAAGGAGCGCACCGAATCGCTGCTGCGCGGAAGCGGCGGCGCCGTCCGGCTCGAGGCGGGGACGGGGATGGGCCGTACGCGCTTGCTCGAAGAGATCGGCCTGCGCGCCCAGCTGGCCGGCGCCGCCGTGCTCCGCGTCGACGCGAGCATGCACGCGCAATGGCAGGGCACGGCCCGCGCCCTCGCCGTGCGGATGATCGACGCCCTGCCCAAGATGGCCCGGGATTGCGCGGGGACGTGTCGTCCGGCCCTCGTCGCCCTCGGACGCGACGTCGAGGCCCGACTCGCCGCGCACGCGTCGATTCCCCCGTCTCCCGGCATGGCCCACTCGGCCTCCGTGCCCCCGCTGGCGGCGCCCGCGGTGCCGGCGACCTCTCCATCGATGGCGCCCCCACCACCCTCCAGCTCGACGAGCCGGCCCCCTCCCTCGGATGTCGAGCCCCGGTCGGCCGGGTCGCTCGAAGGGTGGTTCAGCGAGCTCAGTCGCGCCAAGCCGCTGATGGTCGTGATCGACAACGTGGACGACGCCGACGACGCGAGCCTCGGCCTGCTCGCGGGGCTGGCCAAGCTCACGCTCACGCACCCGATCCTGCTCGTCGTCAGCGAGCGCGAACGGCGCGACCCTCGTCAGGCTTCCGGCCTCGTCTCGCTCCGTAGCCAGTGCACGCGCGTCTCGCTCTTGCGCCTCTCGCCGGCCGAGACGCTGGAGCTCGTGCGGTCCTTCTTCGGGAGCGCCCCGAACGTCGAGCGCCTCGCCGACTGGCTGCAGGGGCGCACGGCGGGCAGCCCCCTTCACTGCGTGGAGATCCTGCGCCACCTCGTCGCTTCGCAGGTCGTGCGCTACATCGACGGCGTCTGGGCGCTCCCCGCCGATCGCCCCGAGGTCGAGCTCCCCGCGGCGCTCGAGGACGCCATCCTCGTCCGCGTCGCCCTCATGAGCGAGGCGGCGCGCAGTCTGGCCGAATGTCTCAGCCTGCAGCACGAACCACCGACGCTCGCGCTGTGCCGCTTGCTGGTCGCGGACGCCGACGATCGCGTTGTCCTCGGCCTGCTCGACGAGCTCGCCCGCAACGACGTGCTCTATGTCGACGAGGACGGCTACCGCTTCAGCAGCGCCGCGCTGCGCGAGGCGCTGCTCGGCGGCATGGACGAGCGGCGCTGCGAGCAGAACCACAAGCGCCTCGGCGGGGCTTTCGCCCTGCTCGCCGGGCCCGGCGAGCCCGCGTTGCGCATCGAAGCCGGCTGGCACCTCATCAAGGGCGGCGCGGACATCGAGGGCGCCGACCTCATCGCCGGGGTCACGCACGACAGCGGCGTCGTGCGCAGGCTCACGGCGAACCTGCACCGCGTCGGCGAGGCGATCGAGGCCGCGCTCGTCGTCTACAAGAGGCGGCGGCGATCCATCTACGCCCGGCTGCCGCTGCTCACCGCGCTCGCGTACAGCGGCTACTACGAGGACCGCTCCTGGGGCGACATCTACGGCGACGAAGCCATCGACGCATGCGAGGACCTCTCCGGCGTCCGGTCGGCGCGCACCCTCCGGGGCATCTTCGGCAAGAGGATCGGCCTCGCGCTGGGCCTGTTCGTGGCCTTCGTCCGCTACAAGCTGAGCCCGAAGGCCGACCGCGGGTACCCGTTCCGGGAGATGCTCATCCAGCTCTTCGGGGCGGTGTCGACGCTGGCGGGGATCGGCGCGGCGTCGCTCGACGCCGTGCGCGCGGAGCACGTCGCGGGCGTGCTCGATGTGTTCGACGTGCTCCCCGCGCGGCTGACCCCGCGGGGCATCCTCAAGTTTTGCCGCGCGCTCGGCGACATCGCCCGCGAGCGGCAGGCCGTCGCGATGCGGTCGCTCGACACGCTGCTCGAGCGCCTGGCCGACCCTCGCTATTACCCCACGCTCACGGCCGAGACGCGTCCGCTCTACGTGACGGGCGCACACTACGCCCGCGGCTCGTTCGCCGCCCTGGCCGAGGACGGGCGCGCCGCCCTGGAGAGCGCCGACGCCCTCGACGCGGCCGGTCTCAAGCTCTACTCGATGATCGCGAGCCAGATCCGCTTTCTCTACTACATGAACCGGGGCGAGTTCGCGAAGGCGGCGCCCCACCGCGAGCAGGTCGAGCTTTACGCCGCGCACGTCGGGAGCGCGTGGCAAGTCGAGATGTGGGAGGGCGCGTCGCTCATCCCGCTCTACACCAACCTCTCGGACGTCGAGGCGCTGACGCGCGTGACGGCGGGCCTCGAGCTGCAGAGCCGCACCGTGCCGTCGCTGAGGATGTACGCGAGGCTCGCGAGGCACTCGCTGTCGCTCGTCTTGGGCGACGGGATCGACGACACCGCGAAGGCCCTGTCGGAGGAGATCGAAGCCCAAGCGCCGCGCTCGTTCATCGGGTGGGCTCCGGCCCTGGGCTTCCTCGCGCGAGGAAAGAACGAGCTCGGCCTCTACCAGGAGGCCAAAGACACCTGCGAGCGCGCCCTCGCCCACATCACGGACGACGACCGCGAGTTCGTCTCGCTCTTTCTCCCGGTAGACATCCAGATGGCCGTGGCCGAGGCGGGCCTCGGCGACGTCGAGGCGGGCCTCGCGCGCATCGACGGCCTCCTCGAGCGCTTCCGCGACAGCCAGCACCCGCTCGTGCAGGGGTTCCTCCACGAGGCGCGCGCGAAGATCGCGTGGATGGCCGGCCGGGCGGACGAGTACAGCCTGAGTCTGTCGCTCGTGGACCACTGGTTTCGCCGCACGGGGACCCCCGCGCTCATTGCCAAGTGCGAGCGCCTCGCCGAGCTGCGGTCGGGTCCGGCCTCCGCGCACCGGCCGCGCGCCGGGTCGGATGCGTCGTCGACGTCGCACGCGGTGACGGGCATCGAGAGCGAGCGGCTGGAGCCGGAGGCGATGACGGTCCAGCAATCGGTGAGGCGAAGCCGAGAGATCGCTTGATACGGGCGTGGGCGTGGGCGCGGGCGCGGG